>AP026798.1:0-326898 GCA_033127725.1 Bombiscardovia nodaiensis | reverse complement strand
AGGGGCTGCCGAGCGCGTGAACCGGCTGTCTGCCCGCCGCCCGCAGCCCCTGCGAGCGCAAGGCCCGCCAGGAGCTCCTGGGGCAGGGTGAGCGTCACCCGCTTGTCGTCCACCTCAATATTGAAGGTCTCAACCGCCTCCCCCTGCTCCTGCCCGTCGCCGCCAGAGACGGATGCAGGCTGCCCGGCTTTCACGGTCTGCGGCTCCATAGTCAGGTAGTTGCGCTCCACCCACTTGGTCGAAATGTCGAACTTATGCCCGCGCTCGGCGGTAAAAGCGGGGTTGGAGAAAATCTGCTGGTAGAGGCTGATGGGGGTCGGTACGCCCTCCACGCTCGTCTCCCGCAGGGCGCGGCGGACACGGGCGACGGCGGCCTCGCGGGTCTGGGCGGTCACCACCAGCTTGCCCATCATGGAATCGTTGCGCGGAGAGACCGTGTCGCCCAAGTCCACGCCCGAATCAATGCGAATACCAGGCCCGGAAGGCCAGCGTAGGGCCTCAATCGTGCCTGAGCTCGGCGTCAGGTTGGTCGCCGGATCCTCGGAGGTAATCCGCAGCTCGAAGGAGTGCCCGCGGGGGGCAGGAGCCCGCGTAATCGGCCCGTCGGAAGCGATGACCAGCTGCTCGCGCACCAGATCCAGCCCGCACACTTCCTCACTCACCGTGTGCTCCACCTGCAGGCGGGGGTTCACCTCCAAAAAGTAAATTTTCTCCAGCGGTGTCACCAGGAATTCGCAGGTGCCCAGGCCCACGTAGCCCACAGCGTCAAAGAGCCTGCGGGAGTACTCCTCCAGCTTGGACGTCACCACATACGAGAGGTAGGGGGCGGGGGCCTCCTCCACGAGCTTTTGGTTGCGGCGCTGCAGGGAGCAGTCGCGGGTGGAGTAGACGGTGAAGGAGCCGTGGCAGTCCCGGCCGGACTGGGTCTCCACATGCCGGGCGCGGTCCACGAATTTTTCAATGAAATAGTCGTCTAAATCGCCGCCTTGTAGGGCGTCGTGATTCATGTAAAAAGTACGCAATTCGTCGTCGTCGTGAATGAGCGTAATGCCGCGCCCGCCGCCGCCGTCCGCCTTCTTCATCATGACCGGATAGCCTGCCCGCGCAGTAAAGGCCAGCAGGTCGCGGATGTCGCTCACCGGCTCGCTCAAGCCCGGCACCACCGGTACTTTAGCCTGCTCAGCCACCTTGCAAGCCTGAATCTTGTCGCCTAAATCTTCGAGTACTTGAGCTGACGGGCCCACCCAGGTCAGGCCCGCTTCGGCGACTTTGCGCGCAAAGGAAGGCACTTCGGAGAGGAACCCGTAGCCGGGGTGAATCGCATCGGCCCCAGAGCGCTGGGCCAACTCCAGTATTGCGTCCTCGTTCAGGTAGGTCTGATTGTTGGTCTCGCCAGGCAGGAGGTAGGCCTCGTCGGCCATGCGCACGTAGGCCCCGTCCCGGTCCTGGTTGGCGTAAACAGCAACGGTGGCAATGCCCATCTCCTGGGCCGTGCGCACCACCCGCAGGGCAATCTCGCCCCTGTTCGCAATCAGCAGCTTTTTCATGAATCCTCCCGCGCTCAACCTGCTCTACATCGCCCTATACAGCCCTACAAAGCCCTACAAAGCCCTACAAGGTTCTCGCCCAGCTTCTCGGGTCTCAATCCGACCCACCCAATCTGAGCTCAGCTCGCTCTACGTATGCCCTGCCGAGTGGTCGGCGGTCGGCAGGCTGGGCAGCACGCCCACATCCGCCGTCGACACCCGCAGCTGCTCGCCACTGTCCGTCTCCACCAGCAGGGAGGCATCCGCCGCAATCTGCAAGGCCGTGCCCACCACGCTCGGACCGGCCACCGGCCGCACTTCCACCCGCTTGCCCAGGGTCCAGGAGCGCTCGGTAACCCGCTCCCGCAAGCTCTGGCAGGCCTGCAACCGCTCGTTCGCACCGCCCTGGGCGAGCGCACCCAACTCTCGGCTCATGTGCTCGCTCACGCTTACTGCCAGCTGGTTTCTCAAAGATTCATACTCCGGCAGAGGCCCGTAGCTGTGCTGCAGGGAAGTGGACTCAAGCGTGGGCAGCGAAGGCGCAGGCACGAAGAGGTTGAGCCCTACTCCCGCCACGAGTACGGACCACTGCCGCCCCACTGGCAGCGCCTCGCAGAGTACGCCCGCCAGCTTGCGACCCGAGCAGAACAGATCGTTGGGCCACTTCAAGAGCAGGGCCTGGCTCGAGCTCACCCCGGTCAGATTGTGAGCGCCGCAACCCGTCAGCGTCTCTTCAAGCCCGCCGATAACTGCCATGCCGACGGCCATCGGAAGCCAGCCAGCAGTAGGCCCCGTCAGCGAATCGGTAGGCAGAGCAGCAGCCCAAGATGCCAGGAATGACTGACCAGCCTGGTTGTACCAAACGCGATCCAAACGCCCCCGGCAGCGGGTCTGCTGGTCAGCGATAGCTAACGCGAGCAGGAGCGGAAATGCTGGTCTCTCGCTCTGACCGCCCTGCGCTTGCAAGGACTGCCATCCCGGCTGCTGACCCAGGCGGAACACGCGCTCGCGGGCATCCTCGCCCGGCAGAGCGTTCAATGTGCGAGCCAAGTAACTATTGGTGGAATCCACGCTGTCCATCAGGCAGACTGAGCTGAGCGCGGGCGTGCAAATGCCCCGCCCCGCCTCTTGATCCACCTCTTGCGCTCGCTGATACACAAGTCACCAAACTAATCAGGCCCGCCGCCGCCCAAAAGTTCGCCGACTACAAAACGGTCCGGCATGTTTTGTACATTCCCACAAATTCGATTCCATCTGTTGAGTAATTGTTTACCAGCACCGCCTCGGGTGGCTAAGCTAAAGGCATGAGTAAATCTGGGGCATCATCGAATCGCTCAAGCAGCCGCAAACCGGCCAAGAGCAAGAGCCGCAGCGCAAGTGGGTCCGAGGTTGAGCACAACCTGTGGCATGTGCTGCAATGGCGGTCTAAAGCCAAAAGTAGCCCTTCCGATACCGCCGCCCTCTTTGGCGAAAGCACCCGCAGCAACCTGCCCTTGCGCGGCACCCCCGACCAGCAGCCCCTGCCCGCTCCAGTCCAGCAGATTTTGCAGCAGGCCCAGGATCATCTGAGTGAAACCCTGCCCTGGTACCAATCCCTGGCAGACGACGACAAGACCACACTCAACGTAGTTATTGAGACGGCAGTAGCGAATTTCGTCTCCTGGCTGGACGAGCTGGAGGCCGATTCTGCCGCTGAAGATGCGCCCCGCCCCTCAATTGACCATATTTTCTTCATCGCCCCACTCGAATTCACGCAAGTGGTGAGCCTGCGCCAGACGCTCGACGTGACGCGCGTGATTGTGGACCTGCTCGAAGGCAATGTGGCCGCTTTCGCCCAACCCGGCCACGAGCGCCAGACCCTCGATGCCATCTTGTATTACGCCCGCGAAGTGGCCTTCTCCGCCGCCGCCATTTACGCGGACACCGCCGAAATGCGCGAAAACTGGAATGTGCGCACCGAGACGTTCGCCATGGAGAGCCTGGCCCAAGGCACGGCCGACAGCAAGGTCGCCTCGCAAATGGCAGTCTTAGGATGGCCCAGCGCCTACTCCTGCTTCGCATTGGTGGGCAAGCTCAGGCGCAGCGGCAAGCTCAGCTCCTCCGCCATCGCCAGTCGCATCCGCCGCAAAGTGCAGACCATTGGCGGCCAGTGCCTGGTTTCGGACCACAACGACCTGACCATTGTGCTCGTAGACCCGCGCAGCCAGGGCAGCCCAGAAGAGGTGAGTGCCGGTCTTCTCCATTTCTTCTCCCAGAGCGCGCCCGTGTGCTTGGGCCCCTGCGCCAGAATGTGGAGGGGGCAGCCGAAACGATACAGGCCGCGCTCACCACCTATCGAGTGGCGCCTGCCGCAGCCGACGTGCCCTTCGCAGGCGGAGCAGTACGCCCCTTGCAAGCCGACGACGTGCTGCCCGAGCGGGCGCTAGTGGGCGACCAATTCGCGGCCGACCAGCTCTACCGGGAAGCCTACCTGCGCCTGCGCCAGGGCGACCCCCACCAGATTATGCTCACCACCTTGAGCACCTTCCTCACTTGCGGCCGCTCCCTAGAGCTCGCCGCCAGCAAACTGAGCGTCCACCCCAACACCGTGCGCTACCGCCTCAAACAGTCCGTCAAAATCACCGGCTGGGACCCCACCAACCCCCGCGAAGCTTTCGTCCTCCAAGTATCCCTAAAACTAGGCCAAATCCGCGATGCCGCCGGGCAGTAGCACTCATAGGGCCATGTAGAGGGCGAGGTTGTAGTCGGAGCCGGGGCGGGTTTTGGTGAATGCGGGGTATAGGTCGTCCAGGAAGGAGGTGAGGTATTCGCCCAAGTTTGAGAGAGGGGAACGCCGGGCCGCCTACTGCCAGGCCTTGGGATTGCTGGGGTCAATCGCCTCCACTAGGAAAGGCTGTACGAGCCAGGGGCCGGCGGGTATGCGATAATTGGAATATTGGGGATGTTGACTGCTGCGCGCGGGCGCGGCACTGGCGTGAATTGGAAAACGTTATGGGAAACAGGACCTCTTTGCTGCTGAAAGACGCTGGCGGGGAAACGACCGAATTGCTGGAAGGCGTGACTTATTTCCCGCTATTTTGGCTGCTGGGCACGCTGAGCGAGCCGATGAAAGCCCAAATCGAGCGTGCGCAGACCCTGACCGAGCCCGCAGAGGCGGACTACGCTGACGAGGACGACTACTCTGACGCTTATTCGGAGTGGTTTTACAGCAATCAGCTAGGCGAAGTGAGCGTTCCCATAGGCGCTTTCACCAGCAATTTGGAGGCGCACAAGCCCTACATTGCCGAGCAGCACAGCCCGCTCGTTGGCCTGTACCAGCGCTTCATTGGCTTCATTACCGAGCAGGCCCGCACCCACCCAGACGCGAGCGTTTACATCGATTACTCTGAGCTCACTGACTTCAGCGATACCGTGGCGGACTACCACCAGGAGATGTCGCAGGCCGTGGACCAGATCAGCGGCGGGCAGCAGGTAGGCCCCGACTGGTTCGACCCCACCGACGTTCTGCTCTCCACCATCGGAACCGACGAGTACAGCGACCACACCGGCGAGCGCCTCTTCACTTCCGAAACGTTCGACAGCACCGAGCGCCAATTGGTCCAGGCTTTCCGAGCCAAGCCCAACCAGCAAAACCGGCAGGCCCAGCCAGCCCAGCCAGCCCGGCAGGCCAACCAATCCGAACCTACCGAGTCACCCGTGCTATTCGAGTCGCTCGAATCACCCGAAGCCACTGAAGCACCCGAAGCCACCCTGGCCTACACCAGCATCCAGCCCAGCAAAGCATCCTTCTTCCAAAAGCTCTTCCGCCGCCGCTCATAGCTCATAGCAACAACTAAGTCGTACGCTCAAGAGGCATCTTGGCTACAGCGATGTATCGCAGTCAATAATAAACGCCTTAGCTAGGCGCAAATTCTTTGTCTCAGTCGACTTTAACTAGGCTCGCGCAAGTTGGAGGCGCACGTATTCGCTGCGGCTGATGTGGTACCGTACCGCAGCTTGGTCGGTCTTTTCCAAGAGCTTTTCTGGCATCCGCAGCGTCACGGAGACCATATTTTCTTCGTTAGCCGCCTTCAGGTGAAAGTCATAGTAGACGGGGCTAACGAGCTTATCGTCAGTGCTCTCGTCCTCAATTGCGGCTGCATCTTCATCGAGCTCGTGACTGGTCAGGCCAAACTCGGCCAGGAGATCCGCTTCGCGTATCGTATTCATCCTTATGTCTCCTGCAAGCTCCGTATTCGCCGCCACTATCTCACACAAGCGTAATGTATCGGCTTCTGCAGTTTTTAATCGCGCCTCGTATCTCACTCCTCGGAATCGGCGGGGTCTAGGGATAGCCAGGCGGTGCCGTGAGCCGGGAGGGTGGCGGTGATGACTCGGTCGGGGCCTTTACCCTCGA
This sequence comes from Bombiscardovia nodaiensis, assembly GCA_033127725.1. Taxonomy (NCBI): domain Bacteria; kingdom Bacillati; phylum Actinomycetota; class Actinomycetes; order Bifidobacteriales; family Bifidobacteriaceae; genus Bombiscardovia; species Bombiscardovia nodaiensis. The sequence goes on along the minus strand of AP026798.1, from coordinate 320,976 downwards.
TGCGGGCGTCACACTCTTGTGTTTCCAGGCCGCCCCAGAGGTTGGCGAGGGTCCAGGGCTGGGAGGCTTTGGAGATGCCGACGATGCTTTGGAGGGCTACGGAGTACTCGCGGGGCTCGGAGCCGGTCCAGAAGAGGGCCGCGTAGAAGCCGCCAGCGTGGGCGGATGGGCTGCCGTCGCCCCAGTCAGCGGCCTGAGCCTTCCAGACAATCTGGTCGCCCAGGTAGGTCTCGTCCTTGCCCCACTCGGCGTCGACTCGCTCGCGGATGATTTCGCAGTTGCCCTGCGAACCAGCCGTGACCTCCTCCAGGGCCGGGTTGGCCAGCAGGTCCAGGGTCGAACTCTCGCTCGTAGGCAGGTCGCCGCCCACCATCAGCGGGGAACGGCCCATGGCCCACAGGGTCAGGAGGGAGCGCTGCTCGTCGGGAGTGAGCAGGGACTGACGGTCGTCGCCGCGCTCAGCCCGCAGGCCAATGTGCCCCAGGGGTAGCATGTCCGCGTCAGCCCAGCCGCCGTTGCGCTGCAAGGGTGCCCAGCGGGCCAGGCGGGTGAACTGCTGGTAGACGTCGGACCACTTGTCCCACAGGTCGTCGGAAATGCGCCACATCTGCGCGTGCTCCCGCAAAAAGTCCACATGCGTGGTGGGCACCCAGCCGCCGGGCGAAAGGGAGAGGATCATCTCGCAGCCGTGGGCGCGCTCGGCCTTCTCAATCGCGGCCGCGTAGGAGGCGATTTCCTCCGAGTAGAAGGGGGTCTGCATGTCGTCCACTTTGAGGTAGTCCACGCCCCAGCGAGCGAAGAGGTCCACCTGCGCGTCGTACCAGGCCTGGGCGCCGGGCTGGGAGTGGTCGATGCCGTAATTGTCGGGATTCCAAGAGCACACATGGGTCTTGTCTGCAATCTGGCTGGCACTGTGGGGGGTGCCGAAGATGGGCAGGTCGCGCTCTACGGCCAGGCGGGGCAGGCCGCGCATCACATGGATGCCGAAGTTCAGGCCCAGGGCGTGAATCTGGTCGGCCAGGGGCTTGAAACCGGCGCCGTCCGCAGCCGAGGGAAAGCGCTGGGGGTCGGGCAGCTGGCGGCCGTACTCGTCCAAGACCAGCGGGGCATTCTCGTTGTAACCGTGGGCCCTGGCCGTGGGGTCATACCATGCAATGTCAACGACTAGGGTGTTCCAGCCGGACTCCAGCAGGCGGTCGTGCATGGTCTGCGCGTTGGCCAGCACCTCCTGCTCGTTGACGGTCGTGCCGTATGAATCCCAGCTATTCCAGCCCATCGGTGGGCGCCAAGCCTTGGTCATTCTTGCTCCTTTGCCACGCTGATTTGAGCGTGCTCTCAGTCTACTCGTTATTTGAATTTGTACACTATTTGCTGTGGTTGCTGGTTCTGCGCAGGTCTCATGCTCAGACTCAGGCAAAGGCTCAGGCCCAGGCTCAGACTCAGGCGCGGGTCCGGCTCAGTCCCAGACCCAAGCTCAGGCCATGTCGGTCAGGGGTCGCAAGCGCTCGTACTCGGCCCGCTCCAGGGAGAGCACACCGCCATGCTTGGTGTGGGGGCCATCAGGAAGTCCGGGGACTCCAGGGCGCGGAAGCCCTGATCGGGATTGGCCGAGACCATAGGCCGGTAGCCGATGGAGGGAATCACGTCTACATACAAGTACCACAGGTCCTGGCTGTGCGAGACGAAGAGGGCCGGGCCTTCCACGCCGCCGGGATCGCCGCCCACCGCAAACTGGGCCCCGACCTTGCGCTGAGCCACCTGCCACTGGGTCTCGGGCAGCCACCAGCGCTGCTCGTCGGTCCAATCCAGCCAAATGCCCTCGCCGAAGGAGTTGTCTTTGGTGGCCCGGTAGGTGCGCAGCTGGCCCGAAGGCAGGCGACGCTGGACCATGGTGGTGTCGATGGTGTTGCCGCCGGTGTCAATCATCACCCCGCCGTAAACGAAAGTGTCCTGCGTAAAGTCGCGCGTGACACCCCAGAGCACGCGGTCGTAGACGGCCGGATCCGCGTGGTCACTGTCGCCGTCCGCAAAGAGTTTGGAGGACCAGTAGAGCACGAACGCGCCCTGGCCTGGGCCGTAAAAGTCGTCCACCCACAGGCATTCGGGGGCCCAAGCCATACCCAGCTGCGCATGGGAGCCGTCCTGACGCAGGGAAACGTCCAGCTGCCAGGGGTCGGAGAAGTGAATCAGGTCGTCAGTTTGCCAGATGACGAGCTTGGTGGAGCCGTGGTGGGACCAGTAGTCCCAGCCGGAGCCGCCTGAATGTTCGTCGCCGTAGACCCGCAAGTCGGTGGCAATCACGTAGACCCGGCCGGTCTGCGGGTTGCGGACCAGGTAGGGGTCGCGCACGCCGGTGGTGCCCAGGTTCGAGGTGAGGATGGGCTGGCCGCCCTTAAGGGGGTGCCAGCGCTCGGGGTTGTCGCCCTCGGACAGGTCCAGGTAGATGCGCTCGGCGTAGCCGTCCGGGTCCTCTATAAAGTGCACCAAGAGGTAGCCGTAGGGGTCGCTGACCCCCTCGTTTTCCGCGCCAGTCTTGGCCTGGGCCGCCGCACTTCCCGCTTGGGTCATCGTTTCCTCCTTGATAGACCGGACTGGCCGGCGCTTCCGTATATTGTTAGCGCTAACAATTTGAGCCGAAAGGGCTGTGCTTCTACTCTACTGGTCCGCATGACATCGGGCCGAATACCCGCCGAAGCTGCCTGCCACCTACCCCCTACCACCTGCCGCTCAGAGCTGCACACGCCCTGCTCGCCAAGCTCCTGCTGCGGACCCTCGGCCGGCGAGCTCTGCCCTCCTCACGCGCCGTTCGCGTCCCGAATCATGGTGTACTGAGACTCGTAGAGGCGGTAGTAAGCGCCCTTCTGGGCCAGGAGCTGCTCGTGGGAGCCGTGCTCCACAATCTGCCCGTGGTCAATGTAGTAAATCTGGTCCGCGCCCTCAATCGTGGAGAGACGGTGGGCAATCACGAAAGACGTGCGCCCCTTGAGCAGGTGCCGCAAACCGGCTTGCAGGGCCTCTTCCGTACGCGTGTCGATGGCAGAGGTGGCCTCGTCCAAAATCAGGATACGGGGGTCGGCCAAGAGCACGCGGGCAAAAGCAATCAACTGGCGCTGACCGGCCGAGAGGGTGGAACCGCGCTCCTCCACGCGCGTCTCATAGCCGTCGGGCAGGTCCATAATGAACTCGTGGGCGTGCACGGCCTTGGCGGCCTCCTCAATCTCCTGGTCGCTCGCGTCGAGCTTGCCGTATCGGATGTTCTCGCGCACATTGCCGGTGAAAATGAAGGTGTCTTGCAGCATGACGCCCATCTGCCTGCGCAGGGACTCCAGGGTCACGTCGCGCACGTCGTGGTCGTCGATAGTGATGGAGCCTTCGGACACGTCGTAGAAGCGGGAGAGCAGGTTCACAATCGTGGTCTTGCCCGCGCCCGTGGGCCCTACGAGCGCCACGGTTTGGCCCGGCTGCACATGGAAGTCCACCAGATTCAAAATCTCGCGGCCGCCAGGTTCGTAGCGGAAGACCACGTCGTTAAAGTCCACCTTGCCTTTGATGGGCGGCAGCTGCGTGGCGCCGGGCTTGTCTGCAATCTCGGGGCGCACGTCCAGGGTCTCGAAAATGCGCTCCAGGTAGGCGGAGCAGGTGATGAGCTGGTTGTAGAAGTTACCAATGTTGATAACCGGGTTCCAGAAGCTGTTCGCGTAACCCACGAAGGCAATCAGCACACCAGTGGAGACCTGCACACCGCCCAGGCCCATGATGCCCATATAATAAATCAGCGCAATTGTGATGGTCGAGACGTTCTGCACGCCGGGCCACATGAGCATTTGCAGGCGCACGGCCCTCATCCACGAGCTGCGCACCTGCCCCTGCTGCTCCTGGAAGGTGGCGAACTGCTCGCCCTCACGCACGAAGGTCTGCGTGGTTTTGACGCCGGCGATGGACTCGTGAATGTAAGCGTTTAAGTTGCTCTGCTTGTTGGACAGGCGCTGGTAGGCCCGGCGCTGGAAGTGCTGCAAAACCAGCACCCAGACCACCAGGAGCGGGAAGAGAATCAGCGACCACAGGGTCAGCCGCCAGTCAATCAGGAACATGGCAATCAGCGTAATGAAGAAGGTGAAGACGTCCGCAATCACGTTAATCAGGCCGGAGCTCAGGGTGTCGGAGAGGGTGTTGACGTAGTTGACCACGCGAATCAGAATCTTGCCGTGCGGGCGCGAATCGAAGTAGGAGAAGGGCAGGGTCTGGATGTGGGTAAAGAGGTCGCGGCGCATATCTTTGAGCATTTCCTGGCCCACGCGCGTGATGGCCACGGTCCGATAGCGATGGCAGAGCTCGTAGACCACAATCGCAGCGAAGAAGCCTACGCCCAGGGCCGTCAGCTGACCCATGCTGCCGGAGGGAATGACCGTGTCGATCATAATTTTCGTCAGGTAGGGAATGGCGACGGCTATGCAGCTCATGGTGATCACCACCAGCAGAATGCGCACCACGTCCTTCACATACGGCTTCAGATAGCTGCCGATACGCGCAATATCTTTGAGGTTAATCTGCTCAGCCAGATCTTCATCCTCACGAAAGGTGTTGCGCTGCCCCGCCTGCGCCTGCTGCTGGCCTTGCGACTTGGCCTGTTGCCCTCTGCCTTGCGCTCTCATACTCGCTGTTCCTGCTCTCATCTTCCCTCCTCTCTCGTTCATCTTCACTCAAAACCTACGGACTGCCCGGACTGCAGGCCCAGCTGCTTGCGGTAAATCTGCCAGTAGCGGCCGTGGGCCTTGACCAGATTCTCGTGGTTGCCGCGCTCTACGATGCGCCCGTGGTCCAAGACCAAAATCAGGTCGGAATCCTTGACCGAAGAGATGCGGTGGGCAATCGTGAAAATTGTGCGCGAGCCAGCCATCTGCTGCAGGTGCTCCTGAATCTGCGCTTCGGTCTCCATATCTACGGCCGAAGTGGTGTCATCCATAATCAAAATGGATGGGTTGTCGGCCAGGGCGCGAGCCAGGCTCAAGCGCTGCTTCTGCCCACCCGAGAGGCCCACACCGCGCTCCCCCACCACCGTGCCATAGCCTTGAGGCATGCCAGAGATGAAGGAGTCCGCCCCAGCTATCGAAGCCATCGAGCGCACGTAGTCGTTGTCGGCCCTGGGCGCGCCGAAGGCGATGTTGCCCTCAATCGTGTCGGAGAAGAGGAAGGTGTCCTGCGCCACAATATTGACCTGGCTGCGCAGGGTCTGCAGGGGCCAGTCGCGGGCGTCGATGCCGTCGATCACGACATGGCCCACGCTCGGGTCGTAAAAGCGCGCGATCAGGCTGACCAGGGTGGACTTGCCCGAGCCGGTCTCGCCCAAAATGCCCACTTTCGTGCCGGCGGGCGCCAAAAAATCGATGTCCTTCAAGACCGGGGTCTCGGGGTCGTCGGGGAAGGCGAAAGAGACGTGGTCAAAACGCACTTCGCCGCGAATCTTCTCCGGCTCAGCCGCCTGAGCCTCCTGCCCGGAGACCTTGGCCCGCACGAGCGCGGCCTGGGAGACGGATTCCTGGGCGTCAGGGCGCTCACGAATCTTGGACTTGGCGGTCAGGAGGCGGCGGATTTTGACGCAGGAGGCGTTGAAGCGCTCCACGTCGTTCATAAGCCAGCCCGACTGCCGCACCGGCTCGTTAATCATCCACAGGAAGGAGTTGAAGGAGACCAGGGCGCCCAGGCTCATGTAGTGGTTGATGACCAGCCAGCCGCCAAAAATCAGCGTAATCAGCTGGAGCATGTAGGAGCAGCCGTCCAGCCAGGGCATGTAGCGCCGGGAGTTGTAGGCCGAGGCCATGTTGCGCTGCATGTAATCGTCGTTGTGGCCGTCGAACTTTTCGGTCTCGAAGGGCTCGCGTACGAAAGCCTTCACTACGCGGTTGCCCTCAATGTTCTCCTCCACCATGGAGTTCAGGCGGGCCAGGGAGTTGCGAATATTGTAAAAGAGCGGGTGCGCGTGGCGGGAGAGCTCGCGGGTGAAGTAAAAGAGGAAGGGGGTCACGCAGGCGAGCGCCAGGGCCAGCCGCCATTCGATGGTGAACATGACCGCCAGGGAGCCAATGAAGAGCACGATGCAGTCCAAGCCCTGGTAGGTCACCCAGGAGAGGAAGTGGCGGATAGCGTCGGTGTCGGAGGTCAGACGGCTCATAATGTCGCCGTTGCGGGTGTGGTTAAAGTAGGTGAAGTCTAGGTCGTGCAGCTTCTCATACTCGTCCGAAACCAGCCGGTAGATGGAATTCTGGCCGAAGCGCTCCATCATAATCTGGTAGGTGTAGCGGCAGATGGTACGCACGAAGGTGACGGCAATCATGGCCAGGCACAGGCGGCCCAGGCGGTCCCGGTGCCCCTGCGTAATGACCTGGTCCACAATCATTCCCGCCAAAATAGGCATGAGCATGACCAGGACCTTCTCGACAGCAAACAAGAAGAGCGCCAGCGCCAGCCTGAGCGCATCTGGCTTACAATAAGGCAGAATCCAGCGGAAGTTGTTCCTCTTCTGATTCGCCGCAGAATCAACATACATCGACTACAGGCCCCACGTTCTCTCTGGTTGGCGTCTTGTTTCTTTCCCCACGAACGCGCGAATGCCACGCTGAATTCGTTGTGCGCTGCTATTTTATGTGACTGACAGACAGATGCAAGCTCCCGCCTCGGCGTGTTCGACAATAATCACAGAGAAATTTGGACTAGCCCGCTTGTTTGGGGCAGAATCGATAATGGGCGTATGGATATACATATCGAAGATGTCGCGCGCAGTACGGGAGTATCTACAGCCACTGTTTCCAGGGCCTTGCGCAACCTTCCCGGAGTGGGGGAAGAGACCAAAAAGCGCGTTCTCGATACCGCACAAGCCTTGGGATACAACCCTTCTCCCACCGCATCTTCCTTGGCCAGCGGCCGCACGCATTCTATAGGTTTGGTTCAGCCCGACATGTCTCGCTGGTTCTTTGGCAAGATTTTGGAGAGCTCCGAACGGACCTTACGCGAGGCTGGCTACGATGCCCTGGTCTACTCCTTGCCTGACTACTTAGGCCCTGTACGTCAACGTTTTGACCCCACTGTACTCAAAGGCAAGGTGGATGGCATCATTGTGCTCTCCCTGTTTTTCGACCCGGAAGAGGAGCGCCAGCTGCGGTCGCTGGGAGTGCCGGTCGTGTTTGTCTCCGTTCAACAGCCTGGCTTCGACTTTGTGGGCATTGACGACGAGGAGACTGCCGCCCGGGCCTGCCGACACCTGATTACTATGGGCCACAAGCACATTGGGCACTTGTCGGGGCAGACCAACGACAAATGCCCGGTGGCACCCACCCAACGCCGCCGGGTGGGCTGGCTCAACACCCTGCGCCGGTTTCGCCTGGAATCTGCCCCAGAACTCGATGAAGCGGTCACGATTATGACTGCATCCAACGGCTATTTAGCCACTCAGCGACTCCTGGCCCGCCGACCAGACATCACCGCCATCCTCTCCTCCTCAGACGAAATGGCCATGGGCGCTATGCAAGCCATTCACGAAATGGGGCTGACGGTCGGCCGCGACATTTCAATCATCGGCATTGACGGACACGACTTGAGCCCCGCGTTCGGGCTGACCACCATGGCTCAGCCCGTCTCGCAAGAAGGCATCTGCGCAGCCAAACTCGTCCTCAACCACATAGAACACCCCGCCCAGCCGCGCACCGAAGTGTATCCCACAACCTTGGCCGAACACCGCTCAGTCGGCCCAGCGCCTCGGCCGTGAGCGCCGGGGTTTCACACACGCCTCAGGCTGCCGTCTACACACAGCTCCAGCTCCGGCCCGCTCAAGCGCTCCAAGTCAGTGCCCTGCTGATTAATCCTCACCCGAATGCGCGTGCCCTTGACCTGCACTTGATAGGAGAGCGACTTCCACCCTTGGGGCAGCCGGGGGCTCAATTCCAGCTTTGTGCCGCCCGTATCTCGCAGCCCTCCAAAACCGCAGACCAGGGTGGACCACACGCCCCCAGCCGCCGCAAGATGGATGCCGTCAGTCGTGTTGGAATGCAGGTTGCACACATCTGCGAATAGGGACTCCATAAAATAGTGCTGGGCCAAATCATCGTGCCCAACCTCTGCGGCGATGACCGACTGAGATGCCGCCGACAACGTCGAATCGCCCGTCGTGAGCGGGTCGTAGTAGTCAAAATCTAAACGTTTTTCTTCCGCGCTGAACCAGGACGACAGCAGCGTCAACGCTAGCACGACATCCGTTTGTTTCAAGACCTTATGGCCATAAATCGCCAATGGATGATAGTAGCGAAGGAGGGGACGGGCGGTGCAGTGCTCAAAATCCCACTCCGGTCTGCTCATGAACTGCGCGTCTTGAGCATGTACCTTGTGCTCCTTGGAATACGGCACAGCCATAGCTTCTGCAGCATCCACCCACTCCTGCAATTCAGCGGCCCTGAGCCGAAGGCGCTTGCTCACCCGCCCGAAACTTTCGCCATCTTCCCGAGAGAGCTGCTGCACAGCGCGGTAGGCGGCCTGCAAATTAAAGCGGGCCATCTGGTTGGTGTAGAAATTATCGTCCACAAGGGCCGTATATTCGTCTGGGCCAGTAACGCATTGCAGGTGGAAGTGCCCGTCGCTGCGATACGACCCCAAGGAGAGCCACATTCGGGCTGTCTGCACTAGAATATCGATGCCTTCGCTGGCTAAGTAATCCTTGTCTGCGCTGGTGAGCGCATACTGGGTGACCGCGTAGGCTATGTCGGCATCAATGTGGTACTGGGCAGTGCCCGTGGGAAAGTAGGCCGAGGCTTCCTCGCCGTTAATCGTGCGCCAAGGGTAGAGCGCGCCCGCAAGGTTCAGTGCGGCCGCACGCTTATACGCCGCCGGCAGCATGGTATAGCGATAGTGGAGAATCTGCCGGGCCCGGGCGGGATCGGTGTAGATCAAGAACGGCAGAACATAGATTTCTGTATCCCAAAAATAGTGGCCGTCGTAGCCTAAACCGCTGAGCCCCTTGGCACCCACTCCGTTGGGAATCTGCGCGGTAACCTGTGCCAGCTGGAAGAGCTCCCAGCGAATAATCTGCTGAATGCGCCCGTCGTCACCAGGCTCGACACGGATGTCGGCTCGCTGCCAAAAATCATCCAACCAGCTGGATTGTTGAATAAGTAAACTTTCTGCACCCGCTTGCTGGGCCCTCTCCAATGCTGCGGCACCGCTGCGAACGAGCTCCTGCACGTCGTTGCCCACCGTGCTCACCTCGAGCCCTCGCGCCAGCCCCTGCGGCTCTATAGGGAAAGTCTCGTAAGCCACGTAGCGTTCAATCGTGACTGCTGCCCCTGGTTTCACGCTGAATTGCCAAGGCTCCCCGCCCAGCTCTCGCGCCTGCCCAGCCTGCTCGAGGCGCTGACTCACGGCCACCAGCAGCGGCAAACGAGAGTTATTGCAGCGGTAGAGACGCATTTGCCCTTGCTTAAAATGCCCAGCCTTGCCCAGCTGCTCCTCATGGATTCCACAGCCGTCAACATGAGCCGACTTACGGGGGTCGCTGGAGACTGGCTTGCTAGGAATCTGGTCGTTGAGACGCCCATTGACCTCTACCTGAACCTCCCGCTCCCGGCAGTCCAGACGGAGGGTACACAGGGCCAAATCTTGGTCAAACAGGCAGGCCATGCGCCCAATTTCCATATTCAGCATCGCACCATCGCGCAGGCGGTAACGGCTATACACCGTGGTAACGCCAGTGCGAAAATCGAGTTTTTGCGTCGTTTCCTCGGGCTGCGGCAGCGGCAGATTATCGGCACGAACCGTAAAACCGCAAGCGTCAGGCACGCCCTGAATCAGCTGCCCTACGCGAGCGTACCCATATGCGCCTTCAGGATGAGTAATTGTGAACGTGTCGTGGTAGCCGCTCACAAACGTGCCAGAACCTAAACTGCGGTCAGGATCGCCGGCAGCGCGAATCCCAATATTGCCGTTAGAGACCGAAAAAAGCGTGGCCGACTCAGGCGTGGGTTCACCTTTTTGCGCAAAACTCCAGGGGTCGAGGGGGTACATGCTCGTATCGAGCCTGGGCATTTGGTGGAATCGGGCCCGCCGAACCGAATCCTCAATCAGCTCAACCAAGTCTTCTATAACCAGATCAGCACCGGCCTTGAGCAGCGCTCGCCTGCCCGCACCCCGGTCCACCCCTACTACCAGGCCAAAGTCACCCGCTCTACCAGCCGCCACACCCGATAGGGCATCTTCCACAACCACGCACTGCGCACTTTCGCAGCCCAAGGCATGAGCCGCATAAGCGTAAGTATCCGGTGCTGGCTTGCCCTGCAAGTGCTCCTGCGCACCGACACCGCCGTCGACCACTGTGCGGAAATACTCGCGGATACCAGCTGCACTCAACACAGCTTCCGCATTGCGCGAACTGGAGACCACAGCCAGTTGCAGCCCTTGCGCCAGTAAGTGGCGCAAGGCATCCACGGTGTCGGGATAGGGCTCGATGCCCTGCTGCTCAAGCTGCTGCTCGAAGTATTCGTTCTTACGATTGCCCAAGCCACACACACTGCGCACATAGCTGGCATCAGACGAACTACCCCGAGGCAGGTGCATTCCCCGGCTCTTTAGCAGAGAATCCACGCCCTCATACCTCGGCTTGCCGTCTACGTAAGTGTAGTAGTCCTGCTCCGTATACGGCGGCACTTGCGGGGGCAGCACTTCGTCGAAAAGCTGCTTCCAAGCTCGCTTATGGAGCTCGACGGTGGGCACCAGCACGCCATCCAGGTCGAAGAGCACAGCGCTAGCCTGCGCGAGTGTAATAGTCATGAGTAGCACTTAACCTTTCACGGATCCAGCTAGCATCCCGCGCACAAAGTAGCGCTGGAGCAGCAGGAAGACAGCAACGGGAACAACCATGGCAATAAACGCTCCTGGGGCCAGTAAGTACCAGGCCGATCCCCGTGAACCGACCATGTCGGACAGGCGCGAAGTCAGCGGGGCCGTTGCCGGAGTATTGCCCGCAAAAGCCAGGGCCACCAGGAGGTCGTTCCACACCCACAAGAACTGGAATATGGCGAACGACGCGATAGCAGGCACCATGAGCGGCAACACTATTTTGAGGAAAATCTGCACATGCCCGGCACCGTCAACCTTGGCCGCCTCAATCAATTCCTCGGGTATGTCCACCATAAAATTGTGCAGGAGAAAGATGGCCAGGGGCAGGCCAAACATCGTGTGAGATAGCCACAGCACCCAGAATGTGTTGTTCAGCCCCCACTTGACGTACTGGGAGAGCAGGGGAATCATCGTCACCTGAATGGGCACGACCTGCAGGGCAAACACCGCCACGAAGAGGATGTTTCGCCCCGGGAACTTGCACCAAGCGAAGGCATACGCAGCCAGCAGAGCCAGTGTGATGGGAATGAGCACGCCAGGAATGGTGATAACGAACGAGTTGACAAAGTAGGAGCCTAGGTTGTAGCCGCCGCCCAAGACCGTCTTGTAGTTGCCCAGGCCAAAATCCTTCCAGTTAGAGGGCGCAAAACTGGTCCACCAGCCGCTCGAAGAGATAGCCATACGATTCTGGCGGAAGCTGGTCACCAAGAGCCCAACCGTGGGCACAGTCCACAGGAGCGCGATGACAATAGCTATGAGCGAAGTCCAGGGCGAAGAGAGCTTATTTTTGGTGCGGATGAGCGCTTTTTCATGCCGCGTTAATTTCCTACTCATCGAACCTCCTGAGACTTTTTCATTTGGTAGACGTTAAACACAATGAGCGGAACGACCACAATGAACATAATGACTGCGAGAGAAGCGCCCAAGCCCGTGTTCTGATATTGGAAAGACTGCGTGTAGAACTCGTTGGCGATCACAGAAGTACCGTAATTACCGGCGGTCATCGTGCGAACGATATCGAAGGATTTGAGCCCTGCCATAGCCACCGTGGTGAAGACCACAACGATGGTGGGCCGGATCATGGGGATAGTCAGGTACACGAATTGCTGGCGGGCATTGACGCCGTCCAAGCGCCCTGCCTCCACTAAATCTTCCGGCACAGCCTTAATGGCGGCTGACAGCACGGTCATGGCATAACCGGCCTCAATCCAAATCATCACCAAGATGAGCAGAAAAGTGTTGGCTGGCGCGCCCATCAGCCACTGAGGTGCGACGGCTTTGCTGTTGCCAAAGAGGTGGGCAAAACCCAAGTATATAGCGGAAAGTAAGCCAACTTTTTGGTCGTACACAAACTTCCAAATAATCGAAGCACCCACCATGGAGATGGCCATAGGCAGAAAAACCAGCGATTTTGCCAGTTTTTCAAATCGCGTTCGGTCAACTAAAACGGCATAGAGCAGACCAATGCCGGTAGCAAAGAGGGGAACGAAGAGCGTCCACAATATGGTGTTGAGCAGCACAGCAAGGAACTGGGGGTCAGAGAAAATTTTTGCGTAGTTGGCCAGGCCAACCCCTTGCGAGCCGTCACGGCCGTAGAAGGAATCGCGCACGGTTACGATGAGAGGATAGACCAACCCAAAACACATGAGCGCCACTGCTGGCAGCAGAAACATCAGCGCCACGCCCCACGAAGGCATGTGCTTGGGCAGGTTCGTGAGAAAAAGCACCAGCGCCATAATGCCAACGAAGAGCAGGACGGCGAGAGCCATTGCCAGCAGCTTGTCTACATTGGTATCTGGGTGCAGGAAAGTATCAAAGCTCATGAGGAGACCTTTCTTACCGCAAAAGGCAGTTCAGCGTGTATCTGGGAGCCACCCACCTGCAGGTGGCTCCCGTCGAAGCAACTGTTCGCGGGCGAAATGAGCCCTGACTTGCTGCCGCTAGTGCAAGCGGCGAGGGGGCTCACCCTGCTGCGGGCTACTTCTTGTCAGTCGGCCAAGACTGCTCAATAGCATCGAGTACTTCTTTTTCGGACTTGTTTTGCGCAAAGTAAGCAATCATCTGCTTGAAGAAGGAGCCAGTGCCAACCTCGGCTACCATGAGGTCAGATCCATCGAAGCGGAAGGTGGTGCTCTTGTCGGTCAGAGACGTGTACGCCAGTTGATCGATGGGCTTGAGGTTCTTTTTATCGAGCCCAGTATTGGCTGTAATCCAGCCGGACATGGCCTTTGCGCGCGCGTTGGCAAACGTTGGCGAAGAGATGTAGGCCATGAATTGTTGCACCTCTGGGCGATCGGCAAAAGCGATAGCAAAGTCGCCACCACCGAGCATCTCCTTCTTATCCGCCGACTGACCTGGCATGGCAAAAGCCCAGGCATCGCCGTCAGGAGCGACCTTAATATCGGGATTGTTGCTCTCAAAGTTGCTCTGGTAGAAGAGCGCCATGTGCATCAGGTAGCTCTTCCCCTCCACCAGAGGATTGCCCGCATCCTGCCAAGCGGTCGAAGCGATTGACTTAACATCGCCAAAGCCGCCGTTGACATAGTCAGGGTTCTTGAGAATTTCGCCGACTTTTTCAAAAGCCTTCTCAATTTTAGGATCGTTGAAGGGGATCTCGTGGTTCACCCACTGGTTGTAGGTATCTTCGTCTGTGAAGCGCAGTACCGCGTCTTCAAGCCAATCCGTGCCGGGCCAGCCAGAAGATGCTCCCCCTTCCAAGCCCACCGACCAAGGCTTTACATCACTGTTGGATTTGTTGTCTTGCGCAATTTTCTTGGTCAAAGCCAGCATCTCATCCCAAGTTTTAGGAACTTCGTATCCTTTTTCCTTGAATTTCTTGGGCGAGTACCAGATGAAGGATTTTGCATTGGCATCCATGGGAATGGAGACGATTTTGCCATCCACACTGGCATAATCTTGCCAATCCTGGGAATAGTATTTCGTCACATTGGCCAAGGCCTCTTTGGGCAAAGCCTTGACTTTACCAGTTTTTACCATGTCTTTCACGAAACCAGGCTGCGACAATGCTGCCACGTCGGGAGCGGAACCCGACTTGACTCGGACTGGTAGCTGAGCAGCCATATCTCTGGAACCTTCATGCTCAACTTTCGCACCTGTGCATGATTCAAACTGGCTGAATGCTTTGACAGTCGCATCACCCTCTTGATCAATCCACGGGGTGTACACGGTGATTTTCTTCCCCTTTAAATCTCCGTATACCTTGTAGGGAGCGCATTCAGCGCCCGTGCTCTTACTTTCATTGTTTGAGCTGCTGCCACATCCAGCTAGCCCAACCAGCGTTGCCACACTAATCAGCGCGGCACAGCCTTTCATTACCGATATGTACTTCATAAATACCCCACTTCATTGTGCTCTGTCGAGGAAGTTGTTCATCCCTGTAATTTGTAATATTCACGCGCCGCTGCGTACTTCCTAGTATAGCCGATAATGAGATTTACGCAAGCGCTTACTATATTCTCTTCATTGAGATTCAAGCCCCTACTCTCAAGCCAGAAAGGAGCTGACTGTTCGCTTCGCACTACAGCTCCAAGGCAGAACTTACTTCGAACTTGGAGGCCCTGCACAGGGCCAACTCGGCGGGCACCTAGCGCGGCCAGAGCGCTATTCACGGGGTCAGAGCAAGAAGAAAGCCCAGCGGGGGGATCCGCCGGGCTCGAGAGAAGAGAGAAGAAGGTTCAGTTATGAGGTTTTATCAACCTCGCCAGTCATGTACCATCGGCCGGTAACTACTATATAAGCAGGCCTTTCTGGGCAAGATGATGGAACAAGCTCAACGTTTCCTCACAATTGTGTATCAGCCTTGTGAAGGAAGACAACTTGCGGCTGGCCAGAGCCTGACCAGATCCGCAGGCTTACTGCTCGGCCTCAGCCTTGGCCTGCAACTTAGCCTGCTCAGCCTCAAACCGGGCCTGAGCCTTGGCCTTGCGCTCGTCCAGCTGGGCCTGGAAGCGGTCCAGCTCCTCCTGCACAGCTTCCTTGGGAATCTTGGCAAAAATAGGCTCCGGCTTGGCAATCGTGGCCCCAGTTTCCAAGGGTTCGCTCCGCCAGGGGTGGACCGTCTCGCCCAGCTTGTAGTCGCCGGTAATAATCGGATAAGCAAAGTCCGGTTTGTCTAGGTCGTGCACTTCCTCAATGCGCGGCAGGGGGGAGAACGTGCCCTTGCCACCGAGAGCCTCCCAGACCTGCTGAGCCGAGTGAGGCAGGAAGGGGGCCAGCAGGTGATTGGCGTCCGAAACCGCCTGGGCGGCCGTCACCAGCACTGCGGCCAGGCGCTCAGGGTCGTCCTTAATCTTCCAAGGCTCAACGGCTGAGATGTACTTGTTGATGTCGCCCACTAAGGTCATCGCCTCACCGAGGGCCGCCTTCTGCCGCTGGCGGTCAATGAGCGAGCCTACCTTTTCGAAGGCCGCGCGGGACTCCTCAAGCAGGGCCCTGTCTCGCTCGTCGAGCTTGGCTTCGTTGACCGGCGGAATCTGGCCGAAGTTCTTGTAGAGCAGGTTGGCCACACGGTTGACCAAGTTCCCCCAAGCCGAGGCCAGCTCTTCGTTGTTGTGGCGCACAAACTCCGCCCAGGTGAAGTCGGCGTCGGAAGACTCGGGGCCCGCCACGGAAATGTAGTAGCGCACCGCATCCACCTGGTAGCGCGCCAGAATGTCCTTCACATAGATGACAATGCCGCGCGAGGAGGAGAATTTCTTGCCCTCCATGGTCATGAACTCGCTAGCCACCACCTGCTCGGGCAGGTTCAGCTTGCCGAAGGAACCCGGCTCGCCTCCCTTGGAACCTTCGCCGTTGTAGGCCAAGAGCTCGGAAGGCCAAATCTGGGAGTGGAAGGTGATGTTGTCCTTGCCCATAAAGTAGTAGCCCAGCGAATCCGGCTGGTTCCACCACTCGCGCCAGGCCTCGGGATTGCCCTGCCTGCGGGCCCACTCAATGGAAGCCGACAAGTAGCCAATCACGGCATCAAACCACACGTAGAGCTTCTTATTGGGGTTGTCAATCCAGCCCTCGACCGGCACAGGAATGCCCCAATCAATATCGCGCGTAATGGCGCGGGGCTTGACTTCCCTAAAGAGGCCTAGAGAAAAGTTCAGCACGTTGGTCCGCCAGCCCTGGCGGGTTTTGAGCCAGGCTTCGTTGACCTCGGCTAGCGCCGGCAAGTCCAAGAAGAAGTGCTCGGTCTCCTCAAAGCGCGGGGTTTCGCCGTTAATCTTGGAGCGCGGGTTGAGCAGCTCGTCGGGGTCCAACTCGTTGCCGCAGTTGTCGCACTGGTCACCGCGGGCACCGTCGTAGCCGCAAATCGGGCAGGTGCCCTCAATGTAGCGGTCGGGCAGGGTGCGGCCGGTGGAGGGCGAAATCGCCACCTTTTGCGTGCCCTTATAAATGTAGCCATTCTCCAAGCACTGCTTGAAGAGCTCCTGAACCACCTGCTCGTGGTTGCCAGTGGTGGTGCGCGTAAAGAGGTCGTATGACAAGCCTAGCTTGCACAGGTCGTTTACGATAACGCGGTTGTAGCGGTCGGCAATCTCTTGCGGGCCTATGCCCTCTGCCTCGGCCTCCACCAAAATGGGGGTGCCGTGCTCGTCAGTGCCGGAAACCATGAGCACGTCGTTGCCCTTCATACGCTGGTAGCGCGCGTACACATCGGAGGGGACGCCAAAGCCTGCTACATGGCCGATATGACGGGGCCCATTTGCGTAGGGCCAGGCGACGGATACAAGAATTTTGCTCATGCTCTTTAGATTATCGGCCCTAGGGTACAAGGGCAATTGGCGTGAAACTTGCATTTACCCAGGCTTATGCACACTTCCAGACCACACTGCCCCTGTATGCACTTATCCACATAGCACTTATCCACATTCAGAGCCAGACCGCGCTCACTCATCCACCTCTCGACCGGGAAGCAGGGGACACAGCACATCTGCCTGCACACACTTACCCACCGTGAGACTAAAAGCTACCGGCCGCATCCACTTACCCACCTGGCAGGTAAGTAGTGTTTGGTAGCGCGTCAGGACTCATCTACGCTCAAGACATGACCGAGAGCAAGCAGAGCAGCCTGTACGAACAACCAACTTTGGAGCAGCAAGCCGGCCTTACAACCGCCGTCTTGGAACGCCCCAGAGTCCGCCGGTCTTCGCCAGTGAGCAGCCGACCCGCTGGCCGCGACCGGGCCCCGAGTCAGCAGACCGGCCCGCCCAGCTTGGCCCACTTCAACCAATCGGCCCTGCTAGACTACCCGCCTCCCGCAAGTGCCGCCACGGTCAGCTCCCACCGCCCCGAAAGCCCCGCCCACCGCAGAGATTCGGCGCCCGCGTACGACCCCCTCCCCGACCTCATCCAGCTCTCCATGCTGCCCGGCCCCGGCAGTATGCGCCTATTGATTGAGCACCGGCTCGTCCAGCCCTTGGACGCCACCTGCTCGTATTTGACCGAGCGAGCCACCGGCATCTTCGGCCGAGCCTCTGTCGTCGCCCCCCTGCTGCCTTACGGAGCGGCGGCCTGCAACAATCTGGCCGACTGGGTGTGGACGGGCGGCTCCTTCCCCGAAAGCCTCGATATCGTTTCCAACTCCCACTACCGCAGCCTGGTCTACAGCCACTCCCTGCGCGTCCACAACCGCCGCCTGCCCTCCGAGCACCTGATGAAACTGGGCCAGCTGTGGACCACCTCCCCCATGCGCACCGCCTGTGACCTGGCCTGCGAAGAAACGAGCGAAGACAGCTCGGGTAAGCTCGCCAGCATCCACACGCTCATGGAGAGCTACCAAGTCTCCTGCCGATCCTGCTTGGATTTGCTCGAAGCTAACCCGCGCTGGCCGGGCCACTCCACCGGCATTGAAACCTTCAACATCTTGAAGCAGATACTGTGATGGGCCACACACACCGCTCAATCCGCCTGCCCTGGCAGCGTCACCAGCGGCAAGTAGTTGACAAACTCAAGCATTTACAGGCGCAGGAATCAGCCCGGAGTTCGACCGCCACACCCGCCGACCGCCAGCTTGGCCAAGCGCGCATACCGCCTCCTGCGCCGCCACTCCTGCTGACTCCTGCCCTAGCTTGTGACCCCGAAACGGACCCGGAGGTGCTCTGGCATATTGCCCAGCATGTGCCCGAACTGCGCCGCTGGCTGGCTGCCAACCCGCGCGCTACCCCTGAGATGTTGGAGACCATCTCCCAGCTGGGTGGGCCGGGCGTTAAACGGGCACTCACCGTACTCCTAGAGTCGCTAGAATCGGCTCAGCAGTAAGAGTTAAGGAGGTTCACTCACCCCGATTGGCAGCTGCCGCTCCGGGTAAGCCCAAAGACCGCAGTCTTACTCTTGCTTGCCCTGAAGCTCCAAAACTGCCGTATACACCGCCTTGCGCTTGGGCAGCGACCCGTCGGGCAGGGGGTGCTCGCCCACAATTTGCCCGATGGCATCCTTGACCCTCAGCCCCTGCTCTTGGGCCCGCGCCAGAGCGAGCTCAGCCAGCTCCTGGGTCGTCAGCGCCTCAGGGCTGGCCTCGGCGGCCTCCTGGTCCGAAGCCCCAGCGACCACCAACACAATCTCGCCCCGCGGAGGATTTTGCTGCACAAAGTCATATATTTCTTGCAGGCTGCCGCGCTCCACCTGCTCGTACGTTTTCGTCAGCTCCCGGCACAAGGCCATCCGCCGCCCGGGCCCGAACACTTGCAGGAGGTCTCCCATAGATTCGGCCAAGCGCCGGGGCGACTCGTACCAAACGATAGTGCGCTGCTCGGCTTTGAGGGTCCGCAAGTACTGGCGGCGCTCCGAGGACTTGCGCGGCAGGAAACCCTCATAGCAGAAGCGGTCGGTGGGCAGTCCGGAGAGCGCGAGCGCATCGAGCACGGCACTTGGCCCCGGTGCGCAGGTGACCGGCAGCCCTCGCTCAATAGCCCGCCGGACGATAGCCAGGCCTGGGTCATTAATGGTGGGCATGCCCGCGTCGGAGACCACCAGCACGCTCGCGCCAGCCGCCACCTCGTCAAGCAAGGGGTCGGCCTGCTTGCGCTCATTGTGGTCATGGTAAGCCACCACGCGCCCGCTCACCCGCACGCCCAGCCGATTCGCCAGGTCGTACAACCGCCGCGTGTCTTCCGCCGCCACAATCGAAGCCTGCCCCAGCAGCTCCCTGAGCCGCTGAGAAGCATCCGCCGTATTCCCAATAGGAGTAGCCGCCAGCACCACACTCCCCGTCGGCACAGTCGAACCTGCACTCACGGGTCCGCCGCCGTTTTCGCCGTCCATTGTTGACATGTCTTGTGTTGATTCCTGCTGCTCCTGGCTCATGCTTCTAGTATCGCTTAACCTAGAGATGATGAGCACCTTAGCCTTGCATTCTTCTGCGGACCGCCCCGGCAACCCAGCCGCGAGCCACCTCCGCAGCGCTCGAGCGAGCCTGACGCGCGCTTGGAAACGCCTGGATCAGAGCCTGTCATACCAGCTCAAAGGCTGGCTGGGGCCTCTGCTGATGGCGGTGTTTGCGGGGATATTGCGGTTTATTCGGCTGGGCTCCCCCCGGGCAATTATTTTTGATGAGACCTACTACGTCAAAGATGCCTGGACCATGCTCATGACTGGCGAGGCGAGAGACTGGCCCGAAAAAGTCGGCGCCGCCAGCACACCCATCGACCAGCTCTTTGCCCAGGGCCAGACCCACCTGTGGCTGCCCTCCGCCGAATACGTGGTGCACCCGCCCATCGGTAAGTGGTGCATAGCCCTGGGGCTCAAACTCTTTGGTGGCGCGGGCAACCCCTTCGCCTGGCGCGCGGCCACAGCCTTCGTGGGCACCCTAGCCGTCCTACTCCTGTGCCGCGTGGCCCTGCGCCTCTTCCACAACCTGCCCATAGCGCTCATGGCAGGCTTCCTGCTCTCCATCGACGGCCTGGGCATCACCATGAGCCGCACTGGCCTGCTCGACAATTTCATTATGATTTTCGCCCTCGCCGCCTTCGCCTGCCTCCTGGCCCACCGTGATTGGGCCGCCCGCCGCCTGAGCGAAGCCTACCAGCGCGACGTCCACAGCCGCTCCAGCAACTTCGCCCTCATCACCTATCGCTTCGGTCGCAGACGCGGCCGCTCACGACTGGTCTTGGACTCGTCCGGCCCTTGCATCGCCTGGTCCTACTGGCGACTAGCAGCCGCTGTGCTCCTGGGGCTCACCACCGGCGTCAAATGGTCTGGAGCCTACTTTTTTGCCGTTTTCGCGCTCATTTCCGTGCTCTGGGACGCCTACCAGCGCCAGGAGGCGGGCTACAGGTCTTGGCTGACCGCCGGCATCTGCAAAGACGGCCTCCTCGCCGCCGCCTACATGCTTCCGGCCTGGGCCTTGACCTACCTGGCCTCTTGGACAGGCTGGTTCCTGCACCCAGATGCCTACATGCACGACTGGGCCGCTCAGCACCCGGGCGAAGGCGTGACCTGGCTGCCCGAAACTTGGCGCTCATTCGTGCAGTACCACCAAGAAATGTGGCACTTCCACAACGGCCTAGACACGCCCCACCCCTACATGGCCAACCCCCTGACCTGGCCCCTGCAAGTGCGGCCCACCTCGTTTTATTGGGAAAAACTGCCTGACCGCCCAGGCCTGTGTCGGCTGGCTCCCGGCTCAACCTGCGTGTCGGCGGTCACCTCCCTGGGCAACCCCCTGCTCTGGTGGTTGGCCTCCCTCTGCCTGATTCTGGGCTTGCTCATATCCATCGGCTTCCTGCGCGGCGACTGGCGCTTCCTGGCAGTGTTTTCCGGCCTCCTCGCCGGCTGGCTGCCCTGGGCCCAGTACCTGCACCGCACTACCTTTACTTTTTATTCCATCGCCATCCTGCCCTGGATGATTCTCGCCATCTGCTACGTGACCAATTGGCTACGGCAGGCGCTCACCCGGCGCTCCTACCACCGTCTCTGCACGGGTACGCTGGTCGTTCTGGGCCTGGTTTCGCTCTTCTTCTACCCAATTTGGACCGCCATTCCTGTGCCCTATGAATTCTGGGAGATTCACATGTGGCTGCCGAGCTGGATCTAGCAATAGCGAGGCGGGGAGCTGGCCCCAAAGAACCCACGCTCCCCGCCTCATTCGCTGCTTACCTAGCCGCGCTCAGATGGCGTTCGCGCGCGCTATCTGCCGGAAACGCAGGCCCGAATCCTTCCAAATGCGCTCCTGGGTCTGGTAATCCACCCGGATAATGCCGAAGCGCTTGGAGTAGCCCAGGGCCCATTCGAAGTTGTCGAGCAGGGACCAGGCAAAGTAGCCAGTCACTTGCGCACCTGCTTCGATGGCATCGGCCACAGCCCGGACGTGCGCGTCCAAGTAGGCCACGCGCTTGGGGTCGTGCACTATCTTGCCGCCAGTGAAACTGGGGGCTTCGGGGTCGGCGCTCACCTCGTCCTGCCAGGCCGACCCGTTCTCGGTCACCATCAGCGGCAGGCTGGGGAAGCGGGCAGAGAGCTCGGTCAGCAGGTCCCTCAGGCCTTCTGGTTCCTGGGCCCAGTCCATGTCGGTCAGCTCGCCCTTGGGAGGCAAACCCTCCACGCCGTCTTGGGCGGGCATGGCGTTGTCAGCGCCGGAGACAGCCGGGTTCGCGCGCACATACGTGGGCGCGTAGTAGTTGATACCGAGCACATCCAGGGGCTGGCCAATGATCGCTTCATCGCCAGGCCGGTTAAAGCTCCAGTCGGTAACACCCTGGGAAGCCTCGAAAATCGCCGGATCGTACCGGCCCTCAACCATGGGCCCCAAGAAGACTTCGTTGGCAAAGAGATCGGCCCGGGCCTTGGCCGCCTGATCCTCGGCAGAGTCGGAGGCCGCGCGCGTCATTTGCAGGTTGAGCGTGACGGACATCTTCGCCTCCTGCCCCAGCTCGGCGCGGACCGCCTGCACGCCCAGCCCGTGAGCCAGGTTCAGGTGGTGAACAGCCGCGAGCGCCTGAGCGTGGTCCTTGATTCCCGGCGCATGACCGCCAGAGCCGTAGCCCAGATAGGCCGCGCACCAGGGCTCGTTCAGGGTGGTCCAGGTGTCTACACGGTCGTCAAAAGCCTTGGCCAGGGCTCCGGCGTAATCAGCGAAACGCTTGGCGGTGTCACGGTTGGCCCAGCCGCCCGCGTCTTGCAAGTACTGCGGCAGATCCCAGTGATAGAGCGTCACCACAGGCTTGATGCCCGCCTCGCGCAGGTCGTCAAGCACGCGCAAGTAATGATCAATACCAGCCTGGTTGACCGGCCCTCCCAGCTGCGGCACGATGCGCGGCCAGGCAATGGACATGCGGTAGGCGCCTACTCCCAGCTCTTTCATCAGGTCGATGTCTTCGCTGTAACGGTGGTACTCGTCGCAGGCCACGTCGCCGTTGGACCCGTCAGAAATATTGCCGGGCACAGCGCAGAAGGTGTCCCAAATCGAATCGGTCCGCCCATCCTCGTGGGCAGCGCCCTCCACCTGGAAGGAAGCCGTAGCCGTCCCCCAAGTAAACCCTTCGGGGAAGGTAAATGTTTGTGCGCTCATATTGCTCCTCTGCACATGAATTGCAAATCCGTAAGTAGGTATATTTATAGTGTATCGACTTCACCTCTGCAAACCGCCCAATAGCTCATTGAGTTTGATGAACTAGAGGTTTATCCGTGCACACTTACGCACCCCTCGTAACGGCCTACACGATGCACTCCAGCAGACTTTCGTGGCGGACAATAGGATCGCCGAACAGGCCTGGCTTGTACATTCCTTGCGCAGAAAGTGGCTCGAGCAGCTCACTACCTGCCCCTCTTGCTAGGCTGGGTAGGGTTTGAACCGTACGGACGCTTGCACAATGATGGGATTTGCCACCTATGGGCTTTATTAATTGGATTATTGGACTGCTCAAGGACCCTCGCTCGGCCATCGCCTCCTGGATTGCCATGGGCCTGGTGCCCACCTATGCCTTCATTTTTCTGATTATCTTCATCGAGACCGGCGTGGTGTTCATGCCCTTCCTACCCGGCGACTCGCTCCTCTTCGCAGCCGGCGTGTTCGCGCACGACCCCAAGTCCGGCATGGGGCTCGACATCCTACTACCCGTCGTCTGGCTGGCCCCCATCTTGGGTGACCAGAGCAACTATTTTATCGGCCACTTCTTCGGCCAGGCCATCCTGCGCTCCGGCAAGGTGAAGGCCATGACCCCCGAGCGCATCGCCAAAACCGAAGGCATGATTGACAAGTGGGGCCCGCTGGCCGTGTTCCTGGGCCGTTTCTTCCCCTTCATCAGAACGTTCATGCCCTTCATCTCAGGCATTTCCGGCATGCGCTGGACGCGCTTCACGCCCTTCTCGGTGCTCGGCGGCCTGGTCTGGTCCTCCCTCTTCACGCTCCTGGGCTACTTCTTCGGCGGCATCCCAGCCGTTCAAGAGCACTTCGAGCTCATCATCGTCCTGATCCTAGTCATCTCGGTGCTGCCAACTGTCATCGGCCTGCTCAAGGCTAAGTTCGGCAAGAAGAAGCCGGTTACGGGGGCGGGAGCTGAGTCAGCCAACACTCAAGCCACTGTTGAGCCTAATGCCCAAGCCGCCGACGAGAATTACAGGTAGGCCAACCGGATCCGCATAGGGCGTAGGTCTAACCAAGGTTCAACACCCGACGCAGAGCTTGCGTTTGACCTGCCCCCGCGCTAAAGTAGCTAAGTTGCTCGGCTACGGTCGGGCAACAATTCGGGGCTGTAGCTCAGTTGGTAGAGCGCTTCGTTCGCATCGAAGAGGTCGGGGTTTCGACTACCCTCAGCTCCACAGATATTGGGTTATACACTAAAATGCAGTACAAGTAATTTGCAGAGTTGCTCTGGTGAAAGTAAAGAACCTATAGTATATAACGTAGTAGCTCATTTTGTGAGGTAGCTGTTAGTTTGTACGCATGTTGGGGAACTGCGTCACAGTGGAATCAAGCTCCGTTCAGCCTTCCACTATCAGCACTCAACCGCCAACAGGGGATATTTAGATGCGTCGTTTCCGTAATGTTAACGTGCTAGCGCTCGTTTTCGCATTTTTGGTCCTGGGGGGGGGGCCTGCACTGTAATCAGGCCCACTCTCTCGCACGCTGACCAAATTACAGATCCAAACACTCTCGGATTCACGTTCACCCCCAACGAAGGGCCCCAGGAAGGCAATGACACTGTCACTGTAACCGTTCCGGCAACACCAGAAGATTTGAAATTCAAGCAGATTAGCGCAGGAGATCAATTCGCCCTTGGTCTCGCCACAGATGGCAACATTTATGCATGGGGAACAAATAAATATGGCATACTCGGCAATACTCTTGTCTCCAGCTTTCCTGCACCTATGAAAATCGTTGCCCCCGTTAAATTCACACAAATTAGCGCTGGAACTAACCATGCACTTGCAATTGGCGAAGACGGAAAAGTCTACTCATGGGGATCCAACCAAACTGGGCAGCTCGGTTACAGTACCAACGCTGGCACCACCACAGCAAATCCCACCTTAACCCCAGTATCAACAAGTGTAAAGTTTACCAAAATAAGTGCAGGCTACGCTTTCTCGCTAGCCATTAGCGACAGTGGAGTCGTATACGGCTGGGGTAGCGATTCTAGCGGGCAACTAGGAGATGGCATACGTGGAGGATACCAGTACAACCCCCGGAGCATCACCAGTAACGCAGTGCTTGTGGCTGCAGGGCAATCTCACGGAGTCGCTGCAACAGCAGATGGGAGCATCATCACTTGGGGCTACAACGGTCAAGACCAATTAGGGAATGGGTCAGATGTTTGGGGCGATTTTGGCGCCCACAGACCAGCAGTGGTATTGAGAAGTGCCAGAAAAATAATAGATCTCAGTGCTTCAGCTATGCATACTCTCGCTTTAACCGAAGATGGGCGCGCTTTTTCATGGGGCGCAAATAATTTCGGCGAATCAGGTGTCGGCCATCAAAATATGGTCAGTAGTCCAAGCACGGTAATATCTTCAGTAAAATTCACAGCTATTAGCGCTGGTTTATATAGCTCTATGGCAATAGGCGAAAATGGAAAAACGTACGCTTGGGGATACGCTTTTGGAACTTCGTCATCTAAAAATGTGGTGCCCGCCCTTGTCCAAACCGACAAGGTGTTTACCAGTATCAGCGCAGCCGGTTATAGCCAGGCAGCTGGTAACTCATTAGCTCTTCTCTCAGATGGAACGGCATACTCTTGGGGATCAGGAGGAGATGCCCTCGGGCGCGGAACCACATTATCACCAGCAAATCTACCGGGCAAAGTTGAAATGGGCGTCATCAACGTCACTGGCGTAACTTTTGATTATAACGGTAAGAATTTAACACGCGATAGTGCCACTCAATGGCATGTAAGCACGCCGGCCCACCCAGGAGGAACTGTCGATGCCAAAGTATTGTGGACATTAAACGGAAAAACAATGAGCCCAATTACTTTCAAATACACATTCTGGGCTTCCTTTGTTGTCAGTTTTGATTTAAACGGCGCACCGGGTGTTACACCTCCAAGTCAACGAATTTTAATAGGCAGAAAAGCCCAACGTCCACAGCCCGAACCCCAGTGGCCCGGACATGTTTTCGACGGATGGTTTACCAACCAAGGTAGTCCGTGGAATTTTGACACGGCTGTAAATGAAACTGTACAACTTACCGCAAAATGGGATGAAATACGCTTTACCATAAAGCCCAACTCGGGTCCGGTTCAAGGCAACACAAAGGTTGACATTTCTGCAGATCCAGCCCTAACGGGGATTCATCTTGCTCAAGTAAGTGCTGGATCCAACCACTCATTGGCTATCGGTTCTGACAATAAAGCATATGCTTGGGGAAATAATATCTTTGGCAAACTTGGAGACAACTCTGTAATTAACAGAAATAGCCCAGTTCTAATAAAAACAGCTCCTGGCGTCACTTTCGTTAAGGTAATAGCCGGAACCAATAACTCATTCGCTTTTGCCAGCGATGGTAGTCTTTACGGATGGGGAACAAACAATAGTGGACAATTAGGCTTAGGCGACAAAACAAATCGACTCACACCTACACTTATTACTCCCCCAGCCGGAGCCACTAAGTACATACAAGTGTCGCCCGGTGATACACATACAGTTGCCATTGCAGACGACGGGAAAACCTATGCTTGGGGCAACAACGAGCACGGACAACTCGGAACTGGAGATACTACTGAACGTTTAACACCTACACAAGTTCAACTTCCTTCTGGCGTGAGTGCATACACCCAAGTCAGTGCAGGAAATGACTACTGCGTTGGTCTTGACCGCTTCGGCAAAGCGTACTCCTGGGGGTTAAACCGTTACGGGCAACTCGGAAATACCAGTGTTCCAACTTCATATTCTTCTATGAGCGCCACTCCCGTACCTGTGCAGATGCCAGTAGCCGCTTTCAAACAAATCGGCGCAAAAGGTAGCCGCTCGATGGGGCTCTCGAACGACGGGCATCTTTATACCTGGGGGCGAAGTGGAGATGGCGAGCTGGGTAGCAACAGTAACGTTGATAAGAATTTCCCAATAGCAGTTAATCTCAACAGCTCTATTACTTTTGACCAAGTGTTCCTAGGTCCTTACGATGCAATCGCTATCAGTAGCGACCATCGCGTATATGCCTGGGGCAATAACACAAATCATCAGCTGAGCGATAGCAATGATCGATACCTATGGAGCCCAACACTTGTCGATCCTGTACCAGGCACAACGTTCACTTCATTCTCTGCCGGAGAAAAACATACCTTAGCAATAGATACTGTTGGGCAACTCTGGGCATGGGGAAGTAATAATCTCAATCAGCTCGGAAACGGCAAAGGCGGAAACGCTGGTGATGAAGAGCGCACTCCAGTAAAGATTGGCGTGCCACCTTCGATTGTTATAACCCAAGTAACCTTTGCTGGAAGCTCTGCAAGTTCACCAGTTTTTGATAATGCAACAGGAACATGGAATGTCCAAACGCCTGTACACTCACCGGATCAACAAGTTGATGTTGTAATTTCCTGGAAAATGAATGACTCTCAACAGCCTGACTACACTATTCATAACGGCTTCTTGTATTACACGCTGCTCAACATTCCGAAAGCTGGAACTATCCCTCTCCACCGTCTCACCGGAAGCACACTTTTACTTCTTATCGGATTAGCAGCCGTAGTCTATGCCGGTCACGGGTATAACCAAAAGCGCAAGCAGGGCAAAGGCTGCCACTCAGCTCAAATCCTTAGTGAGCATAGTAATTAAGAATTGAGCCACATACGACTACCAATGGAACCTCCCCGCCGCCGGAACCATACCCCTCCAACGCTACAGCGGAGCAACCTTCATCGCCCTCACCGCCATCACGGCAGTAACTCTCGCAGGCCACCAACTATCGCAGGCCCGCAAACGCAAGCAAGGCAAGCACTCACTCCGCCCAAATCAAACCCAACCCCAAAGCTAAACCCTCCGCGCGCGCCCAAGCCAGCCATCAAACTCCAACTTGCCACTGCAAGCACAATCCGCAGCCCGGAAGTCACCTGTCCTGGTTAGAAGGCCAAGAACCGCAGAAAACGCGGCAACGATTCCCGCATATTTTCTTTTATCCCCTGCCGAAGATATGCGCGTAGATCCCGCTCCAAGCGCTCAGCTTCACGATCGACATGCCGGCTCCACGCCTAAAATCAAACCTCGTAGAGTTCTTATCTTGCAGAAATTCAACAGTAGCTGTAACCATCATGCACCTCCTTTGTCTTACTGAAACAGCTGCTCTTACCACGAGCCGAGGGTATCCATTGATCACTCAAATGGATACCCTCTTTGTTGAATTAGTAGAGTATGAAATCAAAACCGTAGCAGGTCAGCTCACTGCCATTTAACACGCGCAGAACCAAGCCCCTGAGTTGGAGTTACATATACGTGATTGTTACCTCCTTCCCACTGAATTGAGCCATCGGCTTTCCTAACGAAGAATTTATATTCAATGCGCTGTCCTGCCGGCACACTAGCCACAACAAACCAGGTAGGATAGTTCGGACAGACCATGGGGCCGACAGCAACCGCGGTATCAGTACTCCAATTGCCAAGCTCGGGCACACTCCCCGTTAGATAAATCTCATCGCCGTAGGAAGTAGATGTGCCATCAACCGTAAAAGTAGTTGCGACCTGTGAGGCCGCTGATACTGAATAAGCAATAGGATTTGAAGCTATCCCATTACTCCCCGTCAAGATGACATCTTGAAGACCCGCCTTAGCTCGGTCTGGAATAACAAAATCGACTTTGTCTGTGGACCACTGCCCTAGACCGGCTTTAACGCCACCTACAGTTACAGCACCAGGACGGGTACCAAAATTCTTACCGGTCACACTCACAATGTCACCAGAGTGGCCCCTAGTAGGCCCTACATTACCAACTTGAGGAGTGCCTTCACTTGGAGCAACATAAGACCAGACAGCACTCTGCCCTCCCTTCAGTAAATAGTGATTTGTGGGATTTAGCTCCTTAGTACCCTTCGTTACTGTTAGAGTACCGCCACCAAGCAAACCCTGGAGTGTGTCTGCATAGCTTCCCTGCGGCAATTTTGTTAAAAGACCATCCAAAGAGTATGCAGCCGTGCCCTTATTCACCGCAACAAGAACCGTATTGCCGTAAAAACTGCGCTCATAAACGTACACATCATCGTTAATCCATCGCGTTGTCGATGAACCGTACCTGAGTGCAGGATTAGCTCTGCGCAAGTCAGCCAGAGACTTTACGATCTTAAAATTGCGGGTATTCTCATCAAAACAAGGCATCATCTGCCTGTTATATGGATCCCCTCCTACTTGCAGAGAGGGATTAGTCGAATCATCGTGACTATATTGCTCGTCACCATAGTACACACTCGGAATTCCCGGAACAGTCATGTTCGTCACAGTGGCTTCGTCGAACAAATTAGTATTGTTATTCAACGACAGAAATCTCGACACATCATGCCCATCAACGAAATTCACCAACTGGTTAGACCAGTGATAAGACGATTGTTGTCGGGCAACCGCCTCGTCTAATTGGCTCATGGGAGCTCCATAAGCGAACACACTACGCAGGTTTGAATTGAGATCGAAATTCTCAACTGACATGCCACTGGTGTTAGCAAACTTCACCTCATCCTGCCACAAGCTAGAAGAGGCAGTATCAGCCCATTCACCAAAGATAAACATATTTCGAGTATTATAAATGTGGTCAGTGTAGCTCTTTAAAAATCCTCCTGGCATGTGCTTAACCGCATCCATTCGTATACCATCAACACCGTGAGCTGTCCATGTGCCCACAGCTTCATGCAGATATTGGGAAGTTGCCGGATTTTCTTGAGCAAGATCAGCAAGATTAAATAAGTTCTTATACTGCACTTGATAACGATCGTTGTAGTCAGTAACACCCCCGTTGTGATGGAAATACCCAGAGGGATCGTCGTTGTATGTAGCTATTGTTTGGCCCGCCTTTACTAAGGCCCCGTTAACTGCATAATGAGAATTATTTACATCTTCTGGTGAAGTATCATTGATGGCCCAGTCCATAATTACTTTGATACCTTGCGCATGAGCAGCCGACACCATAGCATCAAAATCTCGCCAAGAACCAAAGTGCGGATCAGGTACAAAGAAATCCATACCCCAATAGCCGTGGTAACCTGCCGATACTTGGCCCAAGCTATCAATAGCAGGAGTGCTTATATTCTGCACCGGTGGCGATATCCATATAGCGCCTACTCCCATATCTTTCAAATATGAGATTTTCTTTGCTACACCCGCAAAATCACCTCCCCAATACAGCTGCCAATTGGTATGGTCTGGACTGTATTCGTGCTGGGCCGATACCGGATCATTATTGCTAGGGTCGCCATCATAAAACCGATCAGTTATCAGCTGATAAATCAGATCACCCGTCATATCAGCAGTGCTTGCCACGGAATTGCCCACCGGCAAAGTACGGCTATCGATAACAGACGAAGAACTCGGCGCAGCCCACGAAGCTGAAGGAGCAAGGGCAAGGGGTGCCCCCAATGTAGCTGCGGCAAGAACAGCAGCTATCGTTATGTTACCTTTCATACTAAATTTTGACATTATTTTCATCTCCACAACATTGTGAATTTCAGCAATATCATCGCTTTTCTAAAAACTAACAAATTGAATTATCGAGCTCCTCTCTGCTGCACCGTTTTCACTTGACCGAGCCTAGGGTTAGTCCGGAGACGATGTAGCGTTGGAGGAAGAAGAACACCACTACCACTGGGATGGCGGCCAGAACAGCACCTGCAGAGAAGAGACCCCAGTTTTGCGAGAACTTTTGCGAAACGAAATCATACAAACCCACAGCCAGCGTCTGCTTTTCGGGCGAGACCAGCACAGTGCTAGCAACTGCGTATTCGCTAACTGTTCCAATGAAGGAAAGCAGGGCAATAACGGCTAAAATTGGAGCAGCCAAGGGCAGGATAATAGTGAAGAAAATACGGACATGACCAGCTCCATCAATCTCGGCCGCCTCGTCAATCTCCTTGGGGACCGTATTGAAGAAACCATACATCAGATAGGTGTTGGTTCCTAGCGCACCACCCAAGTAGACCAGAATGAGTGCGAGCCGGCTGTTGATGCCCAGCGTCGGCGAAATTTCGCCGAGTGTGTCAAGCAAGAGGTAAATCGCTACTATGGAAAGCACTTGTGGAAACATCTGTACTAGAATCAGCGCGAGCAAACCCACCCTTCGACCCGTGAATCTCAGTCGGGAGAACGCATACGCAGCTAGAGCACCCAAGAAGACTGACATCGCCGCTGTCAGAAGACCGATAACAATAGTGTTAATATACCAGTTCCCGTAAGGCTGCTGAGGCATGTGGAAAAGCTGGAAATAGTTGCCCCAAGACACGCTAGAGAACATGCTGTTGGACGATATGAGCGTGCCCTGCTCGTTCAGCGAGGCCGAGAGCACGTAGAGAATCGGAAAGCCCGCAAATATACAGGCCACAATGCCCACCAGGTGGCGCCAACCAGTGCGGCGGAACCACAGGCCTGCGCGGGTCCAGCGGGAAGGTCCTATCGATCGACCCGGCGAGGGCGCTGTGCGAAGGGCTTGAGTTTGAGTTTGGTTAACCATTTCAGTTCAACTCCTCTAAGGACTTGCTGGCCCTAAAACCAATGGCCGAGACGAGCGCCACAACGGCGAAGATGACGATAGCGAACGCCGAAGCCAGGCCATAGTTCTTATCGGCTCCCACGAAGGCAATCTTGTAAACCATAGATATGAGAATGTCTGTGCTGCCCACGTTGAGACCGGTGCCAGTCTGTGCAGGACCCCCCTGGGTGAGCATGTAGATGAGGTTAAAGTTATTGAAGTTCATGGCGAAGGATGAAATCAGCAGCGGCGCTACCGAAACCAGCAATAGCGGGAACTTAATGAGTCTGAAAATTTGCCAGGCTGAGGCGCCGTCAATCTTCGCAGCTTCTGACAGGTCCTCTGGGATGGATTGGAGGGCGCCCATACACACCAGGAACATGTAGGGGAAACCCAGCCAAAGGTTGACCACCAGAATGGCGATTTTTGCCAGCCCTGCCGAGTGGAGCCAGGGGATGTCGGCACCGCCTAGGAGCACTTGGTTGACAAAACCGAACTTTTCGTTGAGCAAGCCGGACCAGACCAGGGCCGAGAGAAATGCAGGGAAAGCGTATGGCAGAATCAGAATAGACCGGTAAATTTTGCGGCCTTTCATGCGCGGCTCATTGAACACGAGCGCCAAAAACAGCCCGAGAATGAAAGTGGATGCCACCGAAATAACAGAGAACTCGATGGTCCACACCATCACTTGCCCAAAAGGTCCTCGCAGCTGCTTGGAAGCGAACACGCTGGTGAAGTTGGAGAGACCAACGTTGATTTTCCAACCTGGCTTGAGCTCCTTGTCACCTTCGGCTACAAACGCGCCCGTGCCCCTGTCCGTATAGACCAAACCTGTTGTTGTGTCGGTCATCGTGTCTTTGGCCCGGTTGTACTCCAGCGAGGGCTTGTAAACAAAGGCCGTCTGCCCGTCCGAAGTTTTCAGCTGCCCCTGCTTAGCATCACTACTTAAGGGGACCGCCAGTGTGGTAACTTCATCTTGCCGAGAGAGCAAATCGTTGAAATCAAGCACCTGACAGCCCGGTAACTTGCTGACGTGTCCAGACTCATCTGAGCTCGCGGCTTGGACCTGATGGAGGGGTGTATGAGCATTGCCCACTTGAATTTCCCCATCATCATTGGCGATAGCAAAACCTAAATCCTTGCCACACTGCACCACAGTCACCGTGTAGGAGGGCGAGTTAGGCACTTTAGTCGAGGCAGCTTGGAGCAGGGAGGTAATCGCTTGCTCCTTGTCGCCATTATGCCCTGTGCCGTAGTTGGTAAACGAAATATAGGCCGAATAGGTTATGGCAAAGAGCTGGAAAATCAGCAGAAATATCAGCCCTGGCGTCAAATATTTAGCAGCCAAGTGACCTTGCTGCCAGTAGATCCAATTGATGACGAGTGCCACCACAATCACGGCCGCCATGAAGTACCAGCTGCGGCGGGCGGCGAGCATGAAAGCCGAGTATACGCTGAAAGCATCCAACAACCCAAGCAGCACAATCTTTACCAGAGTAGGCCCTAGGCGCACACTCGCCCGCTCGGCTATGCGCTCAGCCTGCCTACGCTTCCTCGACTTGCCTTGGTCTACCTGAGAATCATGACTGCTCATGAATGCTCCTCACCTTACTCGGCTCCCTATGCTCACTCGCTATCGAGTCAGGATTTTTTCTCCATCGTCGACTTAATTTGTTCGCTCATCTGCTGCCAGAGCGTGGTGGGATCGCCGCGCTGGTTGATGATCGACACTTCAGTGGAATTCCAGGACTGCCAGACGGCAGACATTTCGGTAATGTTCGGCATAGGAACGCCGTCCTTGCCAGCCTTTTCAAAGCCTTGCACTACCGCATCTTTGCCCGCCTCCTCGTAAGCCTTGGTCAATGCCGGTGGCACGCCTCCAGCCTTGTAGAGCATCTCCTGCACAGAGTCGGTGGCAATATAGTTGGTCAGGAAGTTGGTCGCGGCCAGCTTGTTCTTCGTTTTGGCACTCAGGAAGAAGCCGTTGGACCCCACGAAGGGGTGAACTTGCTGCCCACCCACGCTGGGAATGGGGTCTACTGAAACGGACATGCCCGCTTTCTGGATGGCCTTGATGTTCCAAGGACCGGTAATCAAGTAGGGCGAGGCGCCTTGCTCAAACTTCGAGAGGGCAATATCCGCAGTCATCGAAGTAGAGAGCACGCCCGCCTTGGCCTGCTCTTGCAGCCATTTAGCAAAAGTTACACCATGCTCGTCGCCGATGGTGAGTTCCTTGGGATTGTAGCTGCCGTCGCTGTTGCGGCCAAATGCGAAGGATCCAAAGGAAGTTTCAATCGGGTACATGGTGTAGGAGTCGCCCTGGTCGCCCACTTGAATCAGAAGGGGATACTGTAGCCCGGCGGCTTTGGCTGCGGCCACCATGTCATCCCAGGATGTTGGCGCCTGTGCTGCCAACTTGGTGTTGCGCACGAGTGCCACGTTTTCCAGGGAGAAAGGCAGCCCGTACACCTTACCATTGAAGTTGAAGGCATCAATGCCCACCTTCTGGAACTTAGACTTGGTGTTGCCCAGCTCTATAGGCTGAATCACGCCGTCGGTGGCCAGCAGGCCCGTCCAGTCGTTGGGGCCTATGGCAATATCTGGCCCTTTGCCCGTAGGAACTTGGGTAATTAAATCTTGCTGGACAGAGCCCAGACTTTTTTGCACGAGTTCGACTTTCACGCCGGTCTTTTCGGTAAAGGCGGCAGCGGCATCTTTGATAGCTGCAGTGTGGTCAGCGTCTGCCCACACGGTGATACTGCTCGAACCGGATTTTTCTGACTTTGGAGCGGAAGAGCTGCTCTGCTGCGAACTTGAGCTGCCTGAGCAACCCGACAGCATCATCACTGTGGCACTGGCTACAGCTACAGCAGCTGCGACATTGTGCTGCGAAAACACTTTCATTGTTCCACCTCTTTTGATCGCCTTACCCGGCACGATGCTGTGACCGAGTACCTACTGCCGAAGGTAATAGACGGAGAGGGGAAAGCAAGATGGTTTCTCATACCTGCTTCAAATTTGCAACAGCCTGTTTCAGTATTTCAGTATCTTTCTCGTCAATTCTCCTAATCGCTTCTCACACCCGATGACCCGCGAATAACCAATTCAGGCGGGAAGAGCGACTCACCAGCGGAGAACGACTCCCCATCTATGCACTTAACGAGCGTCTGAGCGGTGAAGGCTCCCATAGCCAAAATTGGCTGACGCACGGTGGTGAGCGGAGGAGCCGTATAGGCCATGAAATTCGAATCGCCGTAGCCTACCACTGAGATGTCCTTGGGGATGCGGTGCCCGCGTTGACTCAGGGCATGAATGGCACCCAGAGCCAGCAAATCTGAGGCACACACCACTGCAGTGACCCCCTTGCTGAGCAGGCGAATAGCACCGGCATACCCACCTTCCTCGCCCTTGAAACTCACGTCGATCAGGTTGTCGTCTACCAGTCCAAACTCCCGACGCATGGCCCTGCAAAAACCTTCAGCCTGGCGCAAATCGGCAATATTGGTAGCCGATGAGAGCAGGAGCCCAATGCGCCTGTGCCCCAGGGCAGCAAGATGCCTAACAGCTAAGTCGCCAGCAGCCATGTCGTCACAGGAGATGAAAGGCGCATTGATTCCCTCCATGTAGCCGTTGACGAATACGACCGGGAGCCGTTGGGCAAGTAAGCTTTCGTAGCGAGTCTTGTCGGCATCGGTAAAAGAGTGCTGGCCTGCCACAAAAATGATGCCGGAGACACCCCGGTCCAGTAGCATTCCCACATATTCGTCCTCGCCCGCCCCCTCGCGGTTTTGAATACACAAAACGGGCGTGTAGCCCAAGCGAGCCAAATTCGTCTGCACTACCTGCGCAAAGACCGGATAAATGGGGTCCTCCAAGCTCGGCAGAATGAGTCCGACCAGACCAGAACTGCGCGGCCGCAAGCCACTTGGACGCTCAAGTCCCAGCACATCTATAGCGGTGAGCACGGCCTGCCGCATCTGCGGGCTGACTCCAGGTCGCTCGTTGAGCACACGCGAAACGGTCGCCTTGCTCACGGCCGCCTGCTGTGCAATCCGCTCTAGTTTCGATGTCATGCCATCAGTATGCAACACTTGAAACAAAATTGCAATGTGCTGCAACAATATCGCTAGTGTAAGAAAATCTATGGCAGATTACCGCCCGAGAACGTATGGTTTGAACAGGTCACAATGGCAAGGAGGACGCAGTGCGCGAACAAGGTAGTCAGCTTCGGGGGCCCCTCGCTCACCATGATGGTTCAGCTTTATACGTCAGCAATCCCCAACCAAATCTGGGCGAATCAGTCGAGCTCTCCCTACGAGCCTGCCGCAACCTCCATGTTGACGAGGTTTACCTGCGCGTAGTGGTAGACGGCGAGCCGCACTACACTCAAGCTCGGCTGCGCAGCCAAGACCCGCAGGAACAGTGGTGGACAGCAACCGTAGAGATAGTCAATCACATCACCAGTTACCGCTTCCGCTTAGACACCGCCGCCGGCTCCCTATGGCTC
Source organism: Bombiscardovia nodaiensis (assembly GCA_033127725.1). Taxonomy (NCBI): domain Bacteria; kingdom Bacillati; phylum Actinomycetota; class Actinomycetes; order Bifidobacteriales; family Bifidobacteriaceae; genus Bombiscardovia; species Bombiscardovia nodaiensis. The sequence goes on along the minus strand of AP026798.1, from coordinate 285,493 downwards.
AACGCCGGAGGCCTGCACCGCCACGACATCCCCGATGCCCAAGACTTCCGCCTGACCACCTATCAGCTACCCACTTGGACCAACTCTGCCGTCATTTACCAAATATTTCCCGACCGCTTTGCCCGCTCGCCCCGCCAACGCAATGAAACCTACCCAGACTGGGCTCTGCCGGCGCAGTGGAGCGATCCGGTCGCCGCAAACACCCCCGAGGGCGTACGGCAGATCTATGGCGGTTCCCTGTATGGCATTGAAGAGCACCTGGACTACATTCAGCAGCTGGGTGCCAACACCATCTATCTCACCCCCTTCTTCCCGGCCCGATCCAACCACCGGTACGACGCTTCAACTTTTGCACATGTGGATCCCCTGCTGGGCGGCGACCAGGCTCTCAGGTCTCTCACGAACGCAGCCCACCTGCGGAGTATGCACGTTTTAGGAGATTTAACACTCAACCACTCAGGAGTCACCCACGAGTGGTTCGCCAAAGGCCAGGCCGACCCCGATAGCCCAGAAGCTGGCTTCTACTATTTCGACCGCCAGGCAGGCACCTATGCCACTTTTGACGGTGTGGAGAGCCTGCCCAAGTTCGACCACCGCTCCGCTGAGCTCCGGCGCCGCCTGTATGACGGGCCGCAGTCGGTGGTTGCCCGCTATATTCGAGATTTCGGCTTAGATGGTTGGCGCATAGACGTGGCCCAATCCGCCGGAAAATACCGGGGTGTGGACCTGAGTGACCTCGTGGCCGAGCGCACCCACGCCACCATGTCCGCCACCCGCAGCAACCTCCTTCTACTGGCAGAACACCAGTTCGATGCCTCCCCCACCCTCCAAGGCCCCGGCTGGCAGGGAGCCATGGCCTACGCCGCCTTCACCAAACCGGTCTGGGCCTGGCTTGGGGCTTGCCTGCGCGAGAACGCTTGGGGCGCGCCCGGCCCAGCCGAACGCTTCGGCGGCAATGACATGGCAGACATCATGCAGGAGTACGCTTCGCTGGTCCCTTGGCAGTCTTTTGCCGCCAGCATGACGCTCTTGGACTCCCACGATACGGCACGCTTCCGCTCTGTTGCCGGCCCCTACCAGAGCTTGGGTGTTGCCCTGCTTATGACGCTTCCTGGCATTCCCTCAGTGTTCTCCGGCGACGAAGTAGGCATTGGGGGCAGCGGCTTGGAAGAGGGCCGCCAGCCCTTCCCCTGGAACGAAAACTCCTGGGACCGGCCGCTCTACCAGCTCTATCGCTCGCTCATTGCCCTGCGCCACGAGCACCCCTGCCTGAGCCAGGGCGGTCTGCGTTGGTTGAACTGCGGGCAGGAATTCGTAACTTTCGAACGGGCCGATGCCCACGAAACCCTTCTGGTGCAAGTCAACAGAGGCGAGCATAGCCCCGTCATCTCCACCGTCAACGCTGCGAACCTGCTAGGCGGCCCCGATTTGACAGCTGGCCAAACCATGCCCACCCAAGCCCCCTCTTTCCACATCTGGCGCATAAACAAGCAAGAGTAGAACTCCGGGTTTTGTGAGCCTTGAAGTCGGTCTTGAATCATACAGGAGCGGACTACAGGGTTGTGCTTACTGGGATGACGGACCCGGGGCGGGCTGGTATCATAAGGAAATAGTAGGCATTGCCATTGTGTGCGCGGTTGGGGAATTGCGCGCCAGGCTCGCTCTGTAGCTATGTTTTCGATTTTTTCGCGGGTTGAGCGTTTTTAGCGCCACCAGAACCCGCTTGGAGGGGTTATGCGTCGTTTTCGCTCTGCAAGCGCGGTTGTGCTCGCGTTAGCGCTCACAGTCCTAGGGGGGGGGGAATCGCTCTAGCCAGCCCCACCCACGCTAACCCAGCCCCACAAGACAACACAAACCCTCTCCTACGCGACGGCAACAACAGCTCGGAAACCGTAGACGGTTTCACTCTCTCCCCCACCAAAGGCCCCGCTAATCAGGACGCGACCGCAACTCTCACGCCCCCAGCCCCACCAGCTGGCGTACACTTCACACAGGTCAGCGCAGGTATTATGCATAGTCTCGCTATAGGTTCAGATGGTAACACCTATTCATGGGGTAAAGACTGGTATGGTGATCTTGGCATTGGTGCCGTTAACGGTGCAAGCGCACCAACTCGTGTTCATACTCCTACTGGAGTGCATTTCACCCAAGTCAGCGCAGGACTATATCATAGTCTCGCTATCGGCGATGATGGGCACGCTTACGCGTGGGGAGCAGGCCCTTACCTCGGCTACGGTAGCCAAACCAACCAGTCTGTGCCAGTGCGAGTGAATCAAACCCTACTGGACAGCACACCTGGAGCACGCTACACCAGTATCAGCGCAGCAAACAATTCCAGTCTCGCCATAGGCAGTGACGGCCACGCCTACGCCTGGGGAGACAATACGTGGGGAGAACTCGGTATCGGCCTAGGCGATTACGGGATAAAGTTAACTCCGGCGCGAGTGAATCAAACCCTACTGGACAGCACACCTGGGGCACGGTACATCAGTATCAGCGCAGGCCGAATTCATAGTCTTGCCCTCGGTAGCGACGGCCACGCCTACGCCTGGGGAGACAATTCGTGGGGGCAACTCGGTGACGGCAGCGTATCTGGCAACCAGAACACGCCAGTACGAGTGGATCAAACCCTGCTGAACACCACGCCTGGGGCACGGTACACCAGTATCAGCGCAGGAAACGGATTCAGTCTCGCTACCGGCAGTGACGGCCACGCCTACGCCTGGGGACAAAGCGGTAACGGCAGACTGGGGGACGGTACATTCGCTGACCAGCATACACCCGTTCGTGTGGATCAGACCATGTTGAACAGCACACCAGGAGCCACCTACACCAGCGTCGCCGCAGGCACAAACCACAGTCTCGCCATAGGCAGTGACGGTCATATCTACGCCTGGGGAGACAATAGCTACGGCTCAGTCGGCGATGGCACCAATGGGAACTTACGGTTGGCCCCTGTACGCACCGATCAAACAGCGTTAGGCAACACTAACCGTTACACCAGCATCAGCGCAGGAGAAGGCTTCAGTCTCGCCATCGGCAGCAACGGGTATGCCTATAGCTGGGGACTCAATGGTGTCTCCAACCTTGGAAATACTAACTATATTGAGCGTGACAGTCCCGGTCCAGTTGCCGTACCCCGGTACGTGATCGACACGGTGAAATTCGACACCACGGCCGTTACCCAGAAAACCGTGAACACCAGCACCGGCACTTGGGACATGCACGTCCCACAACACCCCGCAGGAGCGGTGACAGTCACCGTCGGCTATCACCTCGACGCTCTCGACGACAACGGCAACATCCTCCTACCCAACTACGGAAGCGACACCGTCACACTCCACTACACCTACAAAGCCTTCTACAAAGTCGACTTTAGTCTCGGCGATGCCATCGGTAACACGAGTAGCCCCACACCGGCCTCTCAAATCGTGTACTCTGATGACCCGCAGCCCATTAAATTCCCCAACCCAACCCCCGTTTGGGAGCATCACTGGTTCACGGGTTGGACTACTAACGGTACTGACTACTGGGACTTCACCAAACCCGTCACCAGCAGCATGACCCTAACTGCCAAATGGGAAGCATGGTCCTTCACTATCGACCCAGCCGTCGGCCCCACCACCGGTGGTAACACCGTCAACATCACCCCACCCAAACCGCCTCAAGGCATCGTCTACCAGCAGGTCAGCGCCGGAGGCTACCTCAGTCTCGCCATCGGCTCAGATGGTAACACCTACGCCTGGGGCAACAACCAGTATGGGCAACTCGGCGACAACACCACCACAAGCCGCAAACTGCCGGTACGAGTACACACCCCGACCGGCGTACATTTCACCGCGATCAGCGCAGGCTGCTACCATGCTCTAGCCCTCGGCGACGACGGCAACATCTACGCCTGGGGCTACAACCAATACGGGCAACTGGGAGACGGCACAACCACCAACAAGAAAGAACCCGTCGCCACCCACCATGGAGCCCTCCCAGCGGGCCAACGCTTCACCGCGATTAGCGCAGGCTTCTACCACTCCCTCGCCCTCGGCTCAGACAACAAGATGTACTCCTGGGGCTTAAACAACATGGGCCAACTCGGCGACGGCACCACCAGTAGTGGAGCCCATCAGGCGGACGGTACCCCCATCCACGCCACCGCCGACAAAATCGAACCTGTCCTCGTCCACAACGGAGCCCTACCAGCCAGCGAACACTTCACCTCCATCAGCGCTGGCCGCTGGCACTCCCTCGCCCTAGGCAGCGACCACAAAATCTACTCCTGGGGATACAACGGTAGCGGCCAGCTCGGCAATGGCATTCAAGGTGGTGGTGACGCAATCAACAACTTCCCCACCGGCTCCACTGCCGACCAGAGCGAGCCCGTACTCGTCCACAATGGAGCTCTGCCCGCCAGCGAACACTTCACCACCATCAGCGCAGGCAGCTACCACTCCCTAGCCCTCGGCTCAGACGGCCAAACATACAGCTGGGGAACAAGCAACATGGGTCAACTCGGCGACGGCACCAACTTCAATAGGCCTGAACCAGTGCAAGTTCACCATGGTGCCCTCCCCGTCAGCGAACACTTTGTCACCATCAGCGCAGGCGCCGCACACAATATCGCTATCGGATCCGACGGCAGAACCTATTCCTGGGGCTGGAACCTGTACGATCAACTCGGCGACGGCACCGGCGTAGACAGAAAAGAACCTGTCCTCACCCACAGCGGAGCCCTCCAAGCCACCGGACGCTTCACCACCATATGCGCAGGCCCTTGGCACAACCTCGCTTTCGGCACCGACCACCACACCTACTCCTGGGGCTGGAACGACAGCGGACTCCTCGGCGACGGCACTATCCTCGACAAAAATGAACCCGTCCTAGTGGGCTTACAAGAAATCCTCGTCACCGGCATCAAGTTCGACCAAACCGAAGCCACACCAGCACCCGTCTGGGACCCCACCCTCAAAAAGTGGAAAGTCACCGCCCCAGCCCACAACCCCGGCCGAATCACCACCAACATCCACTGGACCCTAGACGGAGTAGCCCAACCCGACTACCCCCTCCCCTACGACTACCAATGGAACCTCCCCGCCGCCGGAACCATACCCCTCCAACGCTACAGCGGCGCTACGTTTATAGCCCTGACCGCCATCACGGCAGTATCTTTAACAGGCCACCAACTATCGAGGGCCCGCAAACGCAACCAGGGCAAGCACTCCCTCCGCCCTAATCACGTACAAGCCCAAAATTAACTATTCAGCTCGCGCCCAAGCCCACCGTCAAGGCCGGAGCGCAGACCCCAAAGCAAGGGAGCGGACCAGCGCAGCGCAGTCCCCAACCCGCGATGCGCTAGCGAGCTGTTGGTGGGGTTGGCTGTGAAGCAATAAGAAGTTTCCTTGCTGAACAGCCAACCCCACCAACAGCGCCCCCAGCACCCAACGCAACAATCAACGCACCAACAGCGCCCCCAGCACCCAACGCAACAATCAACGCACCAACAGCGCCCCCAGAGCAAAACGCACCAATCAGAGCGTAATCAAAGCAGCAAAGCTCAAAGCCCAAGCAAGGCCCAAGCAGCAAAGGCCAACTTACCTCAGCAAGCACGAGCGCAGCACCGAACTCAGCCGCGACCCACCAGCGGGCGTATGCTTCTAAAACCACTCCAGCAGTGGAGCTTAATTCTTATCGCTCCTGCTAGCGCGCCTCTGATGGTAGATAAACGCTACCCCAAGAAGAGCGCTTACCGGTGTGAGTGCGCCCAGTACCAGGCCCGTTGCTCGCACCACCGGCTTTGCCCCTGCTGCGGGCAAGGGCCGGAAATCCTCCCAGTGCGCGTATAGGGTCATATCGCCGGAGACCGGGTTCGTGAAGTCCCATTTATTGCCTCCGGAAGCAGCCAGGTACCAACCGGCAAACACTTTGCCGGGATTTGTGGGCCGGGGCGTTGGCTCAGCCATGGCAACATCTGGTTTCACGGGTTTCACAGTAGGAGTTTCACCATTTTGTGGGTTAAATGTCACATTGTATGACTTCCAGTGGGCGTACAAGTTCCAATTCTGGTTAATGGGCGTATTGAAATTCCACTCATCTCCCCCGGTGTACGCAGTGTACCAGCCTACAAAAGCGGCATCGGGACGTGTCGGGTCAGCGGGCCTGGGCACTGTTCTTCCCTCGCGAACCCATTCAGTGGAGTCACCGTCCGAAACATACTGTCCCACATGGAAACCGACCCAATAAGTCTGGTACCAATGAGCATATATAGTGACGTCACTAGTGACGGTATCAGTGCCGAAGTCCCAGAGCCGGCCTCCACTTGAGGCCGTATACCAACCATCGAAGTAGACGTACATTTGGCCGCTGGTCGGATTAACAGGTCTGGTGACCTTACTGCCGGAGTATAACCGCTGATCTGGTATAGTTCCCTGCCCTCCGTTGAGGTCAAACTTAACGGTATACTGGTCAGTCCAGTGGGCGTAAATAGTGACATTACTGTTCACTGGTGTGGTCGCAAAGGCCCAGGGGGTATTGCCGCTAGCGGTCGTGAACCAGCCGTCAAAGCGCGAATCACCCTTGGTGGGATCCGTACCAGGTCGGATCGCCAGCTCACCGGGCAGCACGCGCTGCGAAGCCACAAGACTGCCACCCCGCGTATCAAATGTCACCTCTAAGCGGTCTGTCCAGTGGGCGTACAAGGTCATGTTGGTCGTGACTGTGTCGCTTGCAAATACCCACTGGCGGCCACCAGTGGCAGCGGTAAACCAACCGTCGAAGCGCGAATCGCCCTTGCTGGGAGTAGCGTCGGGAGTGCCGACCCTGCCTCCAGGCATGATGCTCTGGGGAGATGGAGTTCCTGTGCCGCCATTGGGATTGAAGGTGACCACCACTGGATCCGTCCACTGTGCATACAGGGTCATGTTGGCATTCACTGCTGTAGTAAATACCCATTTACTACCACCGGAAGGTGCTGTATACCAGCCCCGGAAAATGGAGACTCCCTTGGTAGGATCCGCTGGCTGAGCCACGCGGTCGCCTGGGTAGACTTGCGCTGCTGGAACCGCAGAACCGCCCTGGGAATCGAAGGTGACGGTGACTTTTGGCGTCTCCTCCCAGTGTGCCCAAGCTGTTATGTTCTTGTCGTTGATAACCGTGGGGAAGTATAGCTGCGAGCCTCCTACAGCGGCCGTGTACCAACCAGTAAATCGATGGTGGTCCCAACTAACGGTAGGCGGGTAGATGGTCGTGCCTGGAGGCTCCCAGCCGGTGATAACAGTCGGCGTGCCACCGTTGCCGTAGAAGGTGACGCCTGGTTGCTTGATGTCCTGACTGAAGGTACCCGAGTATGTGTATGAAGTACCGTTATAGGTGCCAGATTCAGAGAAGGAGAATGAATGTACGCCTTTTTCTGTGGTAGGCCAAGTCCAAGCACATTGGATGGGTTCAAAGGTGCCACCGGAAGGAGACGCACTGTAGCTGGTCATGCGGCCATTCGGGTTATAGCTGGTGGCTCCGCCCAAAGTGTAGGGCGAGGTTGGTTTGACGCTGCCGCCCTGCTCCAAATCAGGCCAATTCATAACTTGACCGCTAGCATCAAGGTTCCTCAAGCCCGGCATCCCTCGTAAGCCAGAGAGAGATGTGAGATGATTACCACTGAGGTCTAAATCGATGCTTACACCCAAAAATGTGCTGTATAACGTGGTCAAAAGCCCTGACCCGTCAGGACCGTAACCATCCCGTTCCAGGTCTAGCTTTTTCAAATTCGGAATGTACTGTTTGATATACGGGATCATGTCGCTCGTGTAGTGCGTGCCGCCGTTCAAACCGAATTCGTTGAGGGAGTACATGCCTTGCAAAATATGCAGGTCGTATCCGCGGAAGTTATTGTCACCCTCGAAGATGATGGTGGAAGCGTAAGAAAACCACTCAATTCCCGAGATGTTGGTAATGCCATCGCCTCTAATGGTGACATACGTGGACTGATACATCGAAGCGGTGAAAGCGTCATAAGGACTGGCTCCAAAGCCGCGAGCCACAGCCTCCGCCATTTTAGGATCGGTGAAAGTGCCGTAAAAAGATCCATCACGCTTGATGGGCAGGTGCGGGGCAGGTGGGGTTTGCTCGGAAGGCTGAGATCCGTTCTGGGCCGATTCCGCAGACTTACCAGCTACCGACTTGGCAGCAGCCTTTGCCGTATCACTGTTAGCGGTGCCGGGCCCTGCTAACGCCTGCACTCCTGCCGCGGCAAAGACGACGAGTACTACTGAGACCACTACAATGGTGAGTATGCGAGGTACCCACCGTAAGTACTTTGTTCTGTTTGCATGCACCATACAGAACCCCCAAACTGCTCCACCCGCCCGCATCCCCATGCGAGCGCTGCGCTATCTTCCCTAGATCAGCCTCTTCCGGTACTAGTATAGGAGGCTAATCTGAATGTTGTCTGAAAGCCCGTGTCTGAGTGAAGAAACAGTTTAGGAAACTTGTTGCCAGCAGCAAAAGGCTACCGCCTAGAGCGCCGCCATGCCCACGACCCCAGAGGCTACCTCCAGCTAGCTGGCCCACCAACGGCAGCACCTCAAGGCATAAGGCAGCAATCAGGTCGAAGTTGAGCAATCCGGGATAGATTGAATAACCCACAAGCTTAGGCGCGGTGCCTGCCGCGGCCTGCCAGCGTCAGCAGCGGGCGCTCTTCCTGTCCGCGCCGGTTCTTAACCACCTCGTAGCCAACGAAGGCGAGTCCCAAAACCGTGCTCCCGGCCAAGAGCAGCCCGCCCGTGTAGCGGTCGATTGGCGTGGTACCGGCTTTCACCAGGTTGGCAAAGGTGTAGTAATCGTAGCCTCTGGTGATGGTGTAGGTCTCTTCGCTGCCAGCGTGGTTCCAGTGGATGATGACGTCCACTCGCCCGTCGCTATGGGGAGCACTGTCCGCATGCCAGACCCCGGTGCCCGCTGGGGTGAGACCGGTAGTGGTAGCGTCGCCGAGGTCGAGCTTGGTCACGGTGTTGGTGAGCTTGGTCACAGCCACTGGCAGGTTGCTCTGCAAGGTGTTTCCGTTGCCGAGCTGACCGTCTGAGTTGCTGCCCCAAGCGTAGACATCACCAGCAGCACTAGCAGCAAGCGTGTAGCCCCCGCCTTCACTCACGCTGGCAAAGCTCACACCGACGGGCGCACTCACTAAGGCGGGGCTCAGACTGTTGCTCAGCGTGCCATTGCCCAGCTCCCCAAAGCTGTTGTCGCCCCATGCATAGATGTCGCCAGTGGTGGTCAAAGCACTCGTAAAGGCTCTGGAGTACGAATACGTTACGCCGGTGCCTATTTCGATCGCCTTCGCTCCACCGGGCAAGCTGATCTGAGTCGGTGTGAGCACCTGGGCAGTAGTGCCGTTGCCCAACTGGCCGTCCGTATTCAGGCCCCAGGTGTACACGTCGCCGGTGGTGGAGATAGCGGCAGCGTACGTTGCGCCCGCTTTAATGACGGCAAAACTCACTCCTGCAGGCATGGTAACTGGCAGCAGAGTCGCACTGGAGGCAGTAGTACCATTGCCCAGCTGACCGTTTACGCCATAGCCCCAGGAGTAGATGGTGCCATCGCTGGCGAGGGCGAGTCCGTAATATTTACCTGTGGAAACACGAATAAAGGTCTTGCCGGCGGGCAACTGCACAGCTATTGGCGTGTAGTACGTCCTGACATTGGTATCGTTCGCCACTTCTCCGTAGTAGTTGGCACCTGCTGCGAATATTCTTCCATCGTCGCTCAGGGCGTAACTGTGCATATACCCGGCAGAAACTTGCACGATGCGCACACCAGCGGGAGTTTGGTAGGGCACAGGCTTATTGCTGGACGTGCTAAAGCCGATACCCATTCCAACGTTGGAGCCCCAGACATACGCTTTTCCGTCGGAGCCGACCGCCATAGTGTAGTAGCTGTACGAGGAGATACTGGTAAAGGTCACGCCGGCGGGAGTGTGAACCCGCACCGGCTTGCGGCTCGACGTATTGGTTTCGTCTCCGAGCTGGCCGACACTGTTGTCGCCCCAGGCATAAATCAGCCCATTCGAGCCGAGGCCCACACTGAATTGATTGCCACCGGTGACCTGCGTGAAGCGGAAGCCTGGGTCTCCCGGGCCACTCAAGGTCAGGTGCGTGCCGCCCGAAATAATGCCCGCATCTGGGGTGAGCGCGAACGTGGACCTATCCCAATGGGCGGTCAGGTTCGCGCTGGCATGCACGGGTTGGTCGAAGTTGAAGGGTTGGCCTTGGGGGGTGAACCAGCCGGCAAACTCGTAGCCAGCCCGGATGGGCACCGTCGGCCAGGTGGCGTGCTGGTTTGTTTCCTCGTCGTAATTTTGATCTGCGGGCGCTGTGCCGGGAGCTCCGCCCAAGTCAAAGTGGATCACATACTCATCCAAGTAGCGATAGCGCAAATGGGCGTCATTTTGCCAGACACCAGCGAGCTTCCAGGTGACAGAAACGGTTATCTCTCCGGCCGGGTGGGTGAGCGTGTTGCCCGTCCAAACGCCAGTAGCGATATTCGTGGTTCCTGGGGTGACTGCGTTGTCAAAGTTGACAATTTCTGGATCGATGGTAATCAGCTTACCAGCCTGGGGTACGTGCTGCTCTGCGGTGCTGCCGTCGCCCAACTGGCCCTTCGCATTGGCGCCCCAGGCGTACATATCGCCCTTGCGGCTCACGGCTAGGCTGTGCGTACCACCGGCACCCATGCCAGCGGGCAGAGCGTTTCCGGGTAGACCAACGACGACAGGAACGTTGGAGGCGGCCGTGGTATTGTTGCCCAGCTCACCGTTCGTGTTGCTGCCCCAAGCATAGGCCTGGGCGCTGGCGGTCAGGGCGAGTATGTGGCTGCCGGAAGCCACGATTTGCACGGCTTCGCTGGTGGTGGGCAGGCTCATGTGTGTGGGCACGCTCACAGTGGAGTTCATCCCATTGCCCAGCTGGCCTGAACTACCTGCGCCCCAGGTGTAAACGTCACCAACACTGTCAATGGCGGCTGAGAAGTTGCTGCCAGCGGCAATTTTCTTGAATTGTATGCCGCCTGGCATGGTCACGGCTTGAGGCGTGCCGTTGTTGCTGCCGGTGAAGCCGAGCTGGTTGTCATCGTTGGAACCCCAAGCCCAGGCTGTACCGTCGTCAGCCAGGGCCAGAGAATAGTAGTCGCCTGCAGCAACATCGACGAATCGACGGCCGCCGGGCGCACTCACGGCAAGGGGTGTGCTGTGGATGCCCAGGTTAGTGTCGCTGTTAATTTGGTGGCGGTTGTTGAACCCAGCCACGTACACCTTGCCATCATCGCCCACAACCAGCGAATGCCGGGCTCCGGCAGACACCTTCAGCGCGCGCACGCCTGTAGGCAGCTGGAAGATGACAGGTCTCGTCTTGTCAGAAGAAGTACCGTCGCCGAGCTGGCCCCAGTTCATGCCCCAGGCGTATGCGTTACCGTCTGAGCCAATGGCAATTACATGGTTCGGACCAGCAGCCATAGTTACGATGGTGATGCCCGGCGCAGTGCTGACACGCACCGGTACAGTGCTAGAGTACCTACTCGTGTTGCCGAGCTGACCGTAGCCGTTATCGCCCCAGGCGTACAAGAAGCCTTCCGAGCCAAGGGCCACGCTGAAGGCCGCACCGCCCGATACCTGCGTAAACTTCACACTCGACTGCTGCACCGGGCTGATGGTGACTGACGTGCCGCCAGCTTTCGGGCCTTTAGCCGGGTCGATGGTGAACTTGAAGGTGTCCCACTTAGCTTTAAGGGTCATGCTCGCACTGACCGGGCGCAGGAAGTCCCAGGGTTCGTCATTGCTGGTGAACCAGCCGGCGTAGGAGTGGTCTGCCCAGGTGGGATTGGTGGGCCGGGTGGCTGTGTCTCCTATGAGCACACGCTGGTCGGGGTAGGTCTCAGCTCCGCCGTTGGTGTCGAACGACACGGTTACGCGGTCGGTCCACTTAGCGTGCAGGGTCATATCGCCGCTGACCGTGTCGGAGACGAAGTTCCACTTGCTATCGCTGCCGGTGAACCAGCCGTCAAAACGGGAATCGCCCTTGGCCGGGTCTGTGGGCGCGGTGATTCGCTCGCCTGGGGCTGCTGGGACGCTGCTGGTCGCCTGCCCGTTGCGGGGGTCGAAGGTGACGGTGTAGGAAGTCCATTGGGCGTACAGGGTCATACTGGTGCTGACCGTGTCGTTGGGGAAATCCCATTTTCTGCCGCCAGAAGCAGCTGTAAACCAGCCATCAAAACGCGCATGGTCCTTGCTGGGCGAGAAACCGGGCTGGTTGGCGTGGTCGCCGATGAGCACGCGCTGGGCCACAGGGGCAGGAGAACCGCCATTCGCGTCAAAACGAACATCAACACGCTCAGTCCATTGGGCGTACAGGGTCATATCCGCGTTGACCGTGTCGTTAGGGAAATCCCATTTCCTGCCGCCAGACGCAGCCGTAAACCAGCCATCGAAGCGGGAATCGCCCTTGGTGGGGGTCACGCCTGGGTCGGTGGCGTGGCTGCCCGAGAGCAAGCGCTGCACACCTGGCGCGCCAGTGCCGCCGTTGGCGTCAAACGTGACGTTGTAGCGATCGGTCCAATGCGCGTAAATGGTGGTGTTTGAGCTCACGGTGTCGGAGGCAAAAGCCCACTGGCGGCCGCCGATCGCAGCCGTGAACCAGCCATCGAAGCGAGAATCGCCCTTGGTGGGATTTGTGCCAGGCTGGGTCACTGCGCTGCCCGGGAGCAACCGCTGCGAAGGAACCGCGCTGCCGCCCTGGGTGTCGAACGTCACCACCACCCGGTCGGTCCAATGCGCGTAGAGGGTGGTGTTGGAGGAGACTGTGTCGGAGGTGAAGACCCACTGCCGGCCGCCGCTGGGCGCGGTAAACCAGCCGTCAAAGCGGGAATCGCCTTTGGTGGGAGTGATGCCGGGCGCATTGGCCTTCTGCCCTGGCATCACTTGCTGGCCGGGAGGGCCGTTTATGCCACCGTTGGGGTCAAAGGTGACCGTGACCGGGTCTGTCCAGTGGGCGTAGAGGGTCATGGCTCCGGGGACAGGCGAAGTGAAGGTCCACTTGCTGCCGGCCTGCGTGTACCAGCCTTGGAAAATCGACATGCCTTTGGTGGGGTTGGTGGGCTGGCCCACCGGGTCGCCCGGGTAGACATCGGCAGGCGGAACAGCTGAGCCGCCTTGCGAGTCGAAGGTGACCGTAACTTTGGGAACTTCCTCCCAGTGAGCCCAGAGCGTGATGTTCGCGTCTTGCACAATTATAGGGAAGTTCGCTTTAGTGCCACCGGTGGCGGCAGTATACCAGCCAGTCAGCCGATGGTGAGCCCAAGTGGCGCTCGGCATACTGAGGCTGAATCCAGGCAATACCCAGTATGAATTAACTGCTGGAGTACCACCATTGCCGTAGAGCGTAATGCCTGGGCGCGATATGTTCTCCTTATACGTACCAGAGAAAGTATAGGAAGCTCCATTATAAGTGCCAGAGTCGTAGAAATCGAAGGAGTGCATACCCTTTTCTGTGGTGGGCCAGACCCAAGCACCACTTGCTGGGTTGAAGCTGCCTCCCGACGGAGAACCACCCGAGCCTTGGCGAACTGGAGTTCCGTCTATATTGAGAGCTCCGCCTAGCGAAAACGGACTGTTAGGTTTTTGGGACCAGCTGTCGAATTCACCCCAATCGAGCGTCTGGTCTCTAGCATCGAGCCGATGAAGCCCTGCCATCCCATCGAGATCTACCAGCCAAGGCAGATGGTTGCCGCTCACATCCAGGCTAATATCTTGATTATAAAAGTTGTATTTGATTTGTTGCAGCATATTTGCCGCACCGACAGGGCCGTCAGACGACTGTCCATAACCGTCGTAGGTAAGGTCCAGCTGGTTAAGATTTGCGATATAGCGTTTAATATCGGGAATCATGCTAGCGCTATAGTGTGTACCATGATTCAGCCCAAAATGGGTAACCATGAGCATATTATCTAGGGGTTGGAGGCCGTTCCAATGGTTGGTGAACGTGTTATCGCCGTTGAAGATGATAGTAGAGGCCATCGGAAAATTCTGAATTCCAGAAATATCGTCGATATTATCACCATTTATCACTAGATAAGTGGTGTCTCGCATGGAGGAAGTGAACACGTCATTCGCGCTTGAAGCGCCGACGGCGCGCGCTACGGCCTCGGCCATGTTCGTGTCGGGGAAGCAAGTGTAAAAGTTGTCTGTCCACTGGCAGACCGGCATACTACGGGGCTGGAGCTTGCCCTTGTCGGCAGGCTGAGCAGCCTTGGAATCTGGGGTCTTGGATTGAGGAGCTTGGGGCTGGGAGGCCTTGGGATCAGCGACTTTCGGCTGGGAGGCATTCGGTTGCGCGGCCGGAGCTGAAGCTGAGGACTGAGGACTGCCGGGCGCTGCATTTGCCGCGTCACCGTTTACCGACTTTACAGCCGTCTTAGCACTTTCACCGCTGGTGGTGTCTGAGCCAACTATGGCATGCGCCGCAGCAGCAGCGAACGTGACAAACACTAGTATTGCCACAGCGCCTACGAGCATACGAGGCAACCAACGACTGGCTTTCCCCAACAACGACCGCACTGGTCTAACCTCTCCCAACAACACGCAAAATCGAGAGCAGAAATCCCCAAATCCCTTACTCTCTCCCCAAAACCTAATCGAAATACTACCACCAGGAACTCCGACCTACCTCTACGCTGCCCCGAAGCTTCATAAAAGTGGAACATTGGATTGTACTTTGAGCCCACCATGCATCAAGCAACAAAAGAGGGTGCCTACCGAAGATCGATAGGCACCCCTCACATCGTTCTCCCACTCAGCACCGTCTGGACTGGGCCGGGAGCGGCCTAACTAGCTCAGAACTTATGCTCTTCGAGGTAGTCGCGGTCTACGGTGATGCCGTGGCCAGGGCCGGTTGGAGGAACCCAGAATCCGTCCACTTGCCCTATCGCCGCAACAGATTGCGAATCGCAGCGTCAGGTCACAGGAACTGGCGCATGAGCTCGCGCAGGGGCGGCAGCTCGGGGATGCGGAACTGCTCCTTCATATAGCCCACGCCGAACTTCATGTAGCCCTCAGCCTCGTCCCAGACGATTTTGCCGGGCAGGGGGGCTTCGTCGGCGGAAGCGCAGTTGATAATCACCGGGCGGTCGGGGTTCTGGTACTTTTCGATAGCCGCGTCGAACTCCTCGTCGGTGGTCACGTTCACGCCAATGCCACCGCAGGCCTCGGCGAACTTGGCGAAGTCAATGTCGGCCAGGTCAATGCCGTAGTTCTGCTGGCCCACCGACTGCTGCTCGTACTCGATGAAGGCGAGCAGGTGGTTGTTCAAAATGACAACAACCATCGGCAATTGATACTTGACTGCGGTCACAAAATCTTGCATGACCATGGCGAAAGCGCCGTCGCCGCAGACCGCGTAGACCGGGCGATCGGGCATGTCGCGCTTGGACGCGATGGCACCGGGCAGAGCGCAGCCCATGGTTCCCAGCCAAGCAGAAATAATGTACTTTTGCGTGGCTTTTGCTGTCAGGAAGCGGGCACCGAAGGAGGTGGACGTGCCCACATCTACCGACCAAACCGCGTTCGAGGGCGCAATTTCGCTCATCTTAGCGAAGGAGCGCGAGGGCAGCACGCCCTTGTGGGACTTATCCGTCACGTCCTTCATCCACTTGCGCCAGGTCTGCATATTCTTCTGGCAAGCCTTGAGCCAGCCAGTTTCCGCAATCTGCTCGCCACGGGCGTTGAGGAGGGTCAGTGCATCCTTCGCGTCGGCCACCATACCAACCTCGACCGCGTGGCGCTTGCCGATGCGGGTCGGCTCAATCTCAATCTGGATGGCCGGAATCTTGCCGTTCA
This sequence comes from Bombiscardovia nodaiensis, assembly GCA_033127725.1. Classification (NCBI taxonomy): domain Bacteria; kingdom Bacillati; phylum Actinomycetota; class Actinomycetes; order Bifidobacteriales; family Bifidobacteriaceae; genus Bombiscardovia; species Bombiscardovia nodaiensis. The sequence goes on along the minus strand of AP026798.1, from coordinate 269,628 downwards.
AATACGGCGCATACGGGTAGTCGGTGCCCACCAAAATCAGCAGATCAGCGTCGAACATGGCCTCGTAAGCGGGCTTGGTGCCCAGCTTGCCCACCTGGCCCAGGGCGTTGGGGTGGTCGTCGTCAATCGTGCCCTTGGCAGGCATGGTCTGAATGAAGGGCAGGGAGTAGCGCTCCACGAACTCCTTGGCCTCAGCCTGCGCACCCTTGGCACCCACGCCGAAGAAGGCAACGGGCTTCTTGGCAGCGTGAATCATCTGCAGGGCCTTGTCAATGTCGGCCGGATTGATAGCCGGGTGAGACTGGTGGAAGAGGTCTGCGGTGGGCTGGAAGGTGTCCTCAATCTTGTGGTTGGGCACGTCGTCGGGGATGGTCAGCACGGCCACGCCCTGGTGCAAGTAGGCCATGCGAATAGCCTCGTCCATCACGGCGGGCACGGTCTCGGGGCTGGTGACCAGCTTGTTGTAAACTGCCACGTCGTCGCACAGCTTGGGCAGGTCCACCTCTTGGAAGTAGCCTGTGTTGAGCAGGTGGGACTGGATCTGGCCCAAAATCGCCACGACCGGCACATGGTCCATCTTCGCGTCGTACAAGCCGTTGAGCATGTGGATGGCGCCGGGGCCGCCGATGGAGAGGCAGACGCCCACCTTGCCGGTCAGCTTCGCTTGCGCAGCCGCCGCCAGAGCCGCCACTTCCTCGTGCCGCACCTGGGTGAACTTGACCTTGTCGCGCACCCGGTAGAGCGCTTCCACGGTGGTGTCAACCGAGTCGCCCGGCAGGCCGTACACGTTGTCGATGCCCCAGGCCTGCATGACCTGAACCATCTTGTCGGCAGCATTGATTTTTGCCATAGTACTATCAACCTCATTGGTATAAATTTCTTTCAAACGCGTTTTACCATAGCACCGAAATCCCTCAAAAGTCCTACAATTCCGCCGTTTTCCAGCTGTCAATCATATGATATTTTTCACAGTTATTTTCCTCACACTTTTCCAATCCGTCGGAGCAATCCCGCCCGCGGTTCGCCGCCCGCAGTGCCTTATACTGAGAACTAAGCCGCGAGCAAGAGCGCCCACACCGACGCTCATTGCCCACGAGCAACCAGAACCCCCAAGGAAGGGAGCCGATATGAAGGCAGTACGAGTGTATGGCGAAGGCGACATTCGCGTAGAAGACGTTGCAATTGCAGACCCCAGGCCCGATCAGGTGCAGATTGCCGTAAAATATTGCGGCATTTGCGGCTCGGATTTGCACGCTTACTTGGAGGGCTGGGGCCTGCCCACGCAGCCGCACCCGCTGACCGGTAAGACTGTGCCGATTACGCTCGGGCACGAGTTCTCCGGCGAAGTGGTGAAGGTGGGCAGCGAAGTGACGAGCCTGAAAGTGGGCGACCCGGTGGCCGTTGAGCCGCTCATCGCCTGCGGAAAGTGCGAAAATTGCCGCGCTGGCAACTATAATTTCTGCAACCGTGTGGTCGCTGCCGACGGCGCTGGCAACTTCCTGGGCTTCTCCGAGGACGGCGGCATGGCTCAGCTGTGCAATGTGGACGAAGTCTTTGCCCACAAGCTGCCCGAGGGCATGTCCTACGAGCTGGGCGCCCTGTGCGAGCCGACCGCCGTGTGCTACGAAGCCATTAAGAAGTCGGGCCTGCGCGAGGGCATGAGCGTGGGCGTGATGGGTGCCGGGCCAATCGGCCTCTTGTGCGCTATTCTGGCCCGAATCGGCGGCGCTAGCCGGGTCTACATTTCCGACGTGTCCGAGGAGCGACTGGCTAAGGCCCGCGAGCTGGGCTTTGAGGACGTGCTCAATCCCACTCAGGAGAACGTGACCGAGGCGGTGCGCGCTGACTATCCCAACGGCTTGGACGTAGTGTTCGAGGCGGCGGGCGTGCAGGCCACCTTCGACACGGCACTCTCGATTACCAAGCGCACCGGCATCTTGCAGGTGGTGGCGCTCTTCGGCAAGCCCGTCACCGTGAACCTGACCGACGACCTCATTATGCAGGGCATCGACCTGATCACCACCCTGTGCTACAACAACTCCTTCCCCACCGTGCTCGCCATCATGGCCAGCCACCCCGAGCAATTCAGCCCGCTCGTCACCAAAAAAGTCAGCCTGGACGACGCCGTAGAGCAAGGCATCAAAACCCTCTCCACCGACAAAACCCAAGTAAAAATCATGATCTCCCCCGAGATGTAAGGGCCTCACCTACCAGGTAAGTTCCCAAGTGGGCGAATGCTCGACAGCCAACACTGCCCCGCATCCGCCCACTTCTCCTTCAACCACAGAGCCCGCGCCTCCACGCCCCTGCCACCACGCCGAAAGCAGGATCGCAAGGAAATGACCATGAAAGAGACGGAAATCAACAGCTATTTCGCAGTAGACGACCAGATGCTGGACAGCATGGCAGCCGAGTATGAGACCGGTACTTGGAAAGGCACTGTAGGACCAATCAGAGCCGGCCGCCCCCACATTTCAGACGAAGACCTGACGACCATCTCAGTGCGCCTTCCGCAATCCCTTCTGCAGACCATAGATAACAAGGCCAGATTAAAGAAAGAAAACCGCTCACAGTTCCTACGAGATACCCTGAGCCGAGCCCTACAGGCTTGACCACCGGTTGCTGGTTGAATAATCACAATATGAATTACTGTTTGCTCAACTTAGCTTCATCGGGTTATCTTTTGCTTTTATCGCGTGTAGTTCGTACTACTTTTCGTAGGACCGATAGATCGTTCACTCAGGTTGCTTGGCAACGCTTGCAGGTGAAATACATAGGTGGGAGATTGGAAAGCGCTTGATTCGACAAACGATGGTAGAGTGTTGAGTATTGAGACATGTGCTGTGGGCTGGCGCGGGTTGGGGAACCTGAGCAGGCATTCGCTTGTACGCGGGCAGCAGCATCGGGACATCAACTTTGAATAGGCCAGCACTAGCGAGCGCGTATCGGCCTTGCGGAGGGGTTATATGAGCACGTTGCACACTATCGGTACTGCCATGCTGGCACTATCCTTGACCGTCCTGGGGGGGGGGCACGCTAACTTAGCTGCCGCCCGGTCAGCTCAAGCAGATCCCACCTCCAGCAGCGCACAAACCGCAGCAAACAGCCGTACAAACTCCCCCAAGCCAATCCCGCAAGATCCCAGCACACAACCCAACAATTCGGTTTCAACTCCTCCGGTTGAGCACGAAGCCTCGCCAGCACCTCAACCCAAGGCGCAAAACAGCGTTCAGTCTAAAACACAGCCTCTCTCGCAGCCCAAGCTCACCCCGCGCGGCGGCAGCTGCACCATCGATGTGAGCACGATTGCCCAATGTCTACCCGACTCCAACCTCGCCTCCGCAGTAGCCACCAGCATCGGCAAAGCCCCGTCTGATACCCTCACCACCGCAATCATCAACTCCACCACCAAATTCGGATATTACGATGAGGCCCTCAAAAGCAAAAATATTGTCAGCGTAGAGGGACTGCAATACTTCACCAAACTCAAAAACCTCTCCCTAGATGGCAACCAAATCACAGATCTCAGCCCACTCACGAATATGCCCGAACTCAGCATACTGTATGCATCCGGTAATCCAATTGTTTCACTTGGCACACTCAGCAACCCCAACCTCACAGAACTGGCTCTGCAAGACTGCACCCTTATGAACGTGTCTAGCATAGCTTGGAGCAACCTTACTAAACTCCAACAACTCAACCTGGGCAGCAATCAGATTACAGATTTAAGCCCACTCGACCCTGTGCACAGTCTTACAGGGTTAAGTGCCAGCGGCAATCAAATTTCAAATCTTGGTCAGCTGAATGATCCCAATCTTATCAATTTGGACTTGCACGACAACAAAATAACGAGTATATCTAACGTCAACTGGAGCCGATTAACCAAACTTTCAACTATCAAATTCGGCGATAATCAAACAGTAACTGATTTTGGAAGTCCAGGTAGGTTCAACCAGATTACAGATTTAAGCCCGCTCAACCCTATACACAGTCTCACATCTTTGGATGCATGTTGCAATCCTATTACCAATCTCGGTACACTCGATGATCCGAATCTTATAGAGCTATATCTGAGATTCAATAAGCTGACTAGCACATCCAATGTGTCTTGGAGCACAAATACTAAAATTCAGATCCTATACTTGGATGATAACCAAATCACAGACCTTAGCTCGCTCGAACCCATTCACACATTATCTAGACTTCACGCCTCCAATAACTTAATAACAAACGCAGGCCAACTCAACAACCCCAACCTTGACGAATTATTTTTAGCCAACAATGAGTTACCCAGTATAGCTAGTATTAACTGGAGTGCATCCACACGAATCTCCAGACTTGATCTATGCAATAACCGAATCACAGATTTAAGTCCACTTGACCCTATTCATAGCCTTTATAACCTAGATGCCTCCAATAACCTGATAACGAACGCAGGCCAACTCAACAACCCCCTCCTAAATGCCTTAGACTTAGGAACAAATGCTGGAACAATATTCCACGATAATTGGCACTACCCACAAAAAAATGGGATAGTTGGCAATAAACTCACAAGCATAGCCAGTGTTAACTGGAGCGCCCTCACTGGATTGCAAAAACTCTGGATTAATAATAATGATATAACAGATTTAAGCCCGGTCACAGGACTTCCCACTCTCTACCAACTAGATGCAACCAGTAATTTGATTTCAACCCTAGGCCAGCTTAACAACCCCAAACTCGGTGGCCTGTACCTAGGCGATGGAGGTAGTATATTTGGCCCACCCGTTCCCTCCTCTAGGCACCGCGGTAATAAACTTACCAGTATAGCCAGCGTCAACTGGAGCGCCCTCACGAGACTACAAGCTCTCTATTTAGACAATAATCAGATTTCGGATTTAAGCCCACTCGACCAATTACATACTCTCAATACAATAAGAGCCGAAAATAATCTCATCACCAATCCCGGCCAGCTCAATGACCCTAGCATCGTGTTGATATACTTACAGAACAATAAACTCACTAGCAGTAGTCTATCTAGTATCAGTTGGGCCACGTTCACTAACCTTCAAGAACTACGGTTAGACAGTAACCAGATAACACGGTTGGACACAGTAAACTGGACAACTATCGCCCCAACGCTCACAACACTAAATCTACGAGATAATCAAATTACAGATGTGAGTTCGGTTAATTGGAATCTCTTCATCCGTATCACCAACTCTGGCATTTTTGCGAATGGCGGGTGTTCAATTTCAGAAAGTGCAGTGTGTATCAGGGATCAGCGAGTACGCTTACCGGATCTTCCTGGTTACTCACCATCGCCTCTCACCCTCGGACCGGCTACCATCAGCCACAGCCCAGATACATTTGCCACGCCTTGGGTTGAAAGCATAAATGGAACTCAGATTGAGTCCAAACCAGCCGGCGGCTCTTACACCGCTAGCGACGGCACCTACACCTGGGCACATTCCAACCCCGGCGACCACACCTACGCCTTCAAAGGCACCATCAACTTACCCAACGCTACCAAACCCAGCCCCTTCAACGGCACCATCTCACAGCGCGTGCCAGGTTTCGTAGTCACCTTCGACCCCCAAGGCGGTACCCTACACACTAGCGCCACCGTAGCCATCTCAGCAGCTGGCCCAATCTCCGAGCCAGCGCCACCGCCCACCTACGAAGGAAAAATATTCGCCGGTTGGTACACCTCGCCAACCAGCCCCACCCGGTGGAATTTCAGCCAAGATGTCACAGCTGACATGACCCTCTACGCCCGCTGGGCCCCCATCATGACCCTCCCTCAAGCTGGAGCCATCCCCCTCCAACAATGGAGCGGCGGCGGGCTCCTAGTAGCCAGCGCACTGGCCACAGCCACCTACGGCAGAGTCAAACTATCAAAGCGCAAACACCGCCCCGGCCGCCACGCACAGAACGCAACAGCGAGCAAGTAGTGAGCACAGATTGCAAACGGAAAAACCGCCAAGCAGGTAGAGCCTTGGCGGTCTCCGGGGTTCGCCGTCCGTATCGGTACGAGTCCTAATCCCGCTCCCTGTAGTACCGGGAGCTTGGGTATTTATCAAACATTCTAATAAACAGCTGACTCCTCGGCCATCAGGCAAAACCACTGTGTTTGTAAAACTAGAAAGTATCGCAACGCACCTTCCCTCTTCTTTCATGAAAGCAGAGTGCAATGAACTATTATCGGAGTAAGAGCAAGGAAGATCGCTGCAAACAACTCACTGTTGTAATCCAGGACGACGGCAGGCCGCTCATTATCCACGCGAATAAGGCGACCAAAGGATTTCGGGCTGAGCTCAGGAAAGGACGGCACGCATGAAAGAGCAGAAGAAAACCTATCTCTCGCAAGACGGCACAGCGATTACCGACGAGATGGTTGACCGTTGGGCGGACGAGGCCGAGAACGGCTACCCCGATAGCGCGGACATCAGGCCGGCAGAAGGCAGGCCGTGGGAAAGTTAGAAGAATCCGCGGAAAGCTGGGCTTACTCGCGCTCGAAAGCGGCTGGGTGCCAGAGGGCGGAGACGGGGAGAGCCCAGAGGTTGCCGGGCCAGCGCATGATGGTGGAGCCGGTGTAGACCAGGTAGCCTCGATGGAAGCGGGGGTCGCGGGCCAAAGCAGCCAAGCCTTTGAAATCTTCGCGCGTCACCGTGGATGCAGACTTGACTTCGATACAGACTAGTTGGCCTCGGTGGGCAAGAACAAGGTCGACTTCCTTGGGTTTGGCGCCAGATTCTCGCCAGTAGAAGCAGTCTGGATGGGTGCGCGACCACTGCGCGGCTGGCACTATCTGGTTGACCACGAACGATTCGAGCAGCCCTCCAAAAGCGAACGGATCCTGCTGGGGGTCGCGGCCTTTGCTGAGTAAGGTTTGCACGCTGAGCGAGATATCGACCGCTCTAGGTACTTTGCCCTATCAGACATGCAATAATTGTACATCCGATGTACAATTATTTATACATTGGATGTACAAAAAATTATCGTTTGGCCGCTTTCGTTGGGTCCACAAAACCCACCGGAAGGTCGCGGGTCAGCAGGTCCGGATCTGACTCAGAAGACCCTGACTCGCCCTCCTTTGCCAGAACAGAAAGATGGCCGCCAGCAGCCAGAAAATCTTGACGGGCCTGGTCGTCGTTCCACCGTTCCCCGGCCAACTGCCCGTGGCTGAGCATGATCTCCCGCTGAGCGCAGGAAGCCACGAGAGCGTCGTGAGTGACCACAATCAGCGTGGTGCCCTGCTCGTGCAGCTGCCGGAAGATGTCAAGCACCATCTGCTCGTTGGCCTCGTCTAGGTTGCCGGTCGGCTCGTCGGCCAAAATCAGCTTGGGGTCGTTGATCAGAGCCCTAGCCACGCACACCCTCTGCTGCTCGCCGCCGGAGAGCTGGCTGGGCAGGTGGTGGGCTCGGTCCCCCAGCCCCACCCGCTCCAGGGCCTGCACGGCCTGAGCCTGGTCAACTACCGAGTGATAGTACTGGGCCAGCATCACGTTTTCCAAGGCCGTCAGGTGAGGCACCAGGTAGAACTTTTGAAAGACCAGACCGATCACATTCTTGCGCACCTCAGTCAGCTGGGAGGAACTCATCTCCTCCAAAGCCTGACCCTGCAGGCGGACGGATCCCTGGCTGGGAGTGTCCATGCAACCCAAGATGTTCATCAGCGTGGTTTTGCCAGAGCCCGAGGAACCCACCACGGCCAGCCACTGCCCAGCGCTCACCTGCAAATTCAGGTGGTCGAGCGCGTGCAAGTCCCCGTAGATCTTCGAGACCCCCTGCAGGTCCAGCAGGAGCTGAGAGCCCGGCTCCTGCGCCTGCCTTTCCCCGCCCGACTCGGACACCACAGGCTCGGACACCACGGGCTCAGACACTTCCGCCTGCCGTTGTCCTGCTCTCTTGCTGAACATGCTCATGCTTACTCCTGACTCAAAACTAGGGCCGGATCAATCCGGGAGGCCCTGGAAACTGGCTGAATAGAACCGATGATGGCTATGGCTATGCTCAGGAGCACGGACCCCAGGGCCAGCCAGTAGTTAAAGGCCAGAGCCCGCCCAAAGACCGCTTTGCACAGCCAATATGCAAAGCCGTAGCCAATGCCGGTCCCCAGGAGACCGCCCAGGAGCCCGTAGATGCCCGACTCCACGTAGAACTCAAGAGCCAGGCTGCCCGCGGACGCCCCCAGAGCCTTCCGCAGGCCAATTTCACTGCGCCTCTGGGCCACAATCGAGGCCAGAGTAGTGCCCACGCCCACTAGGGTGAGCGCCAGCACCACCAGGGAGATGAGCCAGAAGAGGGTCTGGAGCATGGTGATAATCCGGGTGTCGGCCGAGGAAATTTTAGTCACCGTCTGGGCGTGAACCCCCATCGAAGTCATCTCGTTAATGGCTTGCGCAATGGCGGTGAGGTCGGCCCCCACGGCACTCGAAGAGTACTCAATCACGTCGGTGCCCCGCCGCACTTTCGTCAGCGCCTCCAGGTCTACCAGCCGGGCATAAATAATGTCGTCCTCGGCCCCTCCGGTCTCCACAATGCCCCCGACCTGGTAGCTGGCCTGGCCAATGACCTGGTCCTTGCTCCAGCGTCCGGCCACCTGCTGGCCCTGGTCGTCGTTCTTCAGGTAGCGCACCTGGAGCGTACTGCCCAGCTTCAGCCCCAGGCTTTCGGCCAAGTCCCGGCCCACCATCAGTTTGCCCGAGCTCGGCCAGTCGCCCTCCACATTCCAATGCTGGTTCAGGGCGCGCACCTGGGCCGGGGAGATGCCAGCCATCAGGTGGGAGGCGCTGTTGACTCGCACATTCTCATACCGGTAGCTGGCCTGGCGGGCGGGACCCTTGACCGCAACCATCTCGCTAGTGTGGTCCACCATCGCCGGAGCAATGTCGCTCTTAGCCTGGTCCGCCCGCTCTATCGGAGCCACCACCAGGTTAGCCCCGTAAGCCCGCATCTCCTGGTTCATCTGCGCGGGCACGGTCAGGCAGACCGCCGCCAGGCAGAAGAGGGTGGCAGCCCCAACCGTGGAAGCCACCACAGCCATCAGAGCCCGACTCCTCCTGCGGAAAACCGCACCAAAGAGCATCAGGAGGAACATGCGTGTGTTGCCCATAGACCGCCCGGCGTGATTGGCTGCAGGACCGGGCTCGGGGGAGGCAGGCAGCCCCTCGCCCGACTCGTGAGGCTCGACCCCACCGGCTTCATGCCCTTTGACCATCTTCATCGGACGCTCCCATCTTTACTCTGCATTGCCTTGCCTGCCATCGCTCACCTGCCGTGTAGGGCCTGGGCCGGGCTCAGGCGCAGGATTGAGCGGATGGAGGAGAGCGAAGCTAAGAGAATAGTGAGCGCTAGGAGAACGAAAACCAGCACAAAGACCATGGGCCTTAAGCGAATGCTGGAGCCGAAAACCACCCGTCCCACCACTTGGGCCATGCCACTACCGGCCAAGCTCCCCACCGTGGCACCCACCAGGGCCAGCAGGGCGGTCTGGGCCAAGGTCTGCCGGTAAATCGCCCCATCCTTGGCGCCCAAGGCCTTCAAGAGGGCAAACTCAGAGGAGCGCTCGGCTATGGAGGAAGCCATCAGATTGGCCACAGCCACGGCCGCAGCCAGCAGACTGAGCAGGGTCATCAGCAGCATGACCGCCTGAGTCTTGTTCAGCACGTCACCCTGGAGGGCCGCCACCTGTCGCACCTGCTTGGCCACCGATCCGGATATGACCTCCTCAATCTGGTAGGCAATCGAAGAAGGATAAGCCGTGCAATACCAGGTTTCCCACTCATCCTGGCTCAAGGAGGCCGGATTGCGGGCAGCCTTGCGGGCCAGATCGTTCTCGGGCGTGGTCAGAGCCTTGACTTCCACCTGATCCACCTGCCCGGGCATTCCCGCCAGCTCCTGGGCCAGGGAGCTGGGCAAGTAGAGGGAGCCTGAATCAGCATCACCCGAGTCGAACGTGCCCACGAGCCGCACCTGCTCCTGGCGGTCACCCAGGGTCAGGGAGAGCGTGTCACCGGCTGTTTTGCCGCCCAACTTAGCTGCCAGGTCCTTGCCAATCATGGCCTCATGCTCGCCATCTTTGGGCCAACGCCCCTCCACCTTCCACCAGGGCCTCAGGCCTTTCATTCCAGCCTGGCTGGATTCGCCCGAGTCCAGCTTGATGGTCTTGTGGAACCAGGTGCCCACCAGGGGCACTGCTGTCGAATCAGAGCGGGCAGTGAGATCGAGCCGGGGGGCGAAGTCCTCTATGTTGTAAGCCCAAAAAATAGTTTTAATCTTGGAGACGTCGGCCTCTTTGATCACCGCCGTCGGCAGAGCGGCCTGAGCCTGCTGGCCAGCGGGGGCTGCCTGCCCTGACCCTTGCCCGGAGGCCGCCGAGGAGTAGAGGTCGGCAACTACGGCCTGAGACTTGGGCTGGACCACAATGTTGGACCCATAGGCACTGAGCTCAGCGTTAACTTTGTCGCCCACGTCGAACACCACGCCCAGCATGGCCACAGCCACGCAGGCCGACAGGCCCACGGTCAGCGCTATGAGGAGCTTGCGCCCCTTTTGCCGGCTGAGCGAGCGGCCGAGCATCGTCAGGAAAAACATACGTCCTCCTATACGTTGAAGACGGCAGACAAAGCGTCCAGAGTAGCAGTCTGAATGTGGATCTGTCCTCGAGAAGTAGTGAAGTCAAAGGGAATGGGATTGCAGCCGCCCCGGTAGCCAATCGTGGCTACATTGATAGCCACGTCGCAGCGCTTGCAAATAATCTTGCCGTCGCGCTCGAAGTAGCCAGCCGGACCGCAGTTCTCGCAAGCGTCCAAGCCTATGCCGTAAGCGCCGCCATTCTTTTTAATAATAATGAAGCGCATCACCGTGCCGTCCTCGGCCTTGTACTCAAAGCGATGGAGGTGGCCGTCGTTGACCTGCGGGAAGGCGATAGTGATCTCCTGCGCCTGCAAGGAGTAGTGCTCAGGCGGGGAGAGCGCCGGCTGCTTGTAGGCCTGAGCTAGGCCAACCGTCAGCGTGGCACCCACGCCTATGACCGCCAGAAGACTCCAGATTGCCAGAGCCGTGGCCCGCCTGCGGAAGGCCTTGTGCTGACGGACTTGGGCTGGGTCAAAGCCCTGGAGGGGCAGCCGGTAGCCAGCTATGACAGAAGCCAAGGCTGGCAGGAGGAAGACGCAGACCTGGGCCAGCGTGAGCCAGCGGTTGGCATTGTAGAAGAAGGCCAAAATTCTGAAGGGGGCGCCGTGGACTACCAGGTCACCGCTGTTTTGCAGGAGGGCAAAGAGGGCCGTGGCGTGCTGGATGGTCAGCAGGAGGAGCAAGAAGAAGGCCGCGAGAGCAAAAACCCAGCGGGGGCTCGTCTTGATCAGGGAGCGGAAGATGAAAGCCACCAGGCACGCCGCCAGAACTCCCAGGAGGAAGCCCAGAGCGCGCATCAGCATCTCGGAGGTAAAAATAGGGGTGCCCGGCTCCACAAAATTCGTGAGCTGGAGGATGACGTCTGGCAGGGCGCGGAAGACCGTGAGAGCGATGGAGAGACCAGCCAGAGCATTGGCCCAGGCCAGGATTGCCGGGCGTTGACGGCCCTGGGAGAGCACCCGAGCGGACACCAGCACCAGGCCTAGGGCCAGAAGGTCCACAAGAACGCAGGCGTAGAGCGTGGGCAGGTTGACCATCGTGCGTCGGTTGATGACGGCGCTGGCCCTCAGCCCCGCGAAGACCAGAGCCCCCACAAGACCGAGAACTAGCCCCAGAAGCCGCAAGTATGAGCTCCTGGAAGGCCGCCGTCCTCCCCCGGGCGCGAGGAGGGCAGCGTAGACGGCCACCAGCAGAGCCGGTCCCAGCAAACCCGGCAGCACGCTCACGAATTGCACGAGCATAAGCCACGTCCCTCCTCACTCATTAGCGGGGCATAAGCCCCTGACTTGTAGGGCAACTCACCACTCGTGGGGGTGTAATCCCAGTCCCAGGAGGCCACGATGGGCTCAGTCCAAAAGCGTCCCTTGACCCCGGTCTCAGGGTCTACGTGCAGCATCCATCCCTTGCGGGCAGGGGACTCGATGCTGTAGGTGAGCTTGTAGGAGCCAGCCTTGTCGAGCTTGATGTTGGCTCCGTAATGGGGGCCGTCTGAGGCGTTCATCTGCATAAATGTGCCAGATTGCTTGTTGGCCGAGTCGCTCTTGTCCTCAATGGTGTACTTGACGGTGAGGTCGGGCACAAACTCGCCCTTGGCATAGCCCAGGTTGTTGTCGGCCAGGGCGTGGATGTCGCACTCCAAGTGCAGGCTCGATGCGGCAGCTTTCAGGCCAGAACCTGCGGGCTCCATGTCGATGGGCTGGAAGAATACGGTACCAATATTGAGCGGCGGCTTTTGCTGGTCTGCAGGCGGGATGGGAATCTCCTCGAAGCCGGGCTTCTTGTCTTCTTCCTTGTCGTCTTTTTTATCAGTACTGGATTGAGTGGAAGACTGCGGTGCCGGTGCCTCTCGCGCTCCCTCATTTTTTGAGCCGCCGCAGCCCGAGAGAGCCAGAGCCCCAGCGAGGACCAGGGTGACGAGCGCCGAATATTTCTTGTAGTTCATACTTCTTCCTTTGTTACATGTGATTGAGCTGCTGATGCCTTCTGGGCACTGTTGGAGCCCCGACTGCGGGCCCAAGATACAGCAAAGAGAACGACCACCAGGGCCAGAGCCAAGATTTGCGCTCCGATGCTCTCCTTGTAGGGGTAGAGCCCCAGCCAGTCACTGGTGGGCACTCCCGGCAGATAGGAAGCGGGAAGGACGTCGCCCTCAATAAGGGCATGGACCCCGCCGCCAGCGAAGATCACGACCATGACCGCCATCAGAGCAGAGGTGATAGCGAAGAAAGGTCTAATCGGTATTTTGACTGAGGTAAAGCGGATGAGCACAAATATAACCACCAGGAGGACGGCCGCCAGACCAAAGCCCGCCCATATGCCGCCCCTGCCACTGGGAGCCATGGCAAATATGGCCTGGTAGAACATCACCGTCTCAGCTCCCTCCCGGAAAACAGCCAGGAAGGAGAGCGTGGCCAGGGAGAGCACACTGCCCTGGGAGATCGCCGAAGCAGTTTTGCTGCTGATGTACTGGTTCCAGGACTGGGTAGAGGATTTTGAAAGCATCCAATTGCTGGTGTACAGGAGCATGACCATGGCCACCAGGGCCACCACTCCCTCCAAAATCTCCTGCTGCGGGCCGTTGCCGTTGAAGATGAGCGAGAAGAGGAGGGCCACCAAACCGGAGGCCGCCAAACCGCCGACAATTCCCCAGTAGATGTAGCGCACCTTGTTGACGTGCCCCGCTTTGACCAGGTAAGCGATAATAGCCGCCACCACCAAAATCGCCTCGAGCCCCTCCCTCAGAAGCACAATAAAAGCCTGACCGAAGGCCGACGTGATGAAGCGGGTAAACCAGCTGACTTGGGAGGCTGCGCCCCCGTCGAGCACACCAGCGTCAGTCACCAGCATGGTTTTCAGCTCGTCCACCAGAGGCTTGAGTTCCTTGGCGCTCTGACCTGCCGACATAGCCATACGGGTCTGCTTAAACTGGTACTCCACCAGGGATACGCGAGAGCCCGAAATGGCGTTCATCACATTCTTTTCAAAGCCCAGCTTCTCGTAATACTGGTAGTAGGCTTTGTTGACCAAGTCGGAACCGGCATTGCCATCTCCCGAAGTAGCAGCCTGGTAGGCCTGGTCGAGAATGGGGGTCATCTCCTGAGCCACCTGGGTCCAAGTTTTGTCGCCCTTGCCCAAATTTTTGTGCTTCTTGGCGGCGTCCAGACGTTTACGGTCGGCCTGTATTTGCTCGTCTACCTGCTTGCCGTAGGCTCGTGGCTTGGGCAAGTCCGGCAGGGCGTCGAGCTCCTGCCCCAGCTGGCTTAAGTCCTGGGTCAAGGCCTGAACCTGCTGGCCCACGCTCTGCGCTTTACCGGGCTCATAGGCCGTAGAAATGAGGTCTTGGAAGAGCTGGTCCACGCTCCCCTGCCGGTCAGCCCCCAACTTGCTACTGGTCACAGCAGCCAGGTTGGAAGCCTGGTAGGAGGTGTGGTAGGCATCCGCAAAGTCTGAGCCCGCGGCATTGGTGTCGCCGGAGTTGTAGGCCGCTTGCCCGGATGCTAGAAGCCCAGCCGCCTGACTCGCCGCCTGCGACCAGCTCTCATAAGCCTGGTAGGCCGGGCTCGCACTGGCCGTTGGGCGCTGGGTAGAGCTGGCCCCTGCAGCTCCGGCAGTCGGCTGAACCAGCAGGACTAGCCCAACCGTCAACGAGCCAGAGCACAGAGCCAGCAGGGCGAGCGCCAGGAGGCGGGAAAATAGCCCCCGGGGCCTGTCGCTCACAGTGCTCTGCTGCAATTGCTTCTCAGTCTTCATAGGCATCTCCACCGATGCTGTCGTGCCGTACCAAGCCCCAACTAGGGCCATACGGACAATCTACGGCAGACGCGCCAAGAAAGATAGACTTGACTTTTTACAAAATGTAGACTAAAGCCCACTTTTCCCATGCCCGCCTGAGCCCTTCGCTCGTATTGTTGCTCTCCGGGCAGGGCAGAAACAGGGCACAGGCGGGACAGAGTCAAGAGCAGTCCAGAGCAGGCATTGAGCCGGTACTATACGGCCGGAATTCTCGCAAACTCAGCCTTGGCCTTGAAGTTCCTGGAAGCCAGTCCGCTCGGTTGCCGACTTGACCACGGCTATAGGCAAAAGCAATCTGTAGTAGCCAATTTGACAATTTGTGACATTGCATTGCCCCCGACGCGCCCGGGCAAGAGCTGAACCAGACCAGCGAAAACCGCGCAAATAGCCTTTTATCAGCCATCCTATAACGCTCTCTGAGGCAGCCGCAGGTGGGCAACTTGTGACCTAGCAGGCAGGTCACAAAGCAACCAAATTTGACCACAGCTCACTCGAATTTTGGGCCTTGCGCGCGCTCAATCCTTCTTACTATGTGATGTATGGAGCGGAGCCTTGAGGCTGCACAGTCGCAATCCGCTCGACTTGCTAACCGATAACTCGAAGGAGAGACTCCTATGATGGCAACACAGCCGCAAGTGCAAGCTCATCAGCCGCACATCATCGTCCACGAAGAGCAGGGGCAATTCCACCTGACTAACGGCCTCATCAGCTACATTATGATGGTCGACAAAGAAGGCAAACTCCTCAACCTCTACTTTGGGGCAGCCGTTGCTGACCGCGAGAGCTTCGGCCATCTGGTTGAGCTCCAGCACAGATCTACGGCGACCTGCCGCATCGAAGGGGACCTGACGTATTCGCTTGACCACCTGCGTCAGGAGTACCCCGAGTTTGGCAACGGCGACTACCGCCGCCCCGCCATCAGCATCCGGCAGCCCAACGGATCCACACTTATTGACCTGCAGTACGACGGCTACGAAATTGTGGCAGGAAAGCCGGCGCTTGAAGGTCTCCCCGCCAGCTACGCGCAGGAGGGCGAAGCGGCCACCCTACTCATCAGACTCAAAGACGAACCGACCGGCCTCATCGTAACCTTGAGCTACAGCATATTCGCCGACAGCACCGTCATCGCCCGCTCTGCCAGCGCCCGCAATACCGGCACCGACGAGCTGGCCATCGAACGCATAATGAGCCTGAGCATAGACATGCCCGACAGCGACTACGATATGACCGAATTCACCGGAGCCTGGGCCCGCGAGCGCCACCCGCAAACCCAGCACCTCCATCACGGCATCCAAGCGCTCGAATCCCTGCGCAACGCCAGCAGTCACTACACCAACCCTGCGGCCCTCTTCTCCCGCCCCGGATGCAGCGAGAGCCAGGGCGAAACCTTGGGCTTAGCCTTCGTGTATTCCGGCAATTTCGACCTCCATGCCGAGGTTGATTCCTACGGCGTAACCCGTCTGCAGGTAGGCATTAACGACGCAGGCTTTTCCTGGCAGCTCCACCCGGGCCGCAGTTTCCAAGCCCCCGAAGCCCTGCTGGCTTGGAGCGAGAGCGGATTCAACACCCTCAGCCGCAACTTCCACCGACTGACCAGAAATCACATCATGCGCGCCCCCTGGAAGAACCGCGAGCGCCCAGTGCTGATTAACAACTGGGAGGCCACCTACTTCGATTTCAACGAAGACAAGCTGGTCGCCATCGCTTCCAAAGCTCAGGAGGCGGGTGTAGAACTCTTCGTACTCGATGACGGCTGGTTCGGCGCACGCAACGACGACACCGCGGGCCTAGGCGACTGGACTCCCAACGCTGAGCGACTGCCCGACGGCTTGGCTGGCTTAGCGAATCGCATCAACGCTCTAGGCATGCAGTTTGGCCTCTGGTTCGAGCCTGAAACCATCAACAAGGACTCCGACCTCTACCGCGCCCATCCCGACTGGACCATCCACACGCCCGGCAGGCACATGAACCACGGCCGCAACGAATTCCTGCTCAACTTCGCC
The DNA here is from genome assembly GCA_033127725.1 of Bombiscardovia nodaiensis. Lineage (NCBI taxonomy): Bacteria > Bacillati > Actinomycetota > Actinomycetes > Bifidobacteriales > Bifidobacteriaceae > Bombiscardovia > Bombiscardovia nodaiensis. Next base: position 253,213 of record AP026798.1, on the reverse strand, counting down.
AACCCCGACGTGGTGAACAACATTTACGAACAAATGCACCGTGTACTCAGCAGCGCAAACATCTCCTACGTCAAGTGGGACATGAACCGCTACGTTTCGGAAGCCTTCGACGTAACGCGCGGCCCCGAAGCCCAAGGCGAGTTCTGCCATCGCTACATTTTGGGCGTCTACAGCCTCATGCAACGCCTGCTCGACGCATTCCCCGACATGCTGATTGAGGGCTGCGCTTCGGGCGGCGGCCGCTTCGACTTGGGCATGCTCTATTACACGCCGCAAATCTGGTGCAGCGACGACACCGATGCCATCGAACGCCTGAAAACCCAGTACGGCACCAGCTATTTCTACCCGCTGAGCTCGATGGGTGCCCACGTTTCAGTAGTGCCCAACCACCAAACCGGGCGCGTAACGCCTATCGAAACCCGCGGCAATGTAGCACTCTTCGGCGATTTCGGCTACGAGTTGGACCTCGCCAAGCTAGAAGAGCGCGAGATGGAAGCTGTTCGCCAGCAGGTCGCTTTCTACAAGCAGTATCGCAGCGTGATTCAAACCGGCGACTTCTACCGCCTGCGCGCGCCCTACAGCAACAGCAGATGCGCGTGGATGGTGGTCTCTCAAGACCGCAAAACGGCCATTATTGGCGATTATCTGATTCTGTTGGAGCCCAACGGTCCCTACACCCGCCTCAAGTTGGAGGGGTTGGACCACGAAGCTAGCTATCGAGTTTCCTGCACTGGCCCCTCAACTATTGACGGCAAGGAGTTTCGTGGTGACGAGCTGATGCGCGTAGGCATGGTCGACTCCGATGCTGCCAGCGGCGAACTGGGCGGCGTCAACCCGCTGGGCACCACGCACGATTTCGACTCCCGCCTCTTCATTCTCCAAGCCGAGTAGGGGCTGGTTCTCCGTCCCTCTTCCCCCAGGCTTCCCAGTCTAAAACTGTACTTTTTCACACAACTATAAGGACAATCTCATGCCATCTTCCAAGCAAAGTCTTTCCACAAAAGCCGCGGTGCTCTGTATTTCGCTAATGCTGACCAGCGCACCAGCCATTAACGGCGCCCTGCCCGCCATGCGCGAATCGCTGCACATCAGCACCACGCAGAACGAGCTCCTCTCCACCATCCCCAGCCTGGCGGTCATCGTTTTCATTCTCATTTCCAGCTGGGTGGAACGCAAGCTGGGCACGAAGCGCACCATCTGCCTGGCACTGGTTCTGGCAGGTATCGGCGGTGCCGCCCCCATGATTTTGTCGACCTACCCGCTGATTTTCGCTAGCCGCCTGGTCTTGGGCTGCGGTCTGGGGCTTTACAATTCCCTAGCGGTCAGCATCATCAATGAGCTCTACACAGGCGACACCCGAGCCACCATGTTGGGCTTCCGCAGCTCCACTGAGAGCCTGGGCCAGTCGGTGCTCACCATCTTTGCTGGTCTTTTACTAGCGCTGGGCTGGCACTGGAGTTACGCCATCTACTTGCTCACCTTCCCTATCGCCGTCATTTTCTACTTGGTAGTTCCCGACCCCAAGCCAACCAACCCAGTCGCTGTACTTACTGAGCCAGCGCAAGAATCCGCCCAAGTTGGCGCTGCTCCAAGCTCCGAAAAGGCCGCAGAAGCTGAATCCAAAGAAAAGCTCAACCCCTTCGTCTGGCTGCTGGTCTTGTTCGCCGTATTCATGGTGCTGAATTCCCTGTGCTCCACTTTGCGCTTCCCCTCTATCGCTGTAGGCATTAAGGGCGATGGCTACAATGCCAGCTTCTTCCTCTCCCTCATGCCCATCCTGGGCATTCTCGCGGGCTTCGTTTTCGGCTTCCTCAACCGCACGATTGGCAAGGCCGTCCTCTATATGGGCATAGCGCTGTACTTAGTTGGCAACATTATGATGAGCCTTTCAGGCAACAATTTCGTTTTGGGTCTAGTTGGCATGATGATTATCGGCATTCCCGGCTCCTGGTGCTTCCCATACATTTACACAACTTTGGGCGACATTACCGGGCCGAAGACCAGCACATTCGCCACATCGCTCATCCTGATTGGCTGCAATGTGGGCAACTTCATCTCCCCTATTTTCATGCAAGGTGTCGCATCTGCCCTGCGAACTGACTCGCTGACTGCGCCTTTCAACGTCTTGGCAGTCATTTTCGGGGCTATTCTTGTGGGGGTCCTTGTTTGGGATCTGAGCCGAAAGTCCAAGGCTCGCCGCGCCTAGCTTACTGAGCGTCTAGAACCTAAAACCTAGGACTCAGCCAGCGCTGAGTCCTCGTGCGGTGCAAGCGTTGTCCACCTTTCTGCTGCCAGCGCTTGCACCGCTTTCATTTGAGCTAGTTCTTGTACAATGAGCAAGGAGTAGCTGTAGAGCCGATTGCATCACTGTGAGTTGAGGATCTTATGGAAAATTCGATTTGGTACTTACGCCAGCCTTCCAAAGACGTCGACAAGCTCTCTTTTGCTGTCTGTGGCATCTCCGAAACACAGCCTGAGCACTCGTTTGGTCCCGCTATACGCTCTACCTATATTGTGCACATTGTGCTGGGAGGTGCAGGAATTGTCCACAGTGGCGACACCGAGTACAGCCTGCATCGTAACGACGGCTTCATCGTGGGTCCTGAAACACCCGTGCAATATCAAGCCTCCCAAAGCAACCCTTGGATTTACTTGTGGATGGGCTTTGGCGGCAGCGCCATCGGCGACTGCCTCTCCAGCATGGGCTTAGGCCCTTCGCGCTCCATTTTTCACGTCGATCAGACGCGAGCTTTCCTCAGTCTGATTACCGAGTGCTTTTCTTACACAAGCAACTCCATTAGCGACGGGCTCAAGCTCAATTCGCTCGCTTACGAGTTTCTCCACCTGCTCACCCAGCACACCACCAACAGCGCCCTTGCCCGAACCACTGCCACCAGCGACGAAACCGTGCAGAAGGCGGTACTTTTTATAGCCGAACACCACGCGGAAGGTATAGGCCCTTCAGACGTGGCCAGGGGACTACACCTGGACCGCAGCTACCTGTCGCGGCGCTTCCACGAGGTCACTGGTATGACCCTGAAAGACTACATTGACGGCATCCGCCTAGACAAGGCCTGCGACCTGCTCGGCATGACCGACCTGCCCATGCAGCAGGTAGCCAAAGAGTGCGGCTACAGCAGCACTGAACAGTTCAACCGCCGCTTCAAGGAGGAGACCTCCACCACGCCCATAGAGTACCGCCGAGTTCGCATCGACGCCCACGACGACCTCAACCTCAACTTGGACCTCTTCCGCACCCTCTTCTCCCGTTAATGGTAGCCGGAAGGAGCGGAATTATCTGTCAGAGACCAAATATTTTCCCCCAGATTAAGCCTGGAACAATCTGTTGAATTCTATAGCGGCCTTAGCTTTTACCACATCTGTAGAGCAGGCGAACTAATGCGTGCCTCCGCTTACCATAGTGGTATTCGAAGGCGCGCAGATATTACAATTTCAGTCTAACCCAGTGATGCATGCACTCAGCTCAGGGGCCTACTTATTGCGAGAACCGCGGAAGGGGTTCGAGGAGTGCTTGCTGCGGTTGGTGCGGTGTTGGATGCCGCGCGACTGGTTGCGGTCGCCACCGCGCCCACCTTCGCCCCTATCCTCGTAGCGAGGATTGCGAGATTTACCGTGCCCACCACCAAAGTTATGAGCTCCGCGAGACTCATGTGAGTCATGCGAGCCGTGAGAACGGTAGGAATCGCGGGACTCGTAGGAGTCACCCGAACGCCGGGAGCCATCGGAATGGCCCTGGTAGCCGCCCTTGCTGTGGTGGCCGTAGCCACCGTCGCGGCCATGGCTGCTGCGGCCGTCGAAAGGTCCGTCGTCACCAAAGCCTTCGTGACGGTTAAAGTCACGGCTCCTGCTGTGGCCGTAGCCTTCAGAGCGCTGGCCCCTGTCTTCGCGGAAGTCGCGTGAATCATGGGAACGGTACGAACGCTTTGGCCCCTTGTGGAAATCCTTGCGGTCGCCCCGGCGGTCACTGCGCTCGCCGCGGAAGTCATCGCGGTCGCCGGAGAAGTCCCTGCGACGGTCATCACGGTCATCACGGTCATCCCTGCGGAAACCACCCTTGTGGAAGTCACGCCCACGGCCACCTTCACGACGGTCATCGCGCCCGCGACCACCACGACCACCGCGGCGGCCTGAACCATTGCCAGAACCGCGCACAGGACGCAAAGGCTCCAGGGTCCAACCATCCACGCGCGGTGCCGTCTGTCCAACGAGCTCTTCAACTTCGTTGGACTCAGCAGTAACGTTCATAACTGGCTTGGCATCGATGTGCGCAATCCGCAGCATACGGCGGGTATCGCGCCTCTGGTTGGGCAGCACGATGGTCACCACGTCGCCAGCCTTGCCAGCGCGGGCGGTACGGCCGGAGCGGTGGAGGAAGGACTTAGGATCTGCTGGCGGATCGACCTGCACCACGAGCTTCACGTCGGAGACGTCCACACCGCGGGCGGCCACATCCGTAGCTACCAGCACACGCACCTGGCCGTTGGAGAAAGCACCCAAGTTGCGGTCGCGCTGGTTCTGGGAGAGGTTGCCGTGGAGCTCAGCAGCCGGAATGCCGTTCTTGGTCAGGTTGTCTGCCAACTTCTTGGCCTGGAACTTGGTACGGGTAAAGAGAATGCGCTTGCCCATGCCGGAAGCCAGCTTGCGCACCAGCTCATGCTTGTCACCCTGGGTAGTTTCAAACACATGCTGAGTCATAGCATCCACATGCTGAGTTGCAGAGTCAACCTCGTGCACCTTGGCGTTGTGGAGGTAGCGGCGAACGACTGCATCGACACCGTGGTCGAGCGTGGCAGAGAAGAGCATGCGCTGCCCGTCCTCGCGCACCTGGTCGAGAATGCGCTCCACAGCGGGCAGGAAGCCCATGTCGCTCATCTCATCGGCCTCGTCGAGCACAGTGATTTCCACGTCATCAAGGGTCAAGAGCCCTTGCCTCAGTAAGTCTTCCAGACGACCCGGGCAGGCCACTACAATCTGGGCACCCGACCGCAGGTCGTTGACCTGGCGGTTTTGGCGCACACCGCCATAAATAGTGCAAGTGTCGATACGATAGGCCCGAGCCAGGGGAGCCAGGACTTCGTCAATCTGGTTGGCCAGCTCGCGGGTGGGAGCCAAAATTAAGCCGCGCGGCGCAGGCAGAGCCCGGCGGTCACGCGCATTGCGCGTATCGCGGCGGTCATCCGCGCTCTGGGCCAAGCGCGTCACCAGCGGTAGCACGAAGGCCAGGGTCTTACCCGAGCCAGTGCGGCCACGGCCGAGAATATCGCGCCCGGAGAGCGAGTCCGGCAGGGTGTCTTCCTGAATGGGGAAGGCTGTGGTCATACCGTCGGCCTTGAGCACACGCACGAGCGGTTCGGGTACACCGAGCTCAGCGAAAGTCTTAGGATTTCGCGCTTGCCCAGCCTCTCGAGCACCTTCAAGGTCTGTATTGGCTGCTGCTGTTTCGTTTACTTCTTGAACTTCTAGAGTATTCATCTGATCCATATCTGCATTATTGATGTTCGCAGCTGAATGACGCGCTTTTGAGCGCACTTCGCCCACTTCGGGCATAGCAATTGTTGACAAAATCAACCTTCCACCGTAAATCCCACAAGCATACCGGTTGGCAACTCGCATGGCCGCGAGCAAAGCAAAGAATTTCGCGGTAGGATTCCGGCAATCAAAGCATTCAGGCGACGATTGGCCCGATTCGTAAAGCCTCACAAAGAGGCAGCAGAGCCAACAAAAGACACTCTACCACAAGCCCCCGCCTCAGCTCCCAGCCAAGATTTTTGCACTTTGAGTGAAGGCCGGCATCAATTCTTCTGCAGGCAGCTAGTAGCTTCACCTGTACACGCTGCTGCGGTGACCTACGCTCAGCACTACGATGGTGATTTCTTGGTCGTTGATAGTCGCCAAAATCCGGTAGTCACCAACCCGGTACCGCCAGAGCCCAGCGCGGTTAGCTGACAGCCCCTTGCCGTGCCCTCTCGGCTCCGGCGTACCTTCCAAATTCTTGTCAATCCACTGCAAAATAGTGGCACGAGTAAAAGCATCCAGCTTGCGCAGCTGCTTGAGAGCCTGCTTCGTGTAAGTGACACTAAAGTTCACAAGCCGAATTCCTTCATGACCTGAGCGTGGCTAATATGCTCGCCGTCATCTTGGGCTAGGGCCTGCCGCAACTCCCGCAAATCGTAATCATCCTCGATCTTTTCCAGCATTGCCTGCCGGGCAAAATCAGACAGACTCAGCCCTTGCGTTGCTGCGAATCGCTTGATGAGGCCAGCGTCCTTGTCATCAACTCTCAGCGTCATAGTCGTCATGCGACACCTCCTGAATACAGTGTATTCTCCCCCCAGTGCATCGTCAACCCCTTCCCTCTCTCAAGCCAGACAACGTGACTCTTCTCAGCTCTTAGCCGCCTCTTGGCCGAAGTAGGCGGCGAGCGCTTGGCCGGTTTTGGAGGCGGGGGATGCTAGCGAGCCGCGCGGGGTGCCGGAGTAGATCAGGCGGCCGCCGTAGGAGCCGGCGTCGGGGCCCATGTCGATCAGCCAATCGGCCTGGCTAATCACGTCGAGATTGTGCTCAATGATAACCAGCGAATTGCCCGCATCCACCAGGCCCTTGAACAGTTCCAGCAGCCGCGCGGTGTCTTGCATGTGGAGCCCGGCGGTCGGCTCGTCCAGTATGTACACGCGCCCGCGCCCGCCCAGCTCGAAAGCCAGCTTCAGCCTCTGGAGTTCACCGCCCGAAAGCGTGGTCAGCGACTGCTCCAAGCTCAAGTATCCCAGGCCCACCCGGCGCAGGTTCTCCAGCTTCGAGGCAATACTCGGCTGGTCGGCGAAAAATTCGGCGCCTGCGTCGATGGGCATGGAGAGGGCCTGGAAAATATTCTTGCCCCGGTAGGTGTAGCCCAGCACTTCCTGGCTGTAGCGCTGGCCCTGGCAGAGCTCGCAAACCTGCACCACCGGGTCCATGAACGCCATCTCAGTAATCGTCACGCCCTTGCCCTTGCAGACCGGGCAGGCGCCTTTGCCGTTGTAAGAGAAGAGCTGCACGGAGACGTGGTTGGCGGCCCCGAAGAGCTTACGAATCTCGGGCAAAATGTCCATGTAGGTGGCAGGCGTGGAGCGAATATTGACCCCGATGCCCGCCTGAGTCAGGTCCACGTAGTCCTCGTGCAGGCTCTCCTTAAAGGCGGAAACCAGCGACGACTTGCCCGAGCCAGCCACGCCCGAAACCACGCACATGACCCCCTGAGGAATCTCAACCGACAGGTCGCGCACATTGTTGCGAGCGACGTGCTCCAGCTTAAAGAACCCCTGCGGCGAGCGCACTTGCGGCCAGACGTGCGGGCGGTTGAGGCTGCGCGCGGTCAGGGTGTCCGAAGCCAGCAGCTGCGGGTAGGAACCCTGGAAGGTCACCTGACCGCCCAACTTTCCAGCCCCGGGCCCAATCTCGACCAGGTGGTCGGCCATGGCAATAATTTCCGGGTTGTGTTCCACAATCAGAATGGTGTTGCCCTTGTCTTTCAGGGCACGCAAGGCCTGCGTAATCAGCCCAATGTCGTGCGGGTGCAGCCCCACGCTCGGCTCGTCCAGCACGTAGAGCATGTCGGAGAGGGCGGACGTCAAGTATTTGGCTATTTTAATCCGCTGCGCCTCGCCGCCGGAGAGCGTGCCCGTGTCGCGGCCGAGCGTCAGGTAGCCCAGGCCAATGTCGACCAGGGAGCGCACTTTTGTGGTGAGTTCGCGCACCATTTCGGCGGCCAGGGGCTCGCTGATGGATCCCAAGAATTCCAGGACCCCCAGCAGGTCCATCGCGCACACGTCGGCAATGTTGCGCCCGTTGATTTTCACGCTCAGCGCCGCCGGATTGACGCGCGCGCCCTGGCAGACCGGGCAAACCTGGTGGGAGACCGCCGCGGCAATCGCATCCTGGTGCTTGCTGGCCTCTTTTTTGTGCAGAATCGAGCGCCGAATGCGCGGCACCACGCCCTCGTACAGGGCGGTCTTATACCAGTTTTCCGGCGGATTCTTGAGCTTTTGCTGGGGCGCGTGCATGAGCAGCTCGTACTCCTGCGGGCTGTAGTCCTTAATAGGCTTGTCCAAATCGAAGAGCCCGGAGTTGGCGTAGCGCGCCCAGCGCCAGGTGCCCGGCCCGAAGGACACGAAGGTGATGGCCCCCTGATTGAGCGACTTTTCCGGGTCGATCAGCTTGGATTCGTCCACGTCTTCCACGAATCCGAGTCCCTGGCAGCGCGGGCACATGCCCTGCGGCAGGTTGAAGGAGAAGGAGTCGGAGTAGCCCACGAACGGCTTGCCCACGCGCGAAAAGAGCAGGCGCAAGAGGGAGTAAATGCCCGTATAGGTGGCCAGCGTGGAGCGCGCGTTGCCCGAAAGCCGTCGCTGCTCAATCACGATTGCCACCGGCAGGTTGTCAATCCGCCCCACTCGCGGCGGCCCGTACTTCGGCAGGTACTGCTGAGTGAAGGAGGGGAAGGTTTCGTTGAGCTCGCGCCGGGAGAGCGCCGCAATCGTGTCGAAGACCAGCGACGACTTGCCCGAGCCCGAAAGCCCCACAAACACCGAAATCGCGTGTTTGGGAATGTCTAAACTCAGGTGCTGCAAGTTGTTCTGATACGCATCCCGCACTTCAATCGCGTCGCCGACCGCCCCGCGAGCACTATCGCCCGCCATATCGCCGCCGTTCACGTTCCAGCTACCTGCACTACTGCTGCCCGCACTACTCCCAGCTCTCAACCCTGCCCCCATACCGCTCTCTCCGCTCGTGTCCGCCCACAGCCCAGTTCAATGTTTACTGACGTTATTCTTATTCAGCTATTCTTACCTAGCTTATCGTCTCGCCGCCCAACTCGCCCGCCGCGTAACCCGTCTCTCCGCACAGATCCGACCCCGGCTTGTAACCCCCAAAACTTTAGGACCCCGGCCTTGCGCAGCTCTTCGGCGCGTCTTGCCAGTTATTGCAGCCCTGACTGCTGATACGCGCTCACTCGCGCGCGCGCGCGTAGGTAGGTGCTTCTTTCCCGCCCTGCAAACGTGCTGGTCGGGGGTAGAAAAGCTGGGTTTCTCCGGTGCCCATTTCCGCCCAGCTTACAATCAGCTCAACGCAGGGAGAGAGGTCAGCAGATGGTCCAAGTCAACGCCAACGCCCCAACCTCAGCCAACGCCAACGCCCAAACCCCAGCCCAGAACCAAGCTCCAGTCCAAGCGGGAGGCACGAGCGCAGGCCAGCAGATTCCAGAAGATACGCTCTTTGCCGTGATGTTTTCCGACCCGATGCAGTGGGCCCAACCCGGCGACGCAGACCTGCCGACCAAAGCCCGCAAGCTGTTGAGATGGGCTGAATTTCTGGCTTTCTGCGCGGCATCTTTTACCCTGGCCTTCCACCTGTGGATCGGCAACCCCATATCCCTGGGCACCCATATTGTGAGCTGGTCTAAAGTGTCTTTGACCCTCTTCGCTTGCTGGCTCCTGCTGCTGGCGGTCAACGCGGCACTCGGCATTTCTCTGCGCAACTTTAGCGGCAGACCGACCGGCAGGGGACAGAGCCGGACCAAGCGCATCAGCAGCAGACTCACGTATGCGCTGGCCAATGCGTTCGTTGCCCTTGCAACGTTTCCTATGTGCGTAATCTACCTCTTCACTTTCGATGAATACCAGCTTTTGCAGCCCGCCAGCCCCGGCGGCTGCCATCTTGTGCTCGAGATCGCGCCCGGCTGGCAGGACCAGCAATTCAGCGTGTACCTGCAAGTTCCGGGCCGCCCCCTCCTCCAGAAAACCAGTATTCCAAGTTGGACAGATCAAGGCGCCTACCTGGGCGAGGATAGCGTAACCTGGGAGCAGAACACCGCCATCTTCAAGCGAGCAGACTCGCCGTCGCCCGCAGACCAGGCAGCAAGCGGAACTACTGTCACCTGCCCAATCGCGCCGAGCCAACCCCCCCCCCCCAAGTTCGCCACTTCAAATCAGTCAACCGCATCGAGCTCGCGCCAGTTGCTAAGACCGTCAGCATGCCTCCCCGCCGCTCTCTATCCACTCTCCCCACTCTGCCTGCTCTGCCCGCTCTGTCCGCCCCATCAGCTCTCCCACCTCACCCGCGCCCGCTGCCCGCGCCAACAGAACCATCCAAGTTCCCACACTCTTGATTACGTGTGCATTCCGCCACCCCATACCCTTGATTACGTGTAAATAAGAGCACACTTATACTGTTGATTACGTGTAAATTTCGCTATACTCAAACCCTTGATTACGTGATTGTATGGTGGCAAAACCCTTGTATTTCAAGCAATTTTGGCCTGCGCACCGATAGCGCCAACTCGCCTGTACACAAAAGTGGTCAGTTTGGGGCGCGAGCGAGCGCGGACAGCCGTTTTCGGGTTCACTGAAGAGGAAGGTATTGAACGCCGAAAGTGATGCGCAAGAAAGCGAGGCTGCTATGCAAGCACACACACGAACAAGGGGCGCAAGGGGCCTAGTCGCAGCGATAGGGCCAGCACTGGCCTTAGTTCTCGCTCTCGTGCTGGCGGCCGGGCTTTCGGCTTGCGGGGTGCAGGGGGACTCGGCCGAGGACGCGCTCAACGACTGGGAGGCGGCGGAGTTTTGGCAGGTAGGAGACAATTCCGCGCCCAAGCGAGTGCTGAGCCGGGAGAAGGATATTGACCGTTTTATGGACCGGCTGCACCTGGATCGCTGGCGGCCCACGAGCATTCCGGCAGACACCCAGCCCGCGGCCACCGTCGTGTTCAAAAAATACCCCAAGAAGGTCTGCTGGATTGTCTGCATTCCCGACCAGGTGGATCGCAGCAAACCCATGGAAACGGAGGGCCAAATGCTCCTCTACCCCAGCGAATCGGCTGTCCGCATGAACGTGGGCCCGGTTCGCCTGAGTTTGAGCGTCCCCAGCGGCGACATGGACGCCCTGCTCAGCTACTTGCCAGCCACCGGGAGGCAGTAAAAACCCGGAACCGCCCGGAAGCACGAGCACATACCAGGCAAGACCAGAGGATAATAGAGTTATGCAAGAGCAGACAGCACCTCCGCAACCCATTCGTGCAGCCGCAAACAGGGGCGGGCGCAGGGCTTGGCTTGGCCGCATTCTGGGCCCCAGCGGCCTGCTGTCGCGCGCAGTCCCCCTGCTGAACCTGCTCTACATGCTCTGGTGCCTCGCCATTGCCCACCTGCTCGGCCCTCTGGCGCAGTCCATGCCCTGGGTCAACCAAGCGGGCCTGCCCGCATATGCGAGCCTTGCGCTCCTGGCCTTGCTCGTCTCGGCAGCGCTCATCTGGCGCGAGCAGCACCCAGCTGCCGTCTTTGCGGTTCAGGCGGTCGCCTTCGCCTGCGGGGCAGTTGCCTTTCGCCTGCGCGGAAACTCTACGGCAGATTTCCTCATCTTGCCCCTGCTCATTGCCCTCTACGCGCTGATGCTCAATGCCGCTCTCTGGCAAGGCTTCATCGGCGCGCTCACCAGCTGGCTCCTGCTCATGGCCTACATGGATTACAGCCTGCCATTGGGGATGCTGGTCTCGATGACCATACAAATGGGACTCTATGCGGTGGTGACAGCGGCCGCCGCTCTCGTAGTTCGTTTTCAGCGGGAGGCCAGGCGGGCGACCAGCTTGCAGGAGCAGGAGCGAGAGCGCTCTCGAGCGGCGGTCAGGGCGCGGGATCGGGCCGTACTGCGGGCGCGGGTCACCACAGAGCTGCACGACAGCGTGGGGCACGGGTTGACCACGATTATCGCCCTTTCTGAGGGTTTGCAGGGGCAGGGCAGCAATGCGCAGACCGACCGGGCGCTGGCGGGCATTAACGAGGTGGCGCGGGATTGCCTGGACCAGACCCGGCAGGCGGTGAAACTACTGGCGCAGGACGAAAGTCTCAGCTTTCATGTCGCCGACAGGGCGCTTGATGCTGCGACTGATACTGCAGCCGACACCGCGCACAAGACGCTCGACACTGCGCTCGATACTGGCACAGGAATTGAGGAAGGAGTAAGCCTAAGCCCGGGTGCGGCCCCCAGCTCAACCGCCGCCCAGCGCCCCCTCCACGACTGGGACGACATTACGCCCGCCCTGGCACACGTCAGGGCCCTGGGCATTGCGCTGGCTTTCACCGAGACCGGCAAGCGCCACCGCAGCGACCGCGTCCAAGCCGACTGCTGCTATTGGGTGAGCCTGGAAGCGCTGACTAACGCCATCCGTCACGGCCGCTCCGTCAGCCAAATCACACTCGCCTGGGACTACCAGTCCGATGGTTCGATGGTTGTAAGAATATGGGACAATGGTCAGCCGCCAGCAGGGCCAACAGGGCCAGCAGGGGCAGCACCAGCAAGCTCAAGTGGCGAAAGCGGCATGGGTCTAGCCATGTGTGCCCAGCGCGTACAGGCCCTCGGCGGGCGCTTGACCTATGGCTTTACACCGGTAGGCTGGCGAGTTCAGGCGTGGATTCCCGCCTGCGAACCGGAACCCCACCCGGCCCCGCACCCGAACCCGAACCCGAACCCAAATCCGCAGCAGCCGACCACGAGCAAGGAGCGAGCGCAATGATTCCTGTCATGCTCGTAGACGACGACCGCCTCACCCGCATGGGCCTGTCGCTGATGATCAGCAAAGACAAGGCCTTGCAGGTGGTGGCCGAGGCGGACGACGGCGCGCAGGCCATCGGACTCCTGCGCGAGCGCCAGACCCAGGGCCATGGCCTGCCACAAGTCATTTTGATGGACGTGCGGATGCCCCGCATGGACGGCGTGGACGCTACCCGCATAATCAGCCAGGAGTTTCCCGCCTGCAAAACGCTCATCCTGACCACCTACGACCAAGACGACTATGCCTTCAGCGCCATCGAGGCCGGTGCCAGCGGTTTCCTCCTCAAAGACACGAAAACCGCCCAACTCCAGGCCGCCGTCCACGCCGTGGCCGAGGGCGACGCGGTCCTGACCCCGCGCATCACCCGCCAGCTCCTCGACCGCAGTAGAGCCCGCCAAACCGTGCCTCCAGCCGCAGACCCAAATGCCGCCTTCCGAGCCTCCTTCGCCTCCCTGAGCGAGCGCGAACGCGAGCTGGCCGCCCTCATCGCCCAAGGCCTGAACAACGCTGAAATCGCCGACCGCCTGGTCATCGAACCCACCTCCGCCCGCCGCGCCGTCAGCCGCCTACTCGCCAAGCTCCACCTGCGCGACCGCGTCCAAGTAGCCGTCTCCTGGTACAAGTCCGGCCTCGGCAACAAAAGGGGAGCAGACAATAATTTCTAGCATTTTCAATCAAATTTCAGCAGACTCGCAGATGGTGGATGTCGAGCACCATGCTGGGCCCAGGCGCATCTTCCAACTCCAAATCCCGAGCGACACAGGCAAACTGTCAGCATCAATCACCATAGGGTGCACCTCTGCGAGTGCTGAAAATGCCAGTCATATACAGTCGTATACTTCGCAGCTCAGCAGAGCACTCATGCAGGAAGCGTTACCCAACTCTGGTAGCATTGTGTACTTGTTCCGAGAGGGGAGCTGCTTGTGTCTGGTAAGAAGGGGAGAGCGAAGGCTAAGGAGGCATCTTTACAGTTGCCTGAGGGGTCATCCTTGCTTGAGGGATCGATGACGATTTTTCGGTATGCGGTGGAGGTTTTCTCCAGGGCCGAGCCGGGTGGCCGCGTATTTTCGCGCTCTGGCGTGCTGCGTAAAGCTGCTTGGTACCTGCTAGTGGTTGTGTCCAACGGCGCGTATGGGTATTTCCGGTATCGTTCGACGGGCAATCCCATCTCCGATCGCAGGGCTCAGATGCCGTTTTTGATATCGTCTGTAGTCTGTGGGCTTGTGGTTATTTTTATAGTGCAGTCGCGATGGAGATATCCTATGTGGTTGTTTCTACCATTGTCTACATATAACTTCATGGGGTTTGGATTTATGTTTGGCGGCGCTACGGGTGAGCATCCGGTGTTGATGGGTGGCGTGGTGGCGGGGGTCTGCGCAGTGGCTGTGGGCGGAGTGTGCTGGCTGTGGCTGCTGGCGGGCCGATTTTCGAGTCGGTGGGTGGAGTGGTTCATTGATTTAGTGACGTGCACAATACTGGCGTGGGCGCTGGTGAGCTTCTTGGGCACCGGAGCTTGGGAATCGTTTGCGTTGGCTCTTGGAGTAGCAGGTATTGGATTGCTATGGTTTCTGCAGGATCTGCGGGCGATCGATTATTGTATATCCGATAAGCGCGATGCCTGGGGCGAATGGGCCGCAGCCTGGTGCCTAGTGTTCGATTTGCTTGTTCTGGTTGCAGGCCTGGCGCGTGCAGGCGAGGTAGCGAAGGACAACAGCTGAGCGGAGGTAGTCAGTGTGCAATTGCCGTCTCTGCTGACAAGAGTCGGACCATATAGCGCTCAAATACTTTCTGCCGCATGTACAGAGCTGCATTGCCGACATTGAGAGTCGGCCACAAGTCGTTAATCGTTCTGCCGCATGTACAGAGCTGAATTAGCCCTGTCAAAAGAGCAACTAATGGACGATGAACTCTAGCCTACGCCACTTGGAAGCGCATCCAGACCCGCCCCCAAGGCCGCCACTGCCGCCGCTGAGCTCTTTTCTCTTCTCTTGGCGCAAAGCTACCCAGTCTCAAAACCATCGCTACCTATGGTTTTGGGGTCGACTTCGTGGGTTTATGAGCTTTGTCGACTTTGTCAACCTTGTGGACTTTGTAGGCTTTGTGCCCGGTCCGCCCAGTCGCAAGATAAATCGCTGCAGGCTACCACCGTCAGCGAATCCACGCACTGTGCTCTAAAGTACTGTGCGGTCTACGTTTTGCGCCCCACTTCCGCAGCCGCAAGGCGAGGCCACCCACGGCGGAAATACCGCGCAAGTAATTTCCTCGTTTGCGTAAGCCGGTCGCCCGTGATTATACTGAGCCATATATCAGTTGGGACAAGTATCTCTCGCGTCTGCCCTTGGGGAAGTGCAGCATTCTTGAGACCACACACAGTTTGCAGAGCCCGCACCCAGTGCGCCCGGCTCGCCAAGAGGAGCATCATGCGCCGTTTACGCTCAGCCAGTGCGATAGCGCTCACTTTCGCATTATTGGTCCTGGGGGGGGGGCACTCCAGCCTAACCCGTCCAGCCCACGCTGACCCCATAACCGACGCCCAAGGCTTCTCCCTCAACCCCACCTACGGCCCCACAGCAGGCGGCAACGATGTCGCCATCACCCCTCCATTCAAAACCACCATCAAGTTTAAATCCGTATACTCCGCTAACGTGCACACCCTGGCCTTCGACACAGACGGCACACTCTGGGCATGGGGACAAAACCAGTTCGGCAATCTAGGCAACGGCACTTTTAGCAATTCGAGCACACTCCCTGTAAAAGTACGAGTCCCCACAGGCGTCAAGTTCACCACCGTGAGCTTGGGCTCTTGGTATAACCTAGCCATTGACTCAACTGGCAGCCTCTGGTCATGGGGCGACAACAGATCCGGTGTTCTAGGTGACGGCAGCACCGTTAACAAGAACATACCCGTGCGCGTGCAAACGCCAGCAGGTGTAAAGTTCAAAACTATCAGCGCCGGAGCATATCACGCGCTAGCATTAGACACTAGCGGCAACCTATGGGCCTGGGGCAACAACTATTACGGACAATTCGGCAACAATACCGCAAGCGGAGGCGGACCATACGAAGCTAGCTCAACCACCCCAGTACAAATATCTACTAGCATCAAGTTCACGACCATCAGCGCAGGATTCCAGTATTCTATGGCGCTTGATGCGAGCGGAAACGCCTACGCATGGGGATGGAACGGTGACTCTCCACACGGCTATTTAGGCACCAGTAACACCACCAGTAACAAAGTACTCACCCCGCAACCAGTCTTAGGCGGCGTCCATTTCAAAACCATCTGCGCAAAAGGATGGAACGGTTTTTTGATAGCAGGTATCAGCAAGGATGATGGCAGCTTATATACTTGGGGCCAGAATACTTATGGACAGCTTGGCGACGGCACCACCACCCAACGGTTCAGGCCCACACGCATCAACACACCAGTGCCCTTCACTGACATCTACGTCGGCGCATGGCACATGCTCGCACTCGGCACCGATCACCAGGCCTACGCATGGGGCCAAAACAGCGTAGCGGGCGGAGGCAGTCCCACTATCGGCTTGGTAGGTAACGGCACCAATATTGACCAACACAGCCCCGTACCAGTCAATCACCCAGCAAACGTGCCAGCAGACTACCAAGTCACCAGCATCAGCGCAGGAGCCCTCACCGCCATCAGCATCGGCAGTGACGGACACGCCTACGCTTGGGGACCCAACGAACGTGGTGAACTGGGCGACGGCACCACCACCGACCGCCTCAGCCCCGTACGAGTAGCAGACCCCAAAATCGAAATCACCGGCATCACCTTCGACACCACCAACGCCACTGGCTTCACACACGACACCGTCACCGACTTGTGGCATGTAAAAGCCCCTGCCCACCCAGTAGGCAAGGTTAAAGTCCACATCAAATGGACATTGAGCAACGTTGCTCAAACTGACGCACTCCTCGACTACGAATACAAAACCTCGTACACGGTCCACTTCGACCTGGGCGATGCCAGAGGCCATGCCACTCCCGTTCCCGACCAGTCAGTTGTCAACGGCGATACAACCCTCATGCCCGACCCCAACCCCACTTGGCCTGGCCACCGTTTTGCTGGCTGGTTCCAGGGCGATGTGCCTTGGGACTTCGGCACCGACCCAGTTAACGCTACTATGACCCTCACAGCCCTGTGGGACGACATCACCTTCACCCTCAAACCCCAAGCTGGCCCAGTCAACACCAACACCCCCGTCACCATCACCGCTAACCCCCAGCAGCTCAAGACTCGCTTCACCCAAGTCAGCACCGGCATAACGCATACGCTGACTATCGGTAGCGACGGTAACACCTACGCTTGGGGCTACAACGGCTACGGCCAATTCGGCAACGGTACCACCACAGACCGCAACATTCCCACCCTCATCACCCCGCCCGCAGGCGTGCGCTTCAACCGAGTCTTCGCCGGCATGAACGCTTCCTTCGCCCTCGACACCACCGGCCGCCTCTGGGCTTGGGGCAACAACCAATACGGCCAGCTCGGCAATGGCAGCAGCATCACAACCGCCCCGTTCGCGCAAACCACGCCCGTGCAAGTGCACGTGCCCGCAGGAGTCACCTTCACCCACATCTACCCAAGCTACGACTTCACCCTGGCCGTCACCAACACCAACACCGTCTACACCTGGGGCCACAACGACAGCGGCCAGCTCGGCAACGCAGACAACACCCTCGCCGCGCAATTCGAACCCGTACCAGTCAACCTCAACGGTGAAACCGTGAAACAAGCCGCCACCGGCACCCACCACGCCATGATTCTCACCTCCAGCAACAAGCTCTACACCTGGGGCTACAACGCTACCGGCCAGCTCGGCAACGGCACCACCACCAACCAAGTCACACCACGAGTAGTCACACCCCCTGCAAGCGGCCCCTTCACCAGCATCGGCGCAGGATACCAATCCTCATACGCTCTCGACAGCAGCCAGCACCTCTACAGCTGGGGAGGAAACCCGTCCGGCGAACTCGGACTAGGCGACACCACCAACCGCACCACACCAACCCTCATCCCCTCACTCGCCAGCCGGAGCATCACCAAGCTCTACACCAGCACAAGCTCCTACTCCGCGTTCGCCACCGACTCCACCGGCAACACCTGGGCCTGGGGCACAACCTATACGGCCAGCTGGGCACCGGCAGCCCCACACCCGCCAGCAGCAACAACGGCGGCAGCCCCAACCCAACCAACATCACCAGCAATCTCCCCGCCAACACCACACGCATCTACACCAGCGCATGGCACACCATAACGCTCGACAGCACAAAAAACCTGTGGCTCTGGGGCGACAACCAATGGGGCGAACTCGGCAACGACACCATCCCCACCGGAGTTGGCAACACCAACGCCCACTCCTACACGCCCCTACACGCCACACCCCTCCCCATCACAGTAACCGGCCTCCACTTCGGCAGCGAAGCCGGCGAAAACCTCACCTACGACGCAGCCAACCACAACTGGAAAGCCAACACCCCACAACACACACCCGACGAAAACGTCGAAGTTAAAATCCGCTGGACCATCGACGGCACCCCCCAACCCGACTACATCGTGCCCAACGGCTTCACCTACTACGCCCTATTCACCCTGCCCACCGCCGGAGCCATCCCCCTCCAGCGCTACACGGGCGCTACGTTCATAGCCCTCACCGCCATCACGGCAGTATCTCTAGCAGGCCACCAACTATCACAGGCCCGCAAACGCAAAGAGGGCAAGCACTCCCTCCGCCCTAATCAAACAAACTCCCGAAGCTAAAATATTCCGCTCGTGCCCAACCCAACCGTCAAGGCCGAAGCGCCAGAAACAAAGCAAGAGAGCGGATCAGCGAAGCGCAGTCCCCACCCGCGATGCGAAGCGAGCTGTTGGTGGGGTTGGTTGTGAAGCAATAAGAAGTTCCCCTTGCTGAACAGCCAACCCCACCAACAGCGCCCCAAAGCACGAAACGTACCAATTCACACACAATCAGCGCCTGAAAGAGACGAAACGAACCAATCAGAGCGCAAACCAAGCAACGCTCACGCCCACCTACACCCCCAGAGCTAAACGAAAGAATCCAGGAAAGGGGTGGGGAAGACACCACAGCCGAGAGCCCAAACACCCTAACCGCCACAATTAGAGCAAAAAAGAGAAGCACACTGATGCTATACTGGTGGTGTCAGAAGGGTACGTTGCGCTTCGGGTAGGGGTTGCGGCTGGTAATACAGTTCAGCTCCGTTTCACCCGTTGGTGCTTTTGTGATCGGGCTCCATTCTGGTCCGACTTATTTATATATGGTGTAAGGGCCAACAGTTGATGATTCAGCTGCTGGCCCTTTACTCTTGAGTTCAGAATCCTAGCTGGCGGAGCGATGGGCCAGGGAGGGCAGGTCCACGCCGAGTAGGTTGGCTTCTTCGGCCGTTGAGCCGGTGACGAGGAGGTCGCTTCGGCGCAGGTCGGCAACCGTGCGGGCACCCAGGAGCGACATGAGGGCGCGCACTTGCCGGGCCCAATCGTTGATTTCGTCAACTAATCCTTCGACACCGCCAGCGGTGAGCGTGGCCAGGAAGTGGCCGGAGACGCCGACTGCCTGAGCGCCCAAGGCCAGAGCTTTGACCACGTCAAGTGGGCTGCGCACCCCGCCAGATGCCAGCAACTCCACACCTTGAACCGGCAGCGGTTGGCTGGCTCCCAGCAGAGCCAAGACCGTGGAGAGCCCCCAATTGTCCATGTACCAGTAAGCGCGGTCGACCCGGCGCTCGTTTTCAATGACCGCAAAGTCCGTGCCTCCCCGCCCGGAGATGTCGACCGTATTGACCCCTAGCGTGGCCAGGAGCTCAATGGTGGGGCGGCTCAAGCCGAAGCCGACTTCTTTGACCACTACGGGCACTGGAACGGCGGCGGCGATGGCTCGTATGCGCTCGGGCCAGGAGCCGTAGTCGCGGTCACCTTCGGTCATGACGGCTTCTTGCACGGGGTTGATGTGGATTTGCAGGGCGGAGGCGGCGAGCATCTTGACTGCGCGGACTGCCTGCTCCGGGCTGACCGTGGGGCCTACGTTGGCGAAGACGAAGCCGTTGGGATTGTGGTCGCGCACGGTGGTGAAGGTAGGCTCTAGCTCGGGCCTGCGTAGGGCCGCGTGCTGGGAACCGGTGGCCATGGCCAGGCCGGTGAGCGCTGCCGCCGTCGCCAGCTGGGCGTTGATGCTGCCAGCTTGGGCCGAGCCGCCGGTCATGGCGTTGATATAGAAGGGCAGGGGCCAGTCTTGCCCGCAAACCTGGGTGGCGGTGGAGACGCTGGCCTGGTCCACCGCGCACAAAGAGTGGTGGAGGAAGCGAACGTCGTCGAAAGCGTTGCGCTTGGGGGCCTGCTGCTGGGCCAGAGCCAGGCGGATATGGTCGTTTTTGCGCTGGGAATCGGGGTTTTGGTCCAGGCTCGGGTCAAACTGGACGTCTCCTAGCTGGCCCTGCTGAATCTGGGAGTCCGGAAAGTCTTGGAGATTCTGGGAACTCTGAAAATTCTGGGACCCCAGGAAGCCCTGCGAACTCTGGTGAGTCTCATCCTGCGTGCTCATAAGCTACTCCTTTGTGGCCTGGGAAGCTGGATTCCACCTGTCGAGGGGCGCGAGAGACTGGCTGACGTGAAGGTCGAGCGGCTCAATGCCGGCACGGGCCCAAGCTGTGGCAATGGCATGGGCCTGAGTCCGTGAGTCTCCGGGTACCATTGGCGCATCCTGGCGGGAAGCTCCGGATGCCGATTGAGCGTCGACCGTGCTGCCGTTCATCACATTATCCGTGCGCTCACCGGCGGTTGCACTCGCTGCCAGAACGTCAGTCTCAGGTTGGCCGACGATGGCGATGCCGCAGTCTCCCCCGCCCGCACCGGACGATTTGGCCGCAGCCCCCCGCAGCAGCGCCGTCTCCACTAGCGTGCGCAGGGCCGGAGTTTCGATGTCCGTGTCAGTCAGGGCCGAGAGTGAGCGCAAAAGGCTTCGCGCTTGGGCTACCAAATCGCCAATGACATGCATATCCCCAGAGCTCAAGGCCACAGCGATCGCGTCCACGCAGCTGTCGGAAGCAGCCAAAAAACGCTCGTAGGCTTCGCGCTTGCCGTCGCCCGACCCCTGCTTGACGGATGCCACGAGCGAGGGCGTGGACGCTGGGCTGCCGGTCCAGCCAACCAGCAGTTGCAAGGGTGAACCCAATCCGAAAGCGTCGATGCGGGCTATGCTCAGGTCTGGCCAGGCCTGCTCAATCAGCTGGGAGAGCGGGGCTTGGCCGAGCTGCTGACGGACCCAGGCGCGGTCTGGCGAGGTGAAGCGAATGCAGCCGCCGAAGAGGCTGGCCGCCAGGTCACCGCCGGAGCCCAGGCTCTGCGCCCGACCGGTCGCCAGATAAGCGAGTTTGTAGGTCTGCAGGGGGTCCAGTTCTAGCCCATAAAAGCTCAGGAGGGCGCGCACGGTGGCCACGGCGACGGCTGCGGAAGATCCCAGGCCGTACTTTTTGCCTGAGCCCGCGTCTAACTGGCTGGAAATGTTGAGGTCAAAGGCCCGCAGCGCCACTCCGCGCTCCAGAGCCAGCTCTTCCACGGTGGTGGCCGCCGCCATCACGTATGAGGGCTGGGTGCTGGGCTTGTCGGCTGTCAGCAGGCCGTTTTCCCGGTGCCAGAGGGTACTAGCTTCGCTGTGCCCGGCTGACTGGATGCTGCCCGTTTGCTCCTCTAGCGCCTTCCCGGCAGCGCTTGCTGCGGCTGCTGGCTCGCTCACCTGCGCGGTCAACATGCGGTCTACGGCCACGAGAATGGCTGGGTGCCCGGATTCCACGACCGCGTATTCGCCCGCCAGGTAGAGCTTTCCTGCGGCCTGTGCTTGGCTCGTCGCGCCTTGTGCATCCATATTCAACCTATCGTTCGCCGCCGTCACTGCCGATAATTTGCAGGCCTGGGCCGGGTTTGTGCACTTGAATGTTGACTCCCGGCAGGCGTCTGCGCAGTTCTTCGGCCACTCGTGCGGCTTCCTGGCCGGAGGTGAGGACTTTGATGTTGGGCCCTGCATCCAAGGTGGCCCAAGCGCTCAGGCCGTCTGCGCGAATCTGGCGCACGGCATCGAAGGCGAGCAGGGTGTCTGGCAGCCAGTAGGAGACTGCGGGCCGGGCTGCGAGCATGGCCGCGTGCATGCCGAGCGCGTTCGCCTCCACTACTGGCCCTAGGGCTTGCAGGTCGTTGGCGCGGATGGCAGCGAGCGCCTGCTCCAGGTCTGCCTGGCTCTGATCCACCCAAGCCTGGTAGAGGGGGGACGTGCTTATGGTGCGGCGCATGGCTTCCCGGCTGGAAATGCGTTTTTCTTGCCCTGAGACGAGGACCACAATCAGGGCCAGGTCCATCTGCGAGTCCACCGGCTGCGCGTATGAGGAGGCGTCGTCTTGTCCCGCCTGCCAGAGCGCGAGTCCGCCGAAAATGGACCGGCAGGCCGACCCGGAACCCCGGCGCGCCAGGCGGGAGAGCTCTCGCGGGCTCAAATCTAGGCCAGCTGCCACGCAGGCTGCCCCTGCCAGCGCTGCGAAAGCCGACGAGGAGGAGGCCAGCCCAGCACCGTAGGGCACCGTGTTGTAGGAGCTCACCAGGGCTGGCGCGTCAATGCCCGCCTGCCGCCGAACCAGGTCTAAAAAGCGCGAAACTCGGCCCAGCGCCTTGCCCCCCTGCGGCTGGTCGTCGATGGCCAGGCGGTCTGGCCCGGCGTTCAAGTCCAAAAATTGCACGCTCGTGCGCGTGGAGAGCCCATCCAGGGTGAGCGAAAGGCTGGAAGTAGTAGGGATAATCAGGTCTTCGTCGGCCTTGCCCCAGTATTTGATGAGGGCAATATTCGCGTTCGCCTGAGCCTGCCCCTGGCCCACAATTCCGACGGCTTCAGGGTCTACTTGCTGGCGACGGGTGGGAGCGAGGGTCGCTGTGCTGGCGTAGGAACCGCCCGCGCGTCTGCTCTCGCTCATACCCGACACCTGCCGCACTCTTCTCACGTTCATACTTCATAGGGTACTGTTTTCGCCAGCCTTCCTCACTGCTTCCGACTGAAAACTGACAGTATCCCCACCTTACGGGAGCCTGAGGCTCATTTGCCCGCTCAACTGTGGGCGCAAATCCAGCTCAGGCCACCAGCTGATGGGCCCAAACTTGCTTGGCTCCGCTGTCCTTGAGCGCCTGGCTAATGCGGTCTGCGGACTCTTCGTCGGCCGCCAGGGCCAACATGCAGCCGCCCAAACCGCCGCCGGTCAGCTTAGCGCCCAAAGCTCCCTCGGAGCGCGCAGCCTCGACCAAGTGATCCAGCTGAGGATGGCCGATTTGCAAGGCGTTGAGCAGGTCCTGAGCCTGGTTCATATGCTCGCCCAAGGGCTCCATCTGCCCTTCTTCCAAGTCTCCAATGGCCTCCTGCGCCTCCTGGCCCAGGGAGTCCAAGAGCTGGCCCACACCATCGGGGTCGGCCTGCAAGCGCGAGCGCACGCCTTCCACCGCTTCCTTGGTGGAACCGGCCACGCCCGTGTCCGCTATGACCAAGTAGCCAGCACCGTGGGGCTGGACCGAGCGCATGTTGCCAGCCGAAAGCTCTACTGGCTGCTCGCCCGCCGTTGTGGCAGCGTCCAAGCCTGAGGGGTGGCCGTGCGTTATTTTTTCGGCTTCGTTGGTCAAATTGAGAATGTCCTCTTGGCTGGCGTCCACCTGGTAGGCGTCGAGTAGGGCGCGGACCACGGCACCGGAGGCGGCGGCGGACGACCCCAGGCCTCGACCGGCTGGGAAGTCGGAAACGGTGCGAATATGGAAGCCCTGGCCGCTGTGGCCCAGGAACTTGAGCGTCACTTCCACAGCCCTGCGCAAGCCGCCGAAACGCTCTCCCGACTGCTCGAGCGGGCCGTCATAATCCAGGGCGTGAAGGCGGGGCGTCTCATCAGGGGCGGCGGGCGCGGCCCAGGCCTGCATTTTGAGCTCGTGCAAGGGCAGGGCCAAAGCCGGGTGCCCGTACACCACCGAATGCTCGCCAATCAAAATGGTCTTGGCCCAAGTCTGCCCATACCCTTCGCGCGGTTCGTTCAGACCTTTTTGCGCTGCCCCAGCCCGGTGCGCTGACCCGCCAGTCGCTGTAGCTTCGTCTGTCTTTTGCAGTCCCTTATCAGCCATAAACGCCATGCCACTCCTTATCGCCGCTCAGTTTTCCCGGCAGTTCCACTTTTGCGCTCTCGGGAACAAAACCTCTCTGCATGTGATTCTATGTTCCATGTCGTTGCTGTAGGCTCAAAATTCATAGAGATATTGCACAGATTTCTCGGCTGATAGGGTCCGACCGCGCAGCTACACGTCGTATCCGCGGACCACTCATGAGGGGCGAGCCTTACTCCGCACTAGCTGTAGAGCATCGTGCCGCAGCCACTGGCCTGCAGCGTGGGTGGTGAGTATGCTCAGCGAGCCTCCGCCGCATCAGCTTGGGCAACGCGGTCGAGGAAGCTGGCTTTGAGGCCGCACACATCCACATCCACGCAGACGGTGACATTGGCTTCCAGTTCTGAACTCGAACTGTTGGCGGTGTGTCCGCTGGGCTTCGCTAAATTGAAGTTAGCTACTGTGGCGCCCAGGGTTAGGCTGCCTTCCGTCTCAACATCCACCCGCGCCCGCCTTGTGGTGAACAGCCCCGGTTCCAGCAGGTACATAGCCGCCGAAGTGCCGCAGAGTTCTATGGTCCCCGCTGGCCTGTCGTTACTGGGTTCCAGCAGGCTGCTGATCATAGATCCGACTCGCCCGGCCGACTTCATCTGCCGTAAGTCTTGCTCATTCAAGCTGATTTGGCGCCCAATATCTAAGCCTGCCATCACCAGCGGGAGTCCGGAGCGAAACACGATTCCGGCCGCTTCGGGGTCACACACGGCGTTGAACTCGCCGTAGACGGTGGCATTGCCACGCTCAGTTGAGCCTACCATCATGATAATTTGCTCAATATGGCTCTTGACCTCAGGGAAAGTGGCCAGTAGCAAGGCAATATTAGTTAAAGGACCGAGTGTGACGAGGGTGACGGGTTGTATGCTCTCCAGCAAAACCCTACGCTCCTCCAGCACCGCGTTGCTTCCCGCAAGATGACTCAGAGAGGAGTTCGGACATGGGATAAGGTCGCAGTCGGCAGGCTGCCAGACACCGTTGGCCAAGTACTGAGAACGTACGAGTGGCTTTACGCAGCCTTGCGCCACCAGTGTTCGCCGATGCAGAAAGGTCAATACTTTCATCAGCGATTGGGCTGCTGTAAGTTCAGCATGACCTGCTGCCACGCTGCCAACGAGTTTAACGTCCAAGTTGTGGTCTGCGGTCAGCAGGGCCAGGGCTATGGCATTGTCAATCCCGGGGGCAGTGTCGATAACGATAGGACGTGCATTCATGTGTCACTTCCTGGTTTCCAGTTGAGGCGAGGGTGTGGACTCTTAAGTAAGAGGAAGGAAAACATTTCGGAAACTATTTTCTGTCTGTTAGGCTAGCAGAGCCTTTATGAACTGTCAACTGTTGACTTTTCTAACAGCAAATACCCTCTGCCAGAACCGCTGAGCGTTTTTCCGCCACTTTCTGCGAAACTTGGACCCCCAATATCGCCAGTGCCACGCTACTATAGAAAAGGGGACCGGCGCAGATAAAGGACAACCATCCCATGAATATCAGAGAAATCGCCGAAATAGCCGGCGTCTCCACCTCTACCGTTTCAAAAATCGTCAACCACAAGGACGAGAGCATAGCCCAAGCCACCAGGGAGCGCGTTTTAGCAGTTGTCAAGCAGTACCACTACCGCCCGTATGCAGCCGTAGACAGCACCCAGAGCACCTGGCGAATCGGCGTGCTGCTCAACGACTGCATCGGTGCAGACAGCACCGTAGACGGCATCATTCAAGCCGCGCAAAAGCGAGGATACAGCACCCTCATTTTCAACAGTTTCCGCCACGAAAACCAGGAAGAAGCCAATCTCGCCTCCGCTCTCAGCCAAAAAGTCGATGGAATTATTTGGGAGCCCGTCAGCCGTCGCAGCTTCAAACGCCTCGAAAAAAGGCTGACCGTGCCCAAACTAACCATCGGCCCAATCGGCGATGACCCCTACGCCATGCTCCCCTATGAACAAGCCTCCTACTACCTGACCGAAGAACTGATCCGCCGCGAACACACGCATATCGCCTGCCTGGTAGGAAACGGGAGACGCACAACCAGCTTCATCAAAGGCTACAAGCGCGCCCTTTTTGACCACGGACTCAAATACGATTCCAGGCTCATTCATCGCGCTGCAGACCACGAACTCATCACACACATCAGCTCCCACGAAATCACTGGCATCGTCTCATCGCACTATCGGCTGGCGCTCGAACTCGCGCAATACACGCTCCACTTGCACTACCACATCCCCGACGATTTCTCTCTTCTCACCTTGCGCAACGATACTAGCGAGCCTTTGCACTACCCCGGCTCCCAGGAAATCTCGGCCTACACCATGCACAGCGCTGATTTTGGCGCTTACCTATGCGCGCGCCTCATCACGAATCTAGAAGGCGGCGGCGAACCTGCGGCAGCGTTCGGGCAAGATTTTCACCTCGACAACGACCACACCATCAGCGGTCCGCCCAGAGCCAAAAGACGCACGATTGTGGTGGTCGGCAGCGTCAACATTGACACATACATATCGGTGGCTAGCCTGCCTAAGCCTGGGCACATCGTCGATTCACACGCACCCTTTACCATCCCGGGCGGCAAGGGCATCAACCAGGCAGTGGGTGTAGCCAAACTCGGCCAGCAGGTCTCCTTAATTGCAAGCGTGGGCGCAGACAGCGCTGCGGACTACGTCTACCGCTCCCTTGCCAAAGAGGGCATTAATACCTCGGGTATTCTGCGCAAAGAGGGGCAAGACACCGGAAAAGTCTTCATTCTGGTCGACAGCGAAGGCAAATCAATGACCTCACGCATTGCGGGAGCCAACCTCTCCCTGACAGCCAACGACGTGCGCAATGGAGAGCAACTCTTTGACCATGCTTCCTACTGCTTAATCCAGACGGTTGTACCGATGGAAGCGGTCGAAGAGGCCTGCCGCTTAGCCCGCAAACACGGCACGCGCACCATCATTAAACCATTTTTCAGCTCTCATTTACCGGTTCGTATCTTACGCCAGTGCGATATCCTCGTTCCCAGCGAATCGGAACTCGACCAGCTGTGCCCTGGTCCCGGCTCTCAAGCCGACAAAGCACACCGACTGCTGCGCGCGGGCGTTAATACGGTTATCGTTACCGCTGGCGAGCGAGGCTGCACCCTGTACACCACCGATCTCAAGCAGGACTTCCCCACCGAACCAGTCAAACCCATAGACGACACGGGAGCCGGAGATGCGTTTATCAGCGCCTTAGCGGCATACCTTTTGGAAGGGCGCACCATGGAAGAGGCTATTCGCATTGCCAACAGGGCAGCTGGACTCTCCCTCATGCAAGAGGGGGTTATCTCCTCCCTACCCGACCGCGCCCAGCTGGAGAGCAGTTTACAAATGCGCAGCTAACCGACTCAGTCCAAGCCCCAGAGCACCAGCGATTTCGACTCTACAACCGAGAGCGAATCCTCTGGACGAGCCACGAGCTCTTCTGTGTGCATCCGAGTCTGGTGCCGCCACAGACGAGCCCGGCGCGAGCGCTCCACTTCCACCACCTCACCATCGGCCGCGGCCGCGAAAATGTTACTCCCTGCCGGCTCCCTCAGTCGACGAACCTGACGCCGCAGTTGACGATTTTCTTCGGCCAACTCCAGAATCCTGGTCACGCCAGCCAAATTGATGGATTCATCTTGGCTCAAGTGCTGAGCCTGGCAGAGCCGGTCCAAATCCCGCAGGGAATACCGCCTGGCTCCGCCTTCAGTGCGCTCAGGCACAATCAAACCCAAACGGTCGTACTGGCGCAAGGTTTGGGGGTGTATGTCTGCCAATTGAGCCGCCTGGCCCACGCTAAAAACTGGCAGGTTAACGTCGATACCACGCTCGTCTATCTGGTCCAGGCTCGCGCCGCCAGTCACGAGCGCCTGCCCGCAAGCCAGGTAGGCTCTACGAATCTGCCTATCTACTGCTGCCATGCTTTCACCTCCCTGGCTGCTGTGTCCGGCCCTCATCAGCCGACCACTCCTGCACTCTTATCAAGCTCTCACTGGTAGCAGCCAAGCTATCTGTCTGACTGCTACCAGCCTCGAGGCTCAATCTTTCAGGCGTTCCTGAGCCATCTGCTCGTCGAAGTCACTCGTAGCCTTGGCGAATTCCTTCATGGCCCGCTTGGCAGCAAGACTTAACTTGCCTGGCATGTGAATGGAAATTCTTCCCACCAAATCGCCATTGCCACGCCTGTCTTGCACGCCCAAACCACCTATGCGAATCTCATCGCCGGAGGATGAGCCAGCCGGCACCTTGAAGGCCACCGTCTGCCCATCCAGGTCGTGAGCCTGCACCTTGGCACCTAGGGCCGCTTCGCTGGCCGTCAGCGGCAAGTCCATCACTAGGTCCTTGCCGCGCATAGTAAAGCGCTCGCTAGGCTTTACGGTAATCTTTAAGTACAGGTCACCGTTGGGACCACCGTTGACACCCTCGTGCCCTTTACCGGCCAAGCGTATGCGCTGTCCGTCCTCAACTCCAGCTGGAATGTGAGTCTTGAACTTCACTCCTGCCACACTCAGCGAGACCGTTGCGCCTTTTACCGCCTGCCGGAAGGTGAGCGTGATCTGCGAGGTGCGGTCAACGCCTTTCGCAGCCCGTGGAGGCTCTCGGTACTCCTCCTGGTAGCCACTGCCACCAAAACCGCCAGAGCGTGGGGCTGCTCCTCCAAAAGCGGAGAACAGGTCAGATAAGTCTGGCCCGCCCGCGCCGCCGGTGGAGAAGCGGATTCTCGAGCCACCAGGTCCGCCCGCTCCTGCGCCGAACATGGAGCTAAAGAAGTCCTGGGCCCCGTCGGCATTAAATCCACCGCCAGACGAACCGCCTGCAAAGCGAGCGCCGCCCATACCAAATTGACGAATCGCATCGTACTTTTGGCGCTCTTGCTTGTTGCTCAACACGTCGTAGGCCTCGGAGATATCCTTAAACTTCTCCTCCGCCTCCTTGGTCTTGTTCAAATCAGGATGGTATTTGCGGGCAAGCTTGCGGTAGGCTTTGGTTATGTCCGCATCGCTGGCGTCCTTGGAGACACCGAGGACTTTGTAGAAGTCCTTGTTCAGCCATTCGTTCTCAGCCATCCATGTCTCCTTTCTTCACTCGTACACCTTGTATTTTCCTTGAATGAGACGCCTGCGCTGCCTACTGCTCCTGGGGAGATGCCACTACCACACGGGCAGCGCGGATGACGCGGTCCCCGATCCGGTAGCCCGCCTCAACGACCGTATCCACGGTTTCCTTATGGGCCTGAGGGTCCGGCTTGTGCAGAATCGCTTCGTGCTCAGTCGGGTCGAAATCTTCGCCCTTCTTGCCGAACTTTTCCACACCGAACTTCTCAAAGGTCTTGTCAATCTTGGCAGCCACGGCCTCAAAGGAGTCATCCAAGCCTCCGTGTTCACGGATGCGGTCGATGTCGTCCAAGGCTGGCAGGAGGGCCGTGAGCACGTCGATAATGCCGTGCTGGCGGAAAATCTCCTGCTCTTTGGCTGTCCGGTTGCGGTAGTTGACGAACTGGGCACGCTCCCGTTGGAGTGCTTCCAGGTAGTCAGCGGCTTCCTTCTTGGCCTGTCCGAGTGGCGTCAGCTGGTCACCGTCAGCAGGCGCCTGATCGGCCTTCCGGGACTCACCAGCCGCACCCGGCTCATCGTCGGAGTCAGTAGCGCCCGCAGCTTGCCCTGCTTGCCCCTCTGCGGGGTTTTGGGCTTGCCCATCCTCATGGGCGCCTTGAGCTGTCTGAGACTCGTCCTGCCCGTCAGACGCCTGGCTGGAGTCCTGAGACTGCTGAGGCTGCTGACTACCGCTCTTTCCGGCGGACGCCGGGTCACCCTTGAGCGACTCGGCGTCCGACATGCCATTCAGGTAATCATTCGCACTGAAGTCTGGCATGTCACTCGCCATCCTTCTTCTTGTCGTCGTCATCCACCACTTCGGCGTCTACTACGTCGTCGTCGGAGGAGCCAGCAGCACTTGCAGAAGCCGAGTCAGCGCCCGCACCAGCAGCACCGGCAGCATCACCTGCTGCCTGCTGCGAGTAAAGGGCCTCGCCAATCTTCTGAGCAGAGGTCATCAGCTCGGACTGGGCAGACTTAATCTTCTCCATGTCCTCGCCCTTCAAGGCTTCCTTCAAGGCGTTGACCTTGTCGGTGACTTCCTTGGCAATGTCCTCGGAAATCTTGTCCTTGTTGTCGGAGACCAACTTCTCGGTCTGGTAGGCGGCAGCCTCGGCGGCGTTGCGCGCATCAGTGTCCTCACGCTTCTGCTTATCTTCAGCCTCGTGCGCCTGAGCTTCCTTCACCATCTTGTCAATTTCGTCCTTGGGCAGTGCGGAACCGCCAGTGATGGTCATCGACTGCTCTTTGCCCGTGCCCTTGTCCTTAGCAGATACGTGCACAATGCCGTTGGCATCGATGTCGAAGGTGACCTCAATCTGGGGTACACCGCGAGGAGCCGGAGCAATACCAGTCAGCTCGAAGGTGCCCAGGGGCTTGTTGTCACGGGCGAACTCACGCTCACCTTGGTAGACCTGAATCAGCACGGAAGGCTGGTTGTCCTCAGCCGTGGAGAAGACCTCGGAGCGCTTGGTGGGGATGGCTGTGTTGCGGTCAATGAGCTTAGTCATGATGCCGCCCTTGGTCTCAATGCCCAGCGAAAGCGGGGTCACATCAATCAGGAGCACATCCTTGCGGTCGCCCTTAATCACGCCAGACTGCACGGCAGCACCAACAGCCACAACCTCATCGGGGTTCACGGTCTGGTTGGCTTCCTTACCGCCAGTCAGCTCCTTCACCAGCTCCTTGACGGCCGGCATACGGGTGGAACCGCCTACGAGAACAACGTGGTCAATGTCTTGCACGGAGATGCCAGCGTCAGCCAGCACGTTGTTGAAGGGCGTACGGCAGCGGCCCAGCAGGTCGGAGGTCATCTCTTCAAAGTGCGCACGGGTCAGCGTCTCGTCCAAGTGTACAGGCGTGCCATCAGGAGTCATAGCCAGATACTGCATGGAGATGCTGGTCGAGCTGGAGGAGGAAAGCTCCTTCTTGGCCTGCTCAGCGGCTTCCTTCAAGCGCTGGAGAGCAATCTTGTCCTTGGACAGATCCACACCGTACTTGTTCTTGACTTCGCCGACCAGCCAGTCGATAATCTTCTGATCCCAGTCGTCGCCACCCAGCTTGTTGTCGCCGTTGGTGGCCTGCACCTGAATGGTGGAGAAGCCGTCGTCGTCCTTGCCAATCTCCAATAGGGAGACATCGAAGGTGCCGCCGCCCAAGTCGAAGACTAGGATGCGCTCATCTTCCTTGCCCTTCTCCAGGCCGTAAGCCAAGGCTGCGGCGGTGGGCTCGTTGATGATGCGGAGTACATTGAGACCGGCAATCTTGCCAGCGTCCTTAGTTGCCTGACGCTGGGCATCGTTGAAGTACGCAGGGCAGGTGATAACCGCGTCGGTGACCGGCTCGCCCAGGTAGGACTCGGCGTCCCTCTTGAGCTTCATCAGAATCTGAGCGGAAATCTCCTGCGGCGTCCACTGCTTGCCGTCGATTTCCACATTCCAGTCAGTGCCCATGTGGCGCTTGACGGAGCTGATAGTGCGGTCTACGTTCGTGACGGCCTGGCGCTTGGCAACCTCGCCCACCAGAATCTCACCGGACTTGCTAAATGCCACCACCGATGGCGTGGTACGAGCGCCCTCAGCGTTGACGATGACGGTTGGTTCGCCGCCCTCAAGTGTTGCAATGCACGAATTGGTGGTACCCAGATCAATGCCTACTGCACGTGCCATATTGTTGCCTCCTGGCTCTTGCGCGCTGCCCGTTAGCAGCGCTCTGTTCTACGCTTATCGCTCGCATTCCTCGGCGACCTGCCCGCGCCCCCTCCGCAAAGGAGAAGACCACTCATGCAGACCACTTCTAAAACTTGAGCCTACATCACTCAACTTCCAAAGGCAACCCGCTATTCCCACTTTTTCAAATTTTCTTTTTTAATACAGCAAAAAGCCGGCCTGAGTTCCCTCAAACCGGCTTTCTGGCTCGAGAAATCGCCTAAATACCTTCCCGCATCACCTGTGCCAACGCTTGCACCCGCGGCAGGTCAAACACCTCTTCAGCGTAGACTACACGCCCCTTCTCGTCCGCCAAGGGCACCCGCCAGTTAGGGTATTCGTCGATGGTGCCCGGCTGATTTTGCGAGCGTGACTCGCCCACGCCGTCCACCAAGGCCGCCATTTTGAGCAGGGAAGGCGCGCTCAACACCGCCCGATGCATGGCCTCCACAATCTCCTGGGTATGCCCACGCTCGTCGCCAGCCACCGCCGGGTCCAGCCAGCCTCCGGCCACCAGGAATTGCAGCATAGCCCGGTGCTCGTCTTGCGCGGCCGCCTCAAACTCCTGAGCCGACTGAGCCAAGAGTCCCAAGCGCTCTCGAATGTGCACATGCTCATACTGCAAATAGCCCGCCGTGGGCGGTAGATCGTGGGTCGTCACGGCTGCCAGCGCGTACTTGCGGTAGCCGGCCGGATTCTTAAAGACGCCATCTTTCTGCTCAAACCACTCAATAATGGTGCCTAGCACTCC
This sequence comes from Bombiscardovia nodaiensis, assembly GCA_033127725.1. Lineage (NCBI taxonomy): Bacteria > Bacillati > Actinomycetota > Actinomycetes > Bifidobacteriales > Bifidobacteriaceae > Bombiscardovia > Bombiscardovia nodaiensis. Next base: position 220,865 of record AP026798.1, on the reverse strand, counting down.
TCGGTCAGCCAGAGCCTGCGCCGCAAAATCAGGCACTACGCCCAAATCTTCGCCCACCACTATGCCGCCAGCCCGCGTCGCTTCAATCGCCAGCACCGAGAGCATGGCCTTGTAGTTATAGGTCACATATGTACCCTCGCTGGCGGGAGAACCGGCGGGAATCCACCAGAGCCGGAAGAGGCCCAGCGCGTGGTCAATGCGAATGGCACCGCTGTGAGCAAACATGCCGCCCACCAGCTGCCGGTAAGCCTTGTAGCCGGTTCGCTCCAGGTCCAAGGGGTCCAAAGGCGGCTGCAGCCAGTTCTGTCCCTGCTGATTAAAAGCGTCTGGCGGAGCGCCCACAGACGCGCCCCGGGCGTAGCGCTCCGGGTGAGACCACACGTCCTCGCCCAGTGGATTGACACCCACGGCCATATCCTCCATGAGCCCCAAAACCATGCCAGCAGCCTTGCCAGAGCGCTGCGCCTCCTCCAGCTGCTGGTTGGCCACCCACTGCAGCCACAGGTAAAACTCGAAGCCCTCCTGGTCGCTCGCCTTGAGCGCCTGCACCCGCGCCGAGTGCGGACTCTCGGACCGGAACCAGGAGTCCGCGCGTTCCTGCGGCTGCCCCCAGTGTTGGTAGGCCAGGCACCAGAGGGCAAACGACTCCAGCTCCTGCCCACCCGCACGCACAAACTGCGCAAATGCGCTGTCGACTCGCAAACTGGGTCGGGCCTGCTGGAATATCAGCCAGAGCGCTTGCTTCTTACAGGTCCAGGCCAGGTCGCGATCCAGGCGGTTCGGGTCCGAGTTCTGCTCTGCCGCCTGCGCAAAGAGTTGGTCCGCTTGCATACGTTCGCTCTCGCCGAGCTCCTTGTAAGCAGCGATGGACTGCGGACGAATATAGAGCGGGTTCAAAAACGTGCGCGAGGCTGGGAAGTAAGGCGAGGGCTGCAAGGGCGCCTGGGGTTCACCAGCATGGATAGGGTTGATGAGCATAAAGTCCGCTCCGCTCTTGCTGCCGGCTGCGGCCAGGAGTTGAGCCAAGTCCGCAAAGTCCCCCACCCCCCAAGAGCCGTGGGAGCGCACCGAGTAAAGCTGGGTCATCCACCCCCAGCGCGCGTGCTCCTTCACTGCCTCGGGCAGGGGGATGCGCTGGGGGGCCGTGATGAGCGTGGCCCGCTGCTGCCGCTCCCCTGCTTGCAAGTCGAGCCGGTGGTAGCCCATGGGAATGCCGGAGCCCAGCTCCAAGAGCGTCTGCCCCTCTTCGCCGGCCCGCAGAAGGAGCTCCCCGCTGCCGTCACTGCCGTCTTCCAGGGTGAGGCTGGCCGCGAGCGCCCCCGGCTGGCAGTTAAGAGTAAGCGCAGTCGGCACCCCAAGCTCCTGGAGCACCGTTGGCGAGCACAGGGCCTCCTGCCGCTCCTGGGTCAAGCGCTGCAAGTGGGCTGCTATACCCTCGGCGTCGTCAGCTTCCACGTCAATGCCCAGAGCTGTGAGCACCTTAGCCACCACCCGGTCAGCAATAACATGAATCTCGCCCTGCTGCCCCTTATACTCCGTCGCCACCCCGCAGGCTTGTGCGAGTTGCGACAGCGGCGCATTCACTTCTTGCTGCCCCGTCTGCTGCGTTTGCTCGGACATATCCACCAGCTCCTCTTGCATGTTGCACATCTATAGAGCATGTACGCGTCGGATTGGAGAGAGCCCGACGAACTCGTACTGCAATCGTTGTCATTCCACCTATCGACACTTAGTATCCCAGCAGCATGGGGTGGGGCAGCCGCCAGTTGCGACCGCCCACCCCGCCTGCCGCGCTTACTCTTGGGGGCCAGTGTGCCAGATGCGCTCTAGGTAGTCCTTTACAGCGCGGTCTGAGCTGAAGAAGCCGCTGTTGGCCACGTTGATGATGGCCTTGCGCGCCCAGCCCCGCTGGTCCCGGTAGGCTTCGTCGATTTCTGACTGAATGTCCATGTAGGCCGAGAAATCAGCCAGAGTCATGAAGTAGTCCTTGCTCAGCCAGTCCTCCACCAAGTTGCGGTAGGTGGACCTCTCGCCCTCACTAAAGCTGCCGGAAGCGACCATATCGATGGCGGCCTTCAGGCGCGGATCGGCCTCGTAGTAGGCGCGCGGGTCGTATCCCTCGCTGTAGAGACGGTCCACGTCTTCGACTTGCATGCCGAAGAGGAAGAAGTTGTCGGCTCCCACCCGGCTGCGAATCTCCACGTTGGCACCGTCCAGCGTGCCCACGGTCAGCGAGCCGTTCAGGGCAAACTTCATGTTGCCCGTGCCCGAAGCCTCCTTGCCGGCCTGCGAAATCTGCTCGTCCAGCTCCGTGGCAGGAATCAGGTGCTCCGCGAGCTCAATGTTGTAGTTCCAGGGGAAGCGCACGCTCAAAGCTCCAGCCACCTGGGGGTCATTGTTCACCACACGGGCCACATTGTTAATCAGCTGGATGGTTTCCTTGGCCATAGCGTAACCGGGCGCGGCCTTGGCGCCGAAAATTACCGTCCGAGGCACGAGCGAGCGCGGATCCACCTGTCCGCTCTTAACGGCCGCGTACTGGGCTATGACAGCCAGAATCTTGAGCGACTGGCGCTTGTACTCATGCAAGCGCTTAATCATCGAATCAAACATGGTGTCCGGGTCAATCTCAAAGCCGTACTTGCGCTGGGCAAACGCCACGAAGTCCGCCTTGTTGGCCCGCTTGACTTCGATGAATTTGTCAACAAAACTGGGGTCGTCGGCCAGTGCTTCCAAGCCCTTAAGCTGCTCCAGGTCGCTCAGCCAGGCATCCGAGCCCAGGCCCTCGCTAATCAGAGCCGACAGGCGCGGGTTGGCCAGGCGCACAAAGCGGCGGGGGGTCACACCGTTGGTTACATTCGTAAACTTTTCGGGGAAGAGTGCGCTGAAGTCCTTAAGCGTCACGTCCTTGAGCAGCTGGGAGTGCAGCTCGGCCACGCCGTTGACGTAGGAACCGCCCACCGTAGCCAAATACGCCATGCGCACCTTGGGCTGGTCGGCCTTGGTCACAATCCGCATCCGGTCAATCTGCTCGTCGCTCACCTGGCGAGCCTGCAGATCTGCCACGAACCGCCGGTCAATCTCTTGAATAATCTCCCAGTGCCGCGGCAGCAAGTGCGCAATCAGCTGAGCGGGCCACTCCTCGAGCGCTTCGGGCAGCAGGGTATGGCAGGTGTAGTTAAAGACGCGCGTAGTGATGGACCAGGCCTCGTCCCAGCCGTAGCCGTGCTCGTCCATCAGCAGGCGCATCAGCTCCGGGATACCGATGACCGGGTGGGTGTCGTTGAGCTGGAAGCAAATCTTGCTGGGCAAGGTCGTCAAATCCGGCTCTCGCTCGCCCGGATAGAAGGTGGCGATCGCGTCCGCCAGCGAAGCTGCCACGAAGAAGTACTGCTGCTCCAGGCGCAGCTCCTTGCCCTGGGGCGTGGAATCCTCCGGGTAAAGCACCTTGGAAATGGTCTCCGCCTTGACCTTGGGCACCACGGCACCTATGTAGTCAGACTGGTTAAAAGTAGCTAAATCGAACTCCTGGTAAGCCTTAGCTTCCCACAGGCGCAGGGTGTTGACCCGGCCCGAAGCGTAGCCCGGCACCATATAATCTACCGGCACCGCTTTCACCGCCCAGTCCGGCTGCCAGGTCCGCCGGTCGCCCTCGGCCACCACGGATCCGCCGAAACTGACCCTGCGCGCACGACCGAAGTTTTCAAAGCCCCAGGGTTCGCCCTCTTCCAGCCAGGTGTCAGCTAGTTCGCGCTGACGGCCCTCCTGGTCGAAGGCCTGCTCGAAGATGCCGTACTGGTAGCGAATGCCGTAGCCAAAAGCTGGCACCCCCTCCGAACTCAAGGAGTCGATATAGCAGGCCGCTAAACGCCCGAGTCCGCCGTTGCCCAAGCCCGGCTCGCGCTCGGCTGCAAAAATGTCGTCAGGCTCAAAACCCAGTTCCTGCATTGCCTGCTGGAAGGGGGCTTCGAGGCCAGTGTTGAGTAGGGCGTTGGGCAGCTGCTTACCCAGCAGGTACTCGGCGCTCAGGTAGCCCACAGCCCGCGTATGGCCTTGCACCATCTGCGATTGACCCCTCTGCCAAGCCTCTACCATCTGCCGGCGCACCACGGCAGCACTTGCTTTGTAAACCTGGGCGCTAGTCGCCTGCGAAGGCTCAACTTCCTGCCCAAGGCGCAGCTCCTGGCTGATTTGATTCGCCAATTCGTGGCCGCTGACAGTGCTGCCTGGCCTTGCCGTGTAGTCTAATCCTTGCTGATTAGTCATCTTTGACCCCTCTTGTGTAGCTGGTCTGATCCGTAATGTTCATATCTAGACTAGCCGGTTTATGCAATCGTTGTCAATTTCTAGCTAACGAGTTTCCCCTACTCCTTTTTTCACTCTTGTCAGTAACATTATCACTCGTTTAAGTACCATTTTGCAAGGATTTCAGGTCTCTGCTTCATTTTGCAAAGTCCCTGCAAACTTGCAACAGCTGCTTGAATTAGGCCTCGAGATCGACTCAAGAATCAAAAATTTTGCAAACCTTTTCATTCTTCAAAAAACGAGCAGAACACTCAACCAAGAGCCAACAACACCAAACCGCTCAGCAATTCCAGCGCTTTAAAACGTTGCCGCCCTGGTAGCGTCCTAGCACCCCATATCGGGCCGTGCCCAAGCGGAAGAGCTGCGCCCGCTGCGGCCCTAAGCCCAGCCATTGAGCCGTTACAATACGCAGGACGTGCGCATGAGCCACCAAGAGCACCCGCTGCCCTGCCATGACCAGCGGCTGCACCTCTTGCACAACCTCCAGGGCTCGCTGCCCTACTGCCGCCAGGGATTCTCCTCCGCTATCACGAACGGCAATCGAACCGTCAGCACCCACTGGCGCCTGGCGGACTCCTCCCAAGCACTCATCTACTGCCTGCGGTCCGTCCGTCCACAACTGCCAGTCCCAGCCCACTAAATCGGCCACGTCCTGCGGTCGCCGCCCCTCAGCGCGCCCGTAGTCCCACTCAGCCAGCGCATCCCAGGTCTGCACATGGTCAAAGCCCGCCAAATGCGCCGTCTGCTGGGCCCGGTCAAGCGGACTGACAAACATGCAATCCTCGTCGAAACCGCCCGGAAACTCCTCCAGCAAGCGCCGCCCAGCTTCGACAGCCTGCTGCCGCCCATTCGCCGTTAAAGGTAGGTCGGTCCGCCCCGTGTACTGGCCGGTTTTGCTCCACTCGGTTTCGCCGTGGCGCAATAGCACCAGGCAGCCCTGTTGTTCAGCCTCTTTGCTGGTTAGATTTGCGCTAGCATCCATGCGTCCACCCTAGCATTACGCCTCGTCGGCCGACTCCGCCTGGCCTGGCTGCACCCCCTGTGCCATAATGGGGGTATGAGTCAAGCAGATGGACGCCAGTTGAGTGCCGCTGCCGACAAGGCGGTAGCGCAATTTCAAGCGATAGATAAGAAGGTCGGTGCCATGCGAATGAAAGTGCGCAACGATCCCGATTCACTGGGCGACAAGCTGCTCAAATTTGCTCTTCCCAGCCTGGCGGGTTTGCTGGTTGGCAGAGTCTTTAAATCCTTCTGGGACAAGAGCGTCCGCAAGCAAAACGGCGGTATTGAAAGTGGCGACCAGAGCCAGGAGCAAGAGGGCTTTATTGCCAGCGTTATCTTCGCTGGTCTGTCTGCGGCGCTGGCTGCCGTCGTCTCCCAGCTCTCCGACCGCGGTTCTCAGGCCCTGGTAGACCGCTTACACACGCGCCGCTAGACGTATCAAGGCGCACGCATCAGGGCGTGTCGAGGCAAAGCAAAGCACGTCAAGTCCAGCTTTCGCACTCATCCCCGGCACCCACTGTTACCAATCTCGCATTACTCGCGCAACGTAAAAATGCTTTTTGCAGTTGTGCAAGTGGCCTTTCTCCTGCCACAATGGCTGTATGACATCTATGAATACCGATACCATCGAAACTTCCGAACCTGCTACTATGCCCAACGAAACCATCCGCACACTCCTGGAGCGCCGGTCAATCCGCGGGTTCGCCGATGAGCCCATCCCCGAAGAAACAGCGGCCCTACTCGAGTTGACCGCCCAGCACGCCGCCACCAGCCGCTACTTCAATGAGTGGTCTGCCATTCGAGTGACCGACCCAGCGCTGGCCGCAGCCATTGCCGAAGAAGCCCACCAAGGCTACATTGCCCACGCGCCCTTGCTCTATATTTTCCTGGCCGACCAGCGCCGCAACGCCGATCTGATAACCGCCGAAGACCCGCAGGTCAGCGAAGAGGACGAACGTTTCATTCTCAAAACCAGCTACGCCTTCCTTCAGGCGCAGAACGATGCGGTCCTCGCCCTCCACGCCATGGAGACAGCCGCCAACTCCCTGGGACTCGGCTGCGTCATCCTAGGCTCTGTACTCAACGATCCTGACCGTTTAGTCGACCTCCTCCACCTACCCAAGCTGGTCTACCCAGTGCTGGGATTGGCCATCGGCAAACCTTCGCAAGACCCCTCGCTCAAACCGCGTATGCCCCGTCCGGCACAAATTTTTAAGAATAGCTACCAGCGGCCGAGCGAAGCTGAGATCGCTCAGGTGGTCAGCGACTTCGACCAGAGTGTCTTCCGCTACTACCGCGATGTCCGCCACATGGACGCGCCTCGCAAGACCTTCAGCCAAATTATGGCCGACAAAGCGTTCAGCCCAGCTGACGGGCACAGCCCCATGCTCCCGTCCATCCAGGCCCAGGGGTTCGACTTCGACAAGTGAGCCTGCCGCGCAATACAGCGGGCCTAATCCCCAAGGCGTTCGCTTGTAGCGGGGCAGGAGGAGGAAGGTAAGCATCCCGCAACATGCCAAAAACTTATTTGCCAGATTTACTGGTGCCTGGGCTTGTATCCGCGCTTGCGAGAGTGCCGCTTAGCTTGCCCTTTGATAGGCGCCGCCATATAGGAGCCCGGCTGGTGGCTCGTCAAATGCCAGGATCCGCAGTACTGGCAGTGGTAAACCCACAGCTCCGCCCCACGCTCAACGAAGCTCTCATCGGCAGCCCGCTGCGCCGCCTCCCGATCGTGGTACATGATTTTCGAGGAGGAGGCGCAGCGCTTTGGCACAAAGTAATGCATAGTTAACTCTCAAAGCTCCTGACTGCCGACTGCCGTCCACACACCTATTGCATCATAGCAACACGAGCGCAGCCCACAGAGCGTACGGAACTCAGCCTTGGGCTTAAGGCAGGTCGTTGCCCGCCGCCGTATACAGGTCGTACCACTCCTGGGCGGTCAGGTGGACATCTCCCCCAGCAGCCATCTGCGCAATGCGAGACGGGTTCATCGACCCGAGCAGTACCTGGAAGCCGGCCGGATGGCGCAAAATCCAGGCCACAGCAATCGCGCTCTTGGCCACTTGGTAGCGCTGTCCCAGCTCGTCGAGCTTGGCGTTGAGCGCCGGGAACTTGGGATTGTCCAGAAACACGCCCTCGAAGAAGCCGTACTGGAAGGGGCTCCAAGCCTGGATGCTCATCCCCTTCAAGCGCGAGTACGAGATGAGCCCGCCGTCGTGGTCCAGGCTGGGTTCGTCGCCCATATTGACGTGGAACTCCTGCTGAATCATACTGGTGTGCCCCAGCCCGAACTGCAGCTGGTTCACTTCCAGCTTCTGGCCCACCGCCGCCTGCAGCATTTCCACCTGCATGGGGTTCACATTGCTCACACCGAAGTGCTTGACTTTGCCGGAAGCCTGCATGGCATCAAAGGCCTCGCCCAGCCCGTCCAGGTCCACGAGCGTGTCCGGCCGGTGGAGAAGGAGGAAGTCCACATACTCGGTCTGCAGGTTCTCCAGCTCTTGGTCGAGCGCGGCTAAGAGGTGCTCTTTGGAAAAGTCGTAGCGGATAATCTCATCGGCGCTGTTGCGCACGATACCGGCCTTAGTCTGCACGTAAATCTGGCTGCGTTCGACGCCAACATCCTTGAGCGCCTGCCCGAGCTTACGGCTGCTCTCGCCGTCATGGTAGCAGTCCGCGGTGTCGAAGAAGTTGATTCCCGCTTCCAGCGCCGCCCTCACCACGCCGGCCGCTTCCTCACCGCTCTTCGTATTCATCCGCATAGCCCCCAGGGCCACGCGCGACGCCTGTACCCCCGACGCCCCCAATACCATCCGTTCCATCCCCGCTGCTCCTTCACTTGTATCCAATAACTCAGCCAATACCAGCTTAGCCCACCAATCTCCTAAACTATCCGCACTCCCCTCAGCGAGTATTCGATCGATGAGCACATACGCCGACGCTCTGCACAAAACTGCGCTTGACCTGACCCGCCAACTCACATAATAGGGGCCACTCACCGACTGTTTCGCGGTGAGTGGCCCCTATTATTTTGGCCTATTCAGCAATCACAGCTTGCCCTGAGAACGGGTTCGCTTACTGGCGAGCAGGAGTCCCAGGCCAGCGAGCGCGAGCAGACCAGCCAGGGCCAGTACTGTGCTCACCGCTACACCAGTGCCCGAAAGCTGGCTGCCCGGGTCACTCTGCGGCTTCTTAGCCTGTTTGCCGGTTGCACCTGACTTTCCAGGTGCGCTCGGGTCCTGGCCGGGAGTGCCCTGCGAAGGCGCGGGGGCCTTGCCCTGAGCTCCACCAGGCTGGCTGGGGTCCTTGCTTCCGGGAGCCGTCTTGTCGCCGCCAGGCTGTTGCCCCGGCTGTGCGCTTCCGCTTCCTGGCTGGGTTGCGCCAGTGCCTCCATTACCGGCACTGCCTCCGTTTTGCGAGCCACCATCACCCGGCTTCGAGCCACCAGTCCCGGGCTGTGCACCCCCATTACCAGGCTGGGAACCACCGTTGCCTGGCTGGGGACCACCGTTGCCTGGCTGGGAACCACCGTTGCCTGGCTGGGAACCACCATCACCCGGCTTCGAGCCGCCATCACCAGGCTGCGGCGCTACAGGCGTGTCCTGCTTCACCGTCTTCAACCCGTCGATAGCCTCCTGGAGCTTGGCTTGAGCCGCATCCACATCGGCCTGCGTGCTGTCCGCGCTAGCTGCGACTGCGGCAGCAGCGGCGAGCGCATCGTCCAGCGCCTTCTTACTCTCAGGCGTGTACTCATAGCCGGCAGGTGGCTGCAACCCGCGCGCTTGGCCAATTAAGGCAGACAAGGCGCTCACATTCGCCAGCGGCTCCACCTTAATCTGAATGGAGTTTTTGACCCCACTGTCACGCTCGCTCGCAGCCGTCACCGTATACGTGCCCGGATCGGTTGTGCTCGTAGTGCTCACCTTGCCATTCGCATCAATCGTGGGCAGCTCGCCCGAACGCAGCAGCCCGCGCGAAACACTTGCGATGGACCATGTCACGCTCTTGCCCCAATCGTCGGTTTGGGTGTACGGAGCCGCGCCTGCCACAGCAGCAGACAACTGCAGGCTCTGGCCTTGGATGAGCGTAGACTTCCCGCCATCCGCCGAAACCTGCACCGAGACGGGCTTGGGGTGAGTGTGCACCTCTTGAGTGAGCGCCACCGATGCCGGGTTCGTAATGCCCAGAGGCAGGGAAACCGTGCCGGTGAAGCGGTAGCTGCCGGGCGCGCTGCTGCCAGTGTAGGAGCCTGAATCATCGCTCCAACCGGTCACGTCCAGCTCCAACTGTCGACCGTCAGAGATGTTCGCCTTGGCCTTGGTCGGCAGCCCCAAATCGCCCTGAGCCAAGCCCACGGGTAGGTCTTTCACCTCCAGCGGCTCGAAGCTCACGATGGTGCCAGTCTGTACGGATTGGAGCCCAGCGATAGCCTGCTGCAAGCTGACCGCAGCCGCATCTACTGCCGACTGCAGAGCGGAGGGATCAGCCACCACTGCCTGCGCTGCCGCTATAGCCTGGTCCAAGGCCTGCTTGCTCTGGGGCGTGAACATGAAGCCCGGAGCCGGTGCCAGCGCTTGGGCCTGGGCAATCAGCGCCTGCAGAGTGCTCATATTTGCCGGTGCCAGAACGGTCATCTCCACCGTAGCTGTCACAGCAGCATCCCGCACGCTCGTCACGCTCACCCGGTAAGCGCCCGTAGCCGTAGCCGCGGTCGTAATGAACTTGCCTGTAGCGTCCACCGTCGGCGGCGTGCCAGCGCCATGCTGCCCGCCTCCAGCAGTCACAGCCCAAGTGACCGCTTGGCCCCAGGCATCGACTTGCGCGTATGGGCTCGCTCCCACCACTTTCGCGGTGAGCTGCTGCTCATTACCCTGTACCACCTGGGTTTTCGCCGTCTCAATACTGACAGAAACCGGCTTGGGGTGAGTGCGTACTTCTTGAATCACGCGTACACCGGACGGGTTCGTCAGGTCGATGGGCAGGGTCACGCCACCTGGGAAGTGATAGGTTCCCGGAGGGCTGGACTCGCTGTAGTTGCCCGGATCGTCGTCCCAACCGACCACTTGCAAGTTCCGCTGCACCTGGTGCGGAGCGCCCGCGGGGTCCGTGATGTCGGCCGCGCGGTCAAGTACCGTGGCACTCACCTGTGCCGGCATACCCAGCGCCGTCCTAGCCAAGCCCACTGGTTTGTCCAGGGTGGGCAGCTGAGCGAAGCTGACAATCGTGTCGGACGCAACGGTAATCTCTGCCGAAATTGGCGTAGACACCAGCTGGAGCTTGCCCTGGACTGTATAAGTACCATCGTGGGTAAAGCTGTTGGCATCCATAGCATCCCAGGTCACAGTCGGTTCAAAGTCGGCACCGTCAGAGTACTCAACCTTGGCGGTTTGCGGCAGCTGAGGCACTTGGCCTGGCTTAATAGTCCGCTTGATGGGCTGGCCATCCGTGCCCGTAATCGACGAAATGTAGACATCGGACAGGGTCAGTGAAGGTGCCCAATCGCTGGCACTTTCCGGAGCTGCAACACCACCGGGAATGGTAAGACTGCCCGCCTGGTAATCTGCATAAGCCTGTGCAGCGCCTTCGATGGAGAAAGCGTCAAAGCCCGAATTATCCCTATTGTAGGTGCCCTGGTTGCTCATGGGGATATCGACTAGGAAGCTGATTGGATCAGTCATGTTGGCAGCCGAGCGCACCGCAGCCGTCACGTCAATGTTGACCGTGTAACCGCTGTCAATAATCTGGCCGCCGGTAAAGGTCTGATGGGCGTCAGGCTTGAGCGTGGTGTAGGTAGGCACTCGCTCGCCGCTGCCCAAGGGGCTGTGGTTCGCCGTGGTCACATCGGCATTCTTGGGAGCATTATTCCAGGTAATGGTAGGCTCTGTCCAGTTGGCCGGCGTCTTGTAGACGTCAACCGTGAAGGCCGTCTTTCTGAGCCTATCCTGGTCGTTGCCCCCCGCGCCCACCCAGGCGTCCAGGCGAGCCACCTGCAATTTGATGACTGCGGACTTCACCTGGTCTGGGCTTCCGCTGAAATCGCTGGGGTCAAACTGCACGTAGAAGCGCCTGTTGTAGCCTGCCGCTGCAGCATTCTTGGCCTTCAACACATAATTGTTCGAGTAATCCCGACCGTAGGGGTGCTTGAAGTCCGAGTTGGGCGTGGAGGCACCTGTTTGAGCGGCCATAGCAGTGTTGCCGGGGCTGCGCTGCACAGTCGCATTGGCCGTAGCCAGAACTGAAGTCTCCTCAGTGCCCGCGCCTAATTGGCCGCTGACCGTCACCGTAGCGTGCGCCAGGGTGCTGCTGATGCCATCTATATGGCCATCCACGGTCAGGCTGCCCGCCTGCGCGTACTTATCTTGCGAGATGAAGTCCCAGCTCACCGGCTTGTTGACCGTGCGCGTCGTGGTGGCTCCGTCGACCGTCTCATTGATGGTCACGTCGAGGCTGCTGGGCAGCTGAGGGTAGATGCCTGCAGGAGTCTGAACCGACACCGGCGCAATCACATATTCAGTGCTCACCACATGGTTGGACTCCTGGTGGGCTCCAATGTCAATGGCACGGTCCTTGGTGGATCCGCCGAAGGAGTCTTTGTCGGGTGTGTCAGCCATGCGCAGGCCCTTGGCAACTGCCGGGCTGGTGCTGTCAATCTTAAAGAGCGAAGCGCGCTCAGCCATGCGTTGGACTGGATCGCTCCAAGGCCGACTCGACTCAGGATTCGTCAGCTTCGTCGTCATCAGATCAGCAATCTTCGCCGGACCACTAGCATCGGCTTCCACCGACAGCTGCGGATCAGCGATAATATTGCCAGCAGCCGTCAGCACGCTTGGCGTAGCTCCACTCGTAGCGCTCGCAATTGAACCAGGGTAGATGACATTGTTTTTGATGAAGTCACCAGGATTGGCGTGGAGGGTGCGCTCTACAGGCGCACTGCCGTTAGGAGGATAGTTGGAGAGGAACTTGAAAGCGCCTGCTCCAGTCTTGTAGATGATGTTGTTGGTAAAGTGTGCAATCACTCCTGAGTTATCGGCGCCATTGCCCTCGCCAAAGAGCGAAGTCGTAATGCCGTCGCCCACGTAGAAGGTGTTGTTGTAAATCTGCGGCATAGAGGCATTGTCATCCTTGTTCCAATAGTGGAAGAGACTCTGCTCCTGATAGTGGTAGGAGCCGTGCCCTGCGCCGTCCGCATTCGAGCCCTGGTTGCCGGCGCCATCATTCACCGAGACGTTGTAGCGCACAACCGAGTTGGTCTGGTTGGACATAAAGAGCAGGAATCCGCCCTGGTTGCCATGGCTGTAGTTGTACTGGAAGGTAATGTGGTCGCAGGCCATATCGATGTCGAAGGCCTCGCCGTCGTTGTAGCCATGGTCAATGCCGTAAACTTCGTTGTACTGCACCAGCACGTCAACGGCAGACATGGTCCACAGGCCTGCATAGTTCTCCTGCCCGTAATCGGCGTGGCAGGGGCGCACCAAGACGTTGCCTTCGATCAGCCCGTGCCCAGCCACCTCGGAGAGGACGATGCCGTCGCCTGCTATGTCTTCCAGGTAGTTGCCGCGGATGGTAACGCCATCGTTGCGCTTGGGCTGAGAGTCGTTGCTGGAGTCCGCCTTGGTTCGGATGCCTTCCAGGCCTACTCGCTTGACAATATTGTTCTGAATCAACAGATTGTGGTAACCGGTGTCGGTCTGGACTCCCAGCACATTGCCATCAGGGTCCAGCCAATGAGTCAGGGCGATGATACCGCCTACAGCCTTGAGCCTCTTGGGCTTGCCCTCACGAGCGGCCTGCAAGTAGTACTCAGACTGCACATCGTGCACGTAGCAGTCCTCTACGGTGAGGGACTCAAGCTGCTTATTCTGGGAGTATCCCAAGAGGAGGATGCCGGCACGCTGGGCATCACCATGCTTGCGGTACCCATCGGGATTGGTGAGCTCCGGGCTGTTGGTCACCTCCACATTCCGCACGGTCCAATATTCAACATTGACCAGCTGGAGGGCTCCCGTCACGTAGCGGGTAAAGCTGCCAGTGCTGTGAGTTCCATTGCCGTTGATAACTGGACGCTTGGTCGAAGTTAGGCCGGGGTTGCCGTCGGACTGGTGCTTATAAAAGTCAATAACGATTTTGTTGCCATCAGCACCGGAACCTTTTGGGCTCAACATTTGGTCGTTCCACACGCTGTCGGCTTCGAGCAGGATGTGGTCGCCAGGAGCGAAGCTGGTGCTGGAAACTTTAGTCAGTGTTTTCCATGCTGTATCTGGGGTCTTACCGTCTTTGCTGTCGTCTCCGCGGGCAGAATCCGCGTAGTAGGTCTGCCCCTGGGTGGACTTGCCGACCGAGGTGAAACCAGACGGCGGTGCTTGTTCAATGGCGCTAGCTGTCGGTGCTGCATGCCAGACAATCGCTCCCACCATAAGAGTAGCTAAAGCAGCGAAACAGCCTATAAGCTTGCCTGCCCCTTTTGTATTCATTACCTTCTTCATTGAATTCCTTCTGGTCGTATGCCTGACTATTGTCACTGGGCTTCCAATATGAGCTTCAATGCTCCGAAAGCGTAGGGCTCACACACTTTGTGAGTCATGTAAAAACAAAACCAGCTAGGCACTCCTACGTGCCATATTCCCTTGCTATCGAAAATATCGGAGTCGTCCGCCAATCAACATCTAGTTTCCATTTGTTGTCGTCGTACCTCCACAAATGAAACTTTGCGATCAATGGTAGTTATGCAACTCTGGGAAGTAGCAGTTCAACGTTTCTAGCGTTTCCTGCGCTCCTGGAAGGTCCTTCATCCCGTCGCTAACAAGACTACAACCATCCCAACCGTTTCAATCGCATACTTCAACAGTCTTCCATCTTGTGGCACAGGTGCGTGTTTATCGTGCTGGTGTGTGTTTGGATGTCTGGCTGGCTGTGTGCTTGTATGGTGTGCCTAGTCGCATACCAACCAGCGTGTGCCAGGCGTAGTTACTGCAATGTGTGCTTGGCTGCTTGCTAGCTGGTATGACATGCTGTGGGGATATGCGCCAAAATGTGTGCGTTTTTGGGGGTCTGAGCCCTTGTGTCAGTAGGGTTAAGGTGTGTTCGAATGTGGTGTGGGGGACTTTCGAGGGTGGCCAAAATGTGTGCGTTTTTCATGGTTTAAACCCTTGTGCCAGTAGGTGTGAGCACTGTTCGTAAGTGCTGTCTCAGTCTCTAACACATGCCAGCCCGCCAATGGCCGTTATGCCAGGCTACCTAGAGCCACACAACATGTTATACAAGTATCGTAACAGCTTCTTAACCCAGTATTTCTGCCGGTTCAGACCATTCAGCAGCACACCTACAATCACCGATCAACACCAGTACCAAGCAATCAACCACACCACTGGCGAAACCCTCCAGGAACCCATGTGCACACGTTTTTGCGTATAACCTAGTGTGTGCCAGGCGTAGTTACTACGGTGTGTGCTTGGCTGCCTGGCTGGCTGGTGTGAGGGCTGGTGTGGGTTGCTGGTTTGGGTGTGGGTATAAGTAAGGCCTCACTCAGCAATACAAGTTGAGCAAGACGGTACTGGTATGTCATATGGGAAGAGGTCCCGTCCAACAATAGTGTTGGGTGGGACCTCTTCTGTAACAGGTGATTGCGGCGGTGTGCTACTCTCCCACACCCTTCCGAGTGCAGTACCATTGCCGTGCTGGGCCTTAGCTTCCGGGTTCGGAATGGGACCGGGCGTTTCCCCCAGGCTATGACCACCGCAAAATCTTCAACTATCCCTCTATGCAAGGGCTTGGGTCATGGTTGGGGAACCGGCTAGTAGACGCGGATGTATGCTTTCTGATTACTTGCAGGAGGACCACATATGCTCTCATGTTAACCATACGTGTAGTCTGATACGTGATGCTCACACTAGCAACCCACCCTCACCAAGAGAGTGGGGGTTTGTGATTACTATCAGCCATTAGTACCGGTCAGCTTCACCCCTTACAGGGCTTCCACATCCGGCCTATCAACCATGTGTTCTCCATGGGGCCTCACACACGTCAAAGCGTGTACGGAATTCTTATCTTGGAGGGGGCTTCCCGCTTAGATGCTTTCAGCGGTTATCCCATCCGAACGTAGCTAACCGGCCGTGCCACTGGCGTGACAACCGGCATACCAGAGGTTCGTCCACCCAGGTCCTCTCGTACTATGGGCAGGTCTCCTCAAAATTCCAACGAGCGCAGAGGATAGAGACCAAACTGTCTCACGACGTTCTGAACCCAGCTCGCGTGCCGCTTTAATCGGCGAACGGCCGAACCCTTGGGACCTGCTCCAGCCCCAGGATGCGACGAGCCGACATCGAGGTGCCAAACCATCCCGTCGATATGGACTCTTGGGAATGATCAGCCTGTTATCCCCGGGGTACCTTTTATCCGTTGAGCGATGCCGCGTCCGTACGCCGGCACCGGATCACTATCTCCGACTTTCGTCCCTGCTCGAGCCGTCACTCTCACAGTCAAGCTCCCTTGTACGATTACACTCAAAACCCGATTGCCAACCGGGTTGAGGGAACCATTGAGCGCCTCCGTTACTCTTTAGGAGGCAACCGCCCCAGTTAAACTACCCGCCAGGCACTGTCCCTAACTAGGATCACTAGTCGAGGTTAGAAGCCAGACACAAACAGAACGGTATTTCACATTTCGACTCCACACCAGCTAGCGCTCATGCTTCACAGTCTCCCGTCTATCCTACACAGTCTCTGCCTAACACCAATACCAAGGTATAGTAAAGGTCCCGGGGTCTTTTCGTCCTTCTGCGCTTAACGAGCATCTTTACTCGTACTGCAATTTCGCCGAGTTCCTGGTCGAGACAGTGGGGAAGTCGTTACGCCATTCGTGCAGGTCGGAACTTACCCGACAAGGAATTTCGCTACCTTAGGATGGTTATAGTTACCACCGCCGTTTACCGGGGCTTAAATTCACCGCTTCACAGCAAGCTGTTAACGGATCCTCTTAACCTTCCGGCACCGGGCAGGCGTCAGTGCATATACAGCGGCTTACGCCTTCGCATGCACCTGTGTTTTTGGTAAACAGTCGCTACCCCCTGGCCTGTGCCACCCCCAAACGCTCCACATGCAAGATGCTTCACCCCCAGGGGTCTCCCTTATGCCGAAGGCACGGGAGTAATTTGCCGAGTTCCTTGACCAGGATTCACTCGATCGCTTGAGTATACTCTACTTGACCACCTGTGTCGGTTTAGGGTACGGGCGGTACCAGCACTCACGTTGAAGGTTTTCTTGACAACAAGACACACCGGATATCAGGGTATAAAACCCCCCATCATCACGCCTCACGCTATAAGCCAGACGGATTTACCTATCTGACACGCCACACGCTTAACCACGGATAACCACCACCGCAGTCCGGCTCTCTCATTGTGTCACTCCCACGCTGCCATCCCCACCTCCACCAAGAACCACACCCGTCTCAACAATCCGAAAACTGTATCAACAAGCATGAAAGACTCAGCTTCACCAGTTCAAGCTTGACGCACTAACACCGGTACGAGACTATCAACTCGTTCATCCATTCGACTACGCCTGTCGGCCTCGCCTTAGGACCCGACTCACCCAGGGACGACGAACGTTGCCCTGGAACCCTTAGTCATTCAGCGGACGGGATTTTAACCCGCCTTTCGCTACTCATGTCTGCATTCTCACTTCCACACAGTCCACAACACGGTTACCCGGCTGCTTCACCCCATGCAGAACGCTCTCCTACCCAACAACCAAACGGCTGTTGTCGCGTCTTCGGTGGTGTGCTTAAGCCCCGCTACATTGTCGGCGCGGAGCCACTAGACCAGTGAGCTGTTACGCACTCTTTCAAGGATGGCTGCTTCTGAGCCAACCTCCTGGCTGTCTATGCGACTCCACATCCTTTCCCACTTAGCACACACTTAGGGACCTTAAACGACGATCTGGGCTGTCTCCCTTTCGACGACGGAGCTTATCCCCCGCCGACTCACTGCCACGATACACTTCACAGGTATTCGGAGTTCAGCTGCCCTCGGTACCCCACAAGGGCCCTCAGGCATCTGGTAGCTCTACCCCCTGGAAACAATCACATGACGCTGCACCTAAATGCATTTCGGAGAGAACCAGCTATCACGGAATTTGATTGGCCTTTCACCCCTAACCCTAAGTCATCCCCTCAGTTTTCAACCTAAGTGGGTTCGGTCCTCCACGCGGCCTTACCCGCGCTTCAACCTGCTCAGGGCTAGATCATCCCGCTTCGGGTCCAGAACACGCAACTCAAACGCCATATTTCAGACTCGCTTTCGCTACGACTCCCCCACACGGGTTAGCCTCGCCACGCATCACTGACTCGCAGACTCATTTTTCGATAGGCACGCCATCACCCCCCAAAAGAAGGCTCTGACGGATTGTAAGCACACGGTTTCAGAAACTCTTTCACTCCCCTCCCGGGGTACTTTTCACCTTTCCCTCACGGTACTCGTTCACTATCGGTCAAACAGGCATATTCAGGCTTACCCAACGGTCTGGGCAGATTCACACGAGATTCCACGAGTCCCGCGCTACTCGGGAATAACGATCAGTAGACCATGCATTACCAACTACGGGGCCATCACCCTCTCCGGCCAGGCATTCAATCCTGTTCATCTCACACACGGTTTTATCACTACTGCCAGCAGCGTCGGCCACTAGACACGTCATCCCACAACACCATCATCGCAACCCCCGACGGGTATCACACAACAATGGTTTAGCCATCCTCCGCTTTCGCTCGCCACTACTCACGGAATATCTTTTCCTGCAGGTACTGAGATGTTTCACTTCCCTGCGTACCCCCCACCAAAAAGGTGGTACCAGCCCATAACAGCTGGTGGGTTTCCCCATTCGGACATCCTCGGATCAAAGCCCTGTCGGCAGCTCCCCGAGGCTTATCGCAGCCCCACACGTCCTTCATCAGTCCTGTCTGCCAAGGCATCCACCATGCGCCCTTACCAGTAACCACAACCACCAGCCACCAGCAGACCACACACCTATCAGACTACAATCAACACAAAATATAAGATCACTACAAGCAATCAACCAGACTCTTTTCACAGAGCCCGGCGAAAAAACATACAACAAACAAACCAACAACCGTTGGCTCATTTGCTCGCGTCCACTATCCAGTTCTCAAACCACCACCACACTCCAACCAACCACCACCCACACGGGAAGCAATCCAATCAGAGACGGTACCCGAAACCACCCGCAGGCAGTCCGGGAACCCAACAGTATGCTCATACCACGCTCATGATCTTTCCGCGCCAGTACAGTCCACCAACCACCAGCAAACCTGGCAGCCATGAACCACGACCCCACACCAAACAGCATGAGGAATTTTCAAATAATCTCCGTAGAAAGGAGGTGATCCAGCCGCACCTTCCGGTACGGCTACCTTGTTACGACTTAGTCCCAATCACGGGTCCCACCTTAGACGGCTCCCCCCAGTAAACTGGTTAGGCCACCGGCTTCGGGCGCTACCCACTTTCATGACTTGACGGGCGGTGTGTACAAGGCCCGGGAACGCATTCACCGCGGCGTTGCTGATCCGCGATTACTAGCGACTCCGCCTTCATGGAGCCGAGTTGCAGGCTCCAATCCGAACTGAGACCGGTTTTCAGAGATCCGCTCCATATCACTATGTCGCATCTCGTTGTACCGGCCATTGTAGCATGCGTGAAGCCCTGGACGTAAGGGGCATGATGATCTGACGTCATCCCCACCTTCCTCCGGGTTAACCCCGGCGGTCTCTCGTGAGTTCCCGGCATAACCCGCTGGCAACACGAGACAAGGGTTGCGCTCGTTGCGGGACTTAACCCAACATCTCACGACACGAGCTGACGACGACCATGCACCACCTGTGAACCTGCCCCGAAGGGAAACCACATCTCTGCAGTAGTCAGGAACATGTCAAGCCCAGGTAAGGTTCTTCGCGTTGCATCGAATTAATCCGCATGCTCCGCCGCTTGTGCGGGCCCCCGTCAATTTCTTTGAGTTTTAACCTTGCGGCCGTACTCCCCAGGCGGGATGCTTAACGCGTTAGCTCCGACACAGAACCCGCGGAACGAGCCCCACATCCAGCATCCACCGTTTACAGCGTGGACTACCAGGGTATCTAATCCTGTTCGCTCCCCACGCTTTCGCTCCTCAGCGTCAGTAACAGCCCAGAGACCTGCCTTCGCCATTGGTGTTCTTCCCGATATCTACACATTCCACCGTTACACCGGGAATTCCAGTCTCCCCTACTGCACTCTAGCCTGCCCGTACCCGGCGCCAATCCACCGTTAAGCAGTGGACTTTCACACCAGACGCGACAAACCGCCTACGAGCCCTTTACGCCCAATAAATCCGGATAACGCTTGCGCCCTACGTATTACCGCGGCTGCTGGCACGTAGTTAGCCGGCGCTTATTCAACAAGTACACTCACCCGAAAGCTTGCTCCCTGTTAAAAGCGGTTTACAACCCGAAGGCCGTCATCCCGCACGCGGCGTCGCTGCATCAGGGTTTCCCCCATTGTGCAATATTCCCCACTGCTGCCTCCCGTAGGAGTCTGGGCCGTATCTCAGTCCCAATGTGGCCGGTCACCCTCTCAGGCCGGCTACCCGTCGAAGCCTTGGTAGGCCATCACCCCACCAACAAGCTGATAGGACGCGACCCCATCTCATACCAGAAACCCTTTCCCACACAACCATGCGATCATGTGGAACATTCGGCATTACCACCCGTTTCCAGGAGCTATTCCAAAGTACAAGGCAGGTTAGTCACGCATTACTCACCCGTTCGCCACTCTCACCAGACAGCAAGCTGCCTGGATCCCGTTCGACTTGCATGTGTTAAGCACGCCGCCAGCGTTCATCCTGAGCCAGAATCAAACCCTCCACAAAAAAAATGCAGAAAGCCAATCAGACTCTCAAAACAACATAATTGACGAGTCAATTTTTCAAAAGCGAAAAATGACACACAAAAAACCCCGACACCAATTAACAGCTCTCACTGACCCAAACCAAAAAGCCCAGGCAGGCATCGGACTGACAATCACAAACATAAAAAGTAGTACAAACACACTATTGAGTTCTCAAACCACCGGCACATTGGCATGCGCATTTCCTCTAAAGAAGCGGAAGATTGCTTGCCAAGCGGCAAGAGATAAACTTACCTAAGTCAAGCGAAAAATGCAAACTGGGCTCTAGTGAATTCCGGTAAAAGCCAATTATTTCAACGCTTTAACGGCGTGTCGATTCACAACCGAAAAACCTTCAACTTGCTCCTATCTGCCCTTGTGCACATTCGACCACATTGCAGATTAAGCGATACTAAAGCTCCCAGAAGATGGTATGAAGGGAGTATGAGCACAAATATTGCAGTATTGACAGGCGCCGGCATATCGACGTCAGCAGGCATACCCGACTTTCGCGGACCCAACGGTGTGTGGACTAAACACCCTGACCAAATGCAGGTGTACGACATCGATGCCTTCCTGAGCAACAAGGCAGCACGCGAATACTCCTGGCGTTGGCAGAAAGAGTCGCCGGTCTGGCAGGCGCAGCCCGGGGTGGCCCACAAGGCGCTGGTTCAACTCGAGGAGGCTGGGATGCTCAGCCTGCTGGCCACGCAGAACTTCGATGCCCTGCACGAAAAAGCGGGCAATTCACCAGACATTATTGTGAACTTGCACGGCACCATTGGCAGCTCACACTGCATGAAGTGCGGGGCCGCCTACCAGACCAGCGAAATCATGGACAAACTCGATCAGGAGCCAGATCCGCACTGCCGGCGCAAGCTCCACTACGAAGGAGACATGCCTTGCGGGGGCATCATCAAAACCGATGTGGTCTACTTTGGCCAAGCGCTGCCAGACGGGGCGATGGAGAAAAGCATCCGACTCGCCACCCGCGCCGACCAGCTCTGGGTGATTGGATCGACACTGGAAGTTTTCCCTGCGGCCTCCATCGTGCCAGCGGCGGCCCAGGCAGGAGTGCCGATCACGATTATGAACATGGGAAACACCCAGTACGACAGGCTGGCCGAGCGGCTGATTCGTGAGCCCATTCAGGATGCCCTGCCCAAGCTGGTGGAGGAGACCATCGCGGGCCAGCAGTAGGTCCTAAGCTTTGCACCAGCGGCACACCAGCGCGCTCCAGTGGCGGATCTGAGTGGTTGCTGGCGAGGCTGACACGCACAGAAGCGAGCGGCGCAGGATTGGGCGCGGCAGTGTCTGAGCCCATATCCAGCCTTATTCAGCCCTAATCCAGACCCGGCAATTTGGGTGCAGACCCTGCCAGAGCCGAGCGGACCTACCTAGCCTTGTTGGGCCTGGGCTGGCTGCTGGCTATCGGTATGCTCCTCGGTCTGCTGCGCCAGGTGGGAAACAGGAGTTGTGCCCGCAGCCAAGTCTCGCAAGAGCAGCTGGACGGCGGCTGGATCCAGGATTCGCGCACGGGCCTTCGTCTGCCCCAGGCCAACCTTAACCGACCAGGCGCCCTCCGGCATGACGGCGAACATGGTCTCATCCGTCGCATCGTCGCCCAAGGCAATCATAAAGTCATAGTCGCTGCCGGAAACCAGCGGGGTGACCGCCTGCCCCTTACTCGTCGCTACCGGGCAGACCTCCAGCACCTTCGCGTTGCGCATGACCATCAGCCCCTTACCAGCCACCGCCGTCTGCAAGCGAGAAGCCAGACGATCGCGCTCGGCTTCAGCTAATTTGGGGTCACTCATGCGGTAGTGCCAGGCCAAAGCATCCGCCTTGACCTCCACGAACGAGTTGGGCAAGCGCTGGACCGCCTCCTCCATGATGGGCCGGATACGAGGCTGCCAAACTTCTGGATCCGGCAGTCCGCTCGCCCGCTGCCAAGTTCCAGCTTGGGGCCCGGATAGGGGTTTGCTCCAAGCGCCATGCTCAGCAATGAGACCCACCGGCAGGTCCGCGAACCACTGTTCCATGGTGGCATGATTGCGGCCGGAGACCAGGACCAGATCGACACCGGGCTGAGAACCTATCTGCCGCAGCATTTGGCGGATAGCTTTCGTGGGCTTAGCGCGCTCAGGATTGCGAACCAGCGGGGTGAGCGTGCCATCGTAGTCACACAACACCAGGCGGCGCTTGGCATCCTGCCAGCTTGCGACCATCTCATTGCGCAGGTCCATACGCATACGCTTGTCTACCATGCCCGGAGTCGTGACCTGGCGAAGGGTGTTCAAAAAACTCTTGCACCAGTTGGAGGCCGTGCGCACCTTGAGCCGGGCCTGCATGCGAATATTGCGAGCGCGAGCCTCGTCGGGAGCTATCTCCAGAGCGTCGTGCAAGGCCTCGCAGACCATGTTGATGTCGTAGGGATTGACGATGAAGGCGTCGGTCAATTCGTCTGCAGCCCCGCACATGTCGGAGAGAACCAGCGCGCCCTCCCGCCCGTCGTGGCATGCCAAATATTCCTTCGCCACCAGGTTCATGCCGTCTCGCAGGGGCGTGACCAGGGCCACGTCGCCAGCCGCATACATGCCGCAGACCGGCTTGATGGACAGGGAGCGCGTGATGTAGTGAATCGGGGTCCAGGCCAGGAGCGAGTAACGGCCGTTAATCTGGCCGACCAGCTCGTCCACCTGCGCCTTGAGCTTGCGGTAGGACTCAACATCTTCGCGCGAGGGGGTGGCTAACAGATAGTAGGTGACATGGCCGGTCCACTCAGGGTACTTTTCCAACATACGTCCGAAGGCCTCGAGACGCTCGGGCAGACCCTTGGTGTAGTCCAGGCGGTCCACCGAGACGATGACCTTGTTTGCTTTTTGCCCGATTGAAGAGGCGGCGGACTGGGCCAGCGTAAGCTCGGGGAGGTCTTCCAAACTGTGATGACTCCACCAGGAACCTTCGCTCGAACTGGCCTCCGCGGCTGCATCTCCCTCGGCTGCGACCGAAGAGCGATAGCGGTGGCCGCGATTTTTGCCGGCAGCCGCCTCGATTCCCCGGCGCATGGCCTGAGCCAGGCTGGAGCGGGCCGTGCGCGCGTATAAGTTGTAGTCAATGCCAATGGGGAAAGCGTCAACGGCTGTTTGGCGACCGTCGGGCAGACCAATCATACCGTCGGTATCGACAGACAACTCAGGCAGGAGGCGGTGGATAGAGGCGAGAAAGCTGACCACGAAGTCCACCGTGTGGAAGCCGATGAGATCCGCGCCCAGCAGCCCCTGCAAAATTTCGCGGCCCCAGGGCAGCGAGCGGAAAATCTCAACCGAGGGGAAGGGAACGTGGAGGAACCAGCCGATAGAGGCAGTGGGGAAACGGCTGCGCAGGAGCTGGGGCAGGAGCATCAGATGGTAGTCCTGAATCCAGATGGTGTCGCCCTTGGAAACGAGAGGCGCAATCACTTGGGCGAAGCGCTCGTTGACCTGCTGATACATCTGCCAGTCGCCAGGGTCGAAGGTGGCCTCATGGGAAAAATCGTGGAAGAGCGGCCAGAGGGTGTCATTGGAAAAGCCCGCGTAGTAACCTTTTATCTCATCTTGACTTAAAAAGATAGGCACACAACGTCGCTGCCCGTAGGCCTGCTTGATGTCCGCCAACTCCTGCTCGGAGTACTGCTCCGGGTCCACGCCAGACCAGCCCACCCACAGGCAATCCCGGTGAGACTTGTGGTAGGGGCCGATGGCCGTGGCTAGGCCTCCGACGTTCTGCCGCAAGGTATGAGAGCCATCTGGAGTGGTGTCCAGGGAGACGGGCAAACGATTCGAAACGATAATTAAGCGCGACACAGAACTCCTCTTGTGCCGGCAGAGCCTTGCGTTCTCACGCGCCTACGGGCCCGTCGGCCTCGTTCAAGTCGGGTTCGCTCTCACTAGGTCATTCAGCAAAACTGCGGGCGAACCGAACACCTACAACCGCTTTAATCTTACAGCGAGAAGCAGTATTCGCCCTGAGAGCGCAAAAACGCTGTCCGCGCGGACGGGAATGGGCCGCGCGGAACGGCGCATATGCTACTGCTGAGCCGCCTCGCTCTGGTGAATCTGGAAAGCCATCTCAGCCAGGTGAACGCCCTGCACCAGGAACTCATGCGTGCGGCAGACGTAGTCATTTTCACGGCCCAGCTTGGCGATGTAACCGTTGATGTAGTCCACCTCGGTGGGCCGACCCGCAGTCAGATCCTGGTACATGGAAGGGTAGTGCAGGGGGTTGGTGACGCGGCTGGAAATTTCGATAGCCTCCACCTCGGCCTGGCGGGAGCGGGTCATCTGATAACCCGCACGCTCGCAGGCGTCGTAGGCCTCGTCAATGAGCTGGCGGGCCATGTCGAGCGCGCCAGGGAAGGAGATGAACTGGCCCATACGAATCTGATACATGGTGCAGATGGTGTTGGCCACCGAGTTGAAAATAATCTTCGCCAGGCAGGTGCCGTGGAAGTTCTGCGTGACCGTGGGATTGAAGCCGGCAGCCTGGAAGTCGGCCGCGAGCGCCCGCTCCACGTCGGTGATTTCCTCCGTCATGGCGCACATTTCCATCGAACCCGCGCCAGCCTTGCCCATGAAATCCACGTCTCCGGGGCCGTTTAAGACCGTGGCGACCAGGGCCGTGCCGCCGTAAATGCGATCCTTGGAGAAGTACTGGTTGATTTTCTCAAAATGACCCCAGCCGTTCATGGCGGAGAAAACCACCTGATGGTCCTTGAAGAGGTGGGCGCAGCGCTTGAGCATCTCCTCCAGCTGCATCTGCTTCATGAAGACCATCCACACATCCGGGTCGCCCTCGTACTCCTCAGGCGTGTAAATGTTGATGGGAACCAGGTGGCGGTCGGCGTGGTCACGCGAAACGTACACGCCGCCCTGGGCGCGCACGGCGTCGATATTGGGCTGCCAGGTGTCGATGTAGTCAACGGGCACACCGGTCTTCTCCTGCAGCAGAACGCCGTACCGATACCCCATAGCGCCAGCGCCGATCATCGTATACTTCATCGTTCTGCCCCTTTCTGCGGACCGGGCCCGGTTGCCTGAGCCCTGCAATCGAGCGCGGCAGGCGGAAATGGGCCTGCGCGACAACGCCCGAGAGTTATAGGGAAGTATGCCCTAAGCAGATTTCGGGAGCGGACAAGCGTCCACATGTTGGACACGAATGTGCCAGGGGTTGATTGGATCGCAGGTTGACTACGGATGGACTACGAACTTGCTACGGAAGCAGCCCGTTTGAGCGGGAACACAGGCTTGGGGAAGCTACTAGCGGCGGCGGGCGGCGAAAAAATCGTTGAGGACGGCAGCGCAGTCGGACTCGGCAAAACCGCCGACAATCTCGGGGTGCGCACCAATATGCGGGTCGCGCGGCAGGTCCCAGACAGACCCGCAGGCACCCATTTTCGGATCCCAGGCACCGAAAACAATGCGGTCGATGTGGCAGGAGAGAGCAGCGCCAGCGCACATGGGGCAGGGTTCCAGCGTGACTAGCAGGGTGCAGGCGGAGAGATTCCAGGTGCCCAGCGCGCTCGCCGCCGAGCGCAGGGCCTCCATCTCGGCATGAGAGAGAGGATCGCCCTGGGCTTCCCGCTGGTTGCGGCCCGTAGACACGACCTGCCCGCGCGAATCCAGGACGACAGCGCCGACTGGGACATCGCCCTGAGCGCCTGCCCGGGCTGCCTCTTGCAAGGCCTGAGCCATAGCCGGGGCCCAGAGTTGGCGGGAGTTTGAAACGTTCACACTACTAGTGTGGCACAAGACGGCGCCGCCTATTAGAGACGACGCCGCAGTGGTGTGCGTTTCAGCTCAATGTGCCCAACAGCGCATTGTTGTATGGCTGCCAGGCACGAACCCTTTCACTGCTGCTCGGGACGGAGCATGGCCGCTATGGAACGGTGGGTGCGGGCCAGGGCCGAGCGCGGAGTGTGACCGTGGCGGGCCAAAAGCTGGCGGATCAGCTTGTCTCCCTCGCAGAAGATGAGCACCGTGAGCCCGACTGCCAGGCACAGACCCCACTGGGCCAGGCTCAGGGGTGCCATGCCTAGCACGCCAGCCAGCGCAGGCCAGTAGATAGCGCCAGCGTGAATAGCGAGCGCCACCAGCGAAGCCAGGAGCAGGAACTTGTTGCTCAAGGGGTTCAACTGCACAATCAGCTTGGTCTCGGACCGGGCCGACATGGCGACGAAGAAGTTGAAGAGCACCAGCAGGGTCAGGGCCAGGGTTCGCGCTTGAGCCAGATCCATGCCGCGCGAAACGCTCACATGGAAGAGGACCAACACACAGGTGGCCATCCACAGGCCGCAGACCGCCACGCGCGACCACAGGGTGTTGGAAAGCAAGCCCTCCGACCGGGCGCGAGGCGGGGCGTTGAGCTCTTCGCCGTCTCCGGGTTCGAAGCCCAGGGCGATGTCTTGCACGCCGTTGGTCACGAAGTTAATCCAGAGCATCTGCAGGGGCAGGAAGAGCAGGGGCATGTCTGCAATTACGTTCACGCCCACAGCAATCATGGCCGCCGCAGCCGTAGCCAGGAGGAAGTAGGCCGAGCCGCGGATGGCTTTGAAGGTGACACGACCCTGGCGAACCGCGTGGGTAATCGTGACGAAATTGTCGTCAGTCAAGACCACGTCCGAGGCCTCGCGGGCCACGTCGGTGCCGGACTCGCCCATGGCGATACCCACCGAAGCGGCCTTGAGCGCAGGCGCATCGTTCACGCCGTCGCCTGTGACCGCCACGACCTCGCCCTGGGCCTGCAGGGTCTCCACAATGCGCAGCTTGTCTTGCGGGGAGACGCGGGCGGCGATGGACGTTTCGCGCAGGCGGGCGGCGAGTACTTCGTCGCTCATACCCAGCATTTCCGAGCCGGTGAGGGCTTGACCGGTGGACTTGAGGCCTAGGCGCTGACCGATGGCCGCAGCCGTGACCGGGTGGTCGCCGGTAATCATGATGACGCGGATGCCGGCCTGAGCGCTCTGCTCAATGGCCTCGCGCACACCCTCGCGCGGCGGGTCGAGCATGCCCTCAAGACCCAGGAAGGTCATGTCGTGCGCGCGCTTGTGGGACTGGAGGTCGTCGCCGGACGGAATTGGGCGAGCGGCCACGCCAATCACGCGCAAGCCCTGGATACCCATCTGTTCGTAGGCCGCATGCACAGCGTCCGCGTCCAGCGGTAGCTGCTGGCCTTGCTCGTCTTGCATGGTGGTACACATAGCCAACACCGCGTCGGGGGCGCCCTTGACGTGCTGGACCAGGGAGCCGTCGGCCTGCTGGCGGATGGTCATGGAATGCAGGAGCTCGGGCTCGTAGGGCGTTTGCAGGGCAATGGGCGATTCCAACTCCTGGGAGCTGACCGCACCGGCCTCGTCAGCCGCGCGAGCCATAGCCATATCGACCGCGTCGCCGGAGTAGGTGATGAGACCCTGGTCGTTCTGCACCCGCTGCGCTTCGTTCGTCAAAGCACCCGCCTGCAAGAGGGCCTGCACACCCTGGGCTGGGGCCGAATTCTGGGAGCCGCCGCTGGTCAGGTCACAGAGCTGCTGGGGACCGCCGCCGCCCACCGTCACCTGCTCCACGCTCATCCGGTTCTGCGTGAGCGTGCCCGTCTTGTCGGAGCCAATGACCGTGATGGAGCCCAGGGTCTCCACAGCCGGTAGCGAGCGCACAATCGCGTTGTACTGGGCCATGCGCGAGACGCCCAAGGCCATAGCGACCGTGAGCACAATCGGCAGAGCCTCGGGCATGGAGGCCACCACCAGCGAAACCGCCGAAAGGAAGGCCTGGGCCGGGTCGCCGTTGATGATAGCGCCGCCAATGAAGACGAACACCGCTACCAAAATGACAGCGATGGCAATGCCCGTCTCCGCCCGCTTCAAAATCTTTTGCAGGGGCGTCAAACCCTTGGAAACGTGGACCAAATCGTTGATTTCGCCCAACTCCGTGTCGCCGCCCGTGGCTACAACCACGCCCTGGCCGCGCCCGGAAGTGACCATAGTCCCGGAAAAAGCGATATTGAGCCGATCTCCCAGGGCCGCGTCGGTCTCCACCTCCTGCGTGCCCTTGCGAGCGTCCTCACTTTCACCTGTGAGCATAGATTCGTTAATTTTTAGGTGGATGGCATCGATTAAGCGCAAGTCGGCGGGCACGCGGTCGCCGGATTCGAGCAGAACCAGGTCGCCCGGCACCAGGTCGGCAGCGTCGATGGTCATGGCGTCACCGTCACGCATAATGCGCGTGGTGGGCGAGGCCAGCGAAGTGAGCGCTTCCACGGCCTTATCTGCCTTAGACTCCTGAACGAAGCCGATAATGGCGTTCAAAATCAACACTACAAAAATTGCGCCCGCGTCCACATAGTGGCCCAAGAAAATAGTGATGATGCCGCAGACAATGAGCACGGCAATCAGGGGGCTGGTGAACTGCTCTAAGGCCAGTTTCCACTTGGGTTTGCGCTCGCCCTGGGCCAGCGCGTTGGGACCAAAGAGCTGCAGGCGGCGCTGAGCTTCGGAGGCGGAGAGCCCCTGGCGGCCTGTTTTGAGCGTGGCCAGCGCACCTTGGACGCTCAGGGCGTGCCAGGCGGTGTCTTGCTGGGCTTGTACCTCGCTCGTCCCCAAGCGCTCGCTGCCTGCTCCAGGCTGAGTTGCGGCGGTGTGCGGGGTTAGCGTAGTTGCATCGGTATGTGCATTGAGTTGGTTACTTGGCTGAATAGTTGAATTAGTCAAGTTTCTCGACATAAATGAAGCCGGCCTTTCTTCTGGGTCGGTGTTTTGTATTTGTGACTTCTGTACTCATCAACGCAATTCGCTGTTTGCGTATTCCTAATTTCATATAATATTTACATAAACATTCTGTCAGCTTTGGCAAACTGTATCTAGACCTTGTGTACCTTGTGAACGCTATCTTCACTCGCTCATCCACAAGGCAGGGCTACAGCGGGGACCGTGTGGACGACTGACTGTGAGACGGTGACGCTCACAACAGTCGGAGCAAATATATGTGCAAGGCCGGCAGGAGTGCACCAATAAGAACGTGCGCCGAAGGCAAGGGGCACAAGAATAGAAAGGCTGCCAGTGGAACTTTTTACTCTCATTCTCAGCATTATGGCGGCTGTGCTCATCTCCTCATTTATTAGCCGTTTTATACCGCGTATATCCACGCCCCTGGTGCAAATCGCCCTGGGAATTGTGATGGCTCTCCTGCCATTTTTCCCTCCCATGCGCCTGGACCCAGAGCTCTTTATGGTACTTTTCATCGCGCCCCTGCTCTACTACGAAGCCCATACGATTGACAAAGTACAGCTTTCCAAGACGCTCAACCTCTCACTCTCGCTCGCCATTGGCTTAGCCGCGTTCACCATGCTGATGGTCGGAGTGCTCCTGCACGCCGTCTGGCCCATGTACCCGCTGGCAGCCGCGCTCGCCCTGGGTGCTGCTCTGGGTCCTACCGATGCTGTGGCCGTCTCCTCCATCGGCAAAGACGCGGACCTGACCGACCGCCAGCGCTCAATTTTGGTCGGAGAATCACTCTTCAACGATGCCACAGGCGTTATTGGCTTCCAGTTCGCCATTTTGTCCGCAGTAACCGGATTTTTCTCGCCCGCGAGCGCCATAAGCAGCTTCTTCATCTCCTTCATCGGCGGCATAATTTTTGGCGCGCTCATGGGCCTCATCACCAACTGGGCCTTCGAAACAGCCCGCAAGCTGGGCTGGGAGTCCATGACCACCCGCATCTTGCTCGAACTCTTCCTACCGTTCTTGATTTACCTGGTAGCGCAAAACTGGCTCCACGTTTCAGGTGTGCTCGCCGTGGTGGCCACCGGGCTCATGGCCCGTTTCGACCGCACAGCCATCGGCCCCAACACCTCCAAAACCAATATCGTCTCCGCGTCCGTGTGGAAGGTGCTCTCCTTCTGCCTGAACGGCGCGGTGTTCGTCATTCTCGGCATGCTCCTGCCCTCCGCCATCCTGACCTCTTGGGGGGATAGGAAGGTGGGCAACATCACCCTGCTCGCCACCATCGCCCTAGTCTCCTGCACCGTCATAATCGTGCGCTTTATGTGGGTGGTGGGTGTGCTCTTCTTCGCCACCAACCCCGAAACCGGCAAACGTGTGCCTATGACCCGCCGCCGCCTGCGCTCGGCAGCAGTGATGACCCTGGGCGGCCCCAAGGGCACGATTACCCTCTCCTTAGTGCTGACCATCCCCTACGCACTCGCTTCCGGCGCCACCTTCCCCATGCGCAACGAGCTGATTTTCGTAGCCGCGGGCGTAATCGTCGTCACCCTCCTCCTGGCCAACTTCGGCCTGCCCCTGCTCGCACCGGCCAAAAGTCAGGGCGTTGAAACTGAGCAGGTGGAGGAGTCCATCGAGGTGCTCCGGCGCACGGTCGAAGAGCTTTCCTCTCACATTACGGACAGCAACCGCCTGGCCGTGCAGCATGTCATCACGCTCTACAATCAGCGCATTTCGCGCCTAAAGTCGCAAATTGGGCTCTACAATCCGCGCGAACCCCAGGCCCTACAGCTCCAGACCCTGCAGTGGGAGCAGGAATTTATGGAGCAAAGGCTCGAGGAAATCCGCAAAGAGAGCAACAGGCTGGAGAGCGAGAATGCAAAAAGCAAGGAGAACAACAAGGCGGGCGCCGGGGAGGGCAGCAGCGACAGCGAGGCAACAGACGCGAGCCAGGTCGCCCAGCAAGCTCCCGAAGCCGACCACACCTACTCCCTGGAATCGCGCGAGCAAGCCGCCGAAAACACGCTGGAGCACATCACGAATTCCCTGGCCCACCTGGACGAGGGCAGCGAATTTAAGTGGCACATTCATATTGCTATACGCCGCGCTCAAGGCCTCATCCGCCACCTGATTCACCGCCTGCGGCACATGACCCCCAAGATTTCTGAGAACGAAGTCTTTTTGGCCGGGCGCGACTTGCAGGCTGAACTCAACCACCATGTGGTCGAGCAGCTCTACGCCGAACTGGGCAAGGGACGGTTCAAAACTGAGGATCTGCTGACCACAATCATCAACCACCAGCTCATCGAGTCTTCGGCAGAAGGCAAGACTGAGTTCGGCGAAGTGCCCGAAATGCGCGAATCTGTGGAGGAAGTCAAGCGCGAAGGATACGCCACCGAGCTTTCGGTGATTCAAGACATGGTGGAAGCGGGTGAGATTCCGCGCAGCCTCGCCAGAGACTTGCGGCGCAACGTGTACGTGATGCAGGTGGACAACGATTCGGTCGTGTGAGCGCGAGCAAGAGCGCGACCACGCTCGCCCGCCCGCTCAGATCTACCGCAGATA
Source organism: Bombiscardovia nodaiensis (assembly GCA_033127725.1). Lineage (NCBI taxonomy): Bacteria > Bacillati > Actinomycetota > Actinomycetes > Bifidobacteriales > Bifidobacteriaceae > Bombiscardovia > Bombiscardovia nodaiensis. Next base: position 189,306 of record AP026798.1, on the reverse strand, counting down.
CCCGCTGACACCGCGCTCTACTGCTTGCCGCCGCCCGCTACGCTCTGCCACGCACCAGCGCGCTCACATGAGCCCGGAGGTCACGTCGATGTCGGCCAGCCACCGGCGGATATCGCCCAGCTCCACCATAGAGACTGAGTGATCTAAGCCTTCGTAGGCTTGCGAGCGCAGCCAGACATGTTCGTCCAACCAGGCCGCAAAAGCGTGCGACTCGTAGCGCGGAACCATTGGGTCGTCGGTGCCGAAACCATAAAACACAGGCTTTTCCATAGCTGCCAGACGCTCATCGGCAGGAGCCGTGCCCTCCACTTCGCCCGGTGCCAAAAAGCCAGAGAGTGAAATAGCTGCCCGGTAACGCTCAGGGTTGATCCGCAGCAGGTGGGCGGCCAACATACCGCCCTGAGAAAAGCCCATGACGACCACGTCTCGCTCTGCAGGCAGATTGGCTTGAACCCATTCGTCGATAGCTGAGGCGGCAGCGAACCCGTCGCGGTCCAGATCCTCGCCCTGGGGCCGAGAACGGTGGAACCAGGTGTATCCGGGCCCAAACATGCCGCTTTCCGAGCCGGGCACGGTCATGGGCGCGCGCAGGGAAGCGTAGTCGCTGTAGGGGGCCACGTAGCGCATGATGTCGGCTATGTCCTCTTCGTTTGACCCCCATCCGTGCAAGAGCAAGAACATAGGCCGCCGCACGTTCGCCTGTCCGTTTTTGCGCGAATATTTGACCACGCTCACTCGTTGGGGTTCGCCCACGGTGCCTGGCACTACTGCTTCATCTTCGTTGCTTTGGCTCATACTCTCTCACGATAGTGCTTGGAGCGCACTTTTGCACGCATTATTCTTACGATGGCCTCGGGCGAGGCTTCTTTGAAATCCGGCAGATACGCGCCCGACGCCCTCTTGGGCTATTCCAAACGCTGGACGAGTGCCCGGGAAGGCTGGGCGTGGACGCCGTCATCGGAGAAATCGAACCCGTCTAAGTCGTCCGAATCATCGGAATCATCCGAATCCGACTTGCCCGAATCCGACTTACCCGAATCCGAGCTGTTTGGATTGTCGATGTCATCCCAATCGCCAAAGCCCTTGGAATCCTTGGAATCTCCCCAGTCATCTAAGTCGTCCCAATCGCCGTCTGAATACCGGTCGAGCGGGCTGCGCAGCTTACTGCGCCAAGGGTTCGTTAAGCTTTCTTGCAGGGACTCCCCTTTCTGAGCCTTGCTGACGAAGCTGTCCAGATCGGCGGTATCAACCTTGACCCGGTTGACCTTACTGACGGCGAAGTCCAAGCTGAAGGCATTCTTGGCCTTATACGAGATGGATTTCAGGGCTTTGTTGCCGTCCATCTCTAAACTCACCTGGAGCTGGCGCAGACCTACGCTCTTGGGCATCTGGAAGTCAACACCGGCCTCAAACAACTCCCGGTATGACTGCCCGAATGACCTAAAGATGTCGTTCAAATAGTTACTCAGCTCTGGGTAGGTTTTACGAGTGTCGAGCATGTGCTGGCTGAAAGCGCGGACTATCTGCTCGAAGTCGATGGAGTAATCCAAGCGGGTGCCGTCGCCCTCTTTCACACTTGTAGTGTTGGGGAATACAGCGTCTTTGACGTCCTTTTTCTCAAGCGTCTTAATGAAGAAACGGCTGAGCGACAACCCCCACTGCTTGTTAATAGTGTTCATCTGGGCCTGCGTGTATTTGTCGTTGTCCGTGCTGTGACGCAGGAGGCTGGCGTGCTGCTTTTTCAGTTTGTCCGACTGCTTTTGCAGGGCCCGGATCGCAGCAGCGGTATTCCAGTGGCCATCCTTGACGATAGCCTGTTCAAACTCGTAGAGGGAGGCACCGTCGTAGCAAGTGGCAGCGTCAGTTTTGGCGGGCAGACAGTTGAACTCACTCCCGCGAAGGTCATTATGCACGTCGTCCGCGTTGATGTAGGTGTAGTTGTAGTCGTCGTCGCTGCCGATGTAGAAACCGCCCTTGTCCCAGAGGGCGCGAACCTTGTCACCCTCTACGCTCAAGGTAAAATCGACCACTGACTTATCGGTGTTCTCGCCCAGAGCGTAATAGCCGTCCAGCTTGAAAAGTTCCTCCCCTGAGGGGCCTTTGAGATTGAAACTCATATTCGCAGAGGAGGCCTTGGGCAAGTCGCGCATGGAGAGCATGGTGACCGCTAAGGGGTTTTGAGGAGTCAGGCCCAGCGAAATAGCAATGGCCTGAATATTGGGCACCACCAGAGCCAAGGTCACCACCACAATAACGGCGATAACGCTGGCAATCCAAGCAAAACGGCCCTTTTTGGTGTACCAGACGGTCTGTAACTTATCTCCTAGCATGGGCTGCACTTCGGCCACCATTAGCGGGGCCGGGCCGCCAGCCGGGGCAGCGTTCATGACCGGCGAACCCTGCGGTGCCCATGCACCGGGAGCTGGCTGAGCAGAAAGAGCTGGCTGAGCAGAAGAAACCGGCTGAGCAGAAGCGTACGAATCGGGCGCGGTAGCAGGGGCCGAAGCCAAGACTGGCACAGCGGGCGTGGCAGGAACGGAAGGCGCACTAGCCTGCTCTGAGGCAGCGGGAGCATAGGCAGCAGACTCAGCAGCAACATTGGCAGTAGGCTCAGCGACGGGCTCGACTCCAGCAGAGGCAGCAGATTCAGGGGCAGCAGGGGCCGATGCGGTAGTAGGAATAGCCGCTGTGGCTGCACGATCGGCAGAAGCAGATGGCTCGCTGGGCTGGGTCGAAGCGCCTGCAGCGGCGGCAGGGGCAGAGCCACTGCTTGCAGCGGACTCCTTGCCCGGTGCGGCAGGCGTAGCAGGTGTGGGCTCGCTGCCTTGCGTCGGCGCAGTTGAGTCGCTGAGCGTGGAGCCGCAGACCTGGCAGAAGCGGCTGCCCGGCTCGTAAGTGGCCCCACAGTGGGGACAGGTCATCGACTCCCGCTCGGGCGCCTGCCCACGCTCATAATCGCCCGGCTGGTCGTGCCCAAGCCCATCGTCGGCAGATGAATCGCCCTTATATTCGCCCATTTGAGGTCCCCTTGGCTCTTCGATGATCGAGCCGACCCCTCCCGGTTCAGTCCGGCAGCAGCTGACGATCACATAGTCAATACGCCCACTTTACGCCCATGCCAGTAACGCTGGCAACCCCCCAGCTCCCGCAGGCCACCCAAAACTCCGACCAGCACCACCCGCACCCAGCCGCCCCCATCCGCACTCACCAACGAACCCCGCGCACCCCGCTCTGGGCAGCACGCCCGGATACCAGCAAACGCCAGGCAGCACAACCCTTTGCGCACGCTTCCCACGCGTGCAGCGCACGTTAGGCCACAAACGCACCACAAGCATGTAAGCTCGTCAAACCGGCAGTTTCCAGCATAACCTGCTAGACTAATGGTGATTTATTGGGATTTATGCCTGCGAGCGCTTGGGGAAGCTCCTCAGTAGGCAGTCAACGTTGCTACCGCAGGGCCTAATCTAATAGCCGCTGCAGCAAATAAAAGGGGTGTTGGATGACTATGCGTCGGTTCCGCACAGTAAGCATGCTAGCAGTGCTCTTGTCCATAACGGTCCTGGGGGGGGGGTCCGCTAATTTAGCGGCACCCGCACTAGCCCACGCCGAGTCAGAGCCCACCAGTTCAGCACCAGCCAACAACCAATCCCAGCCTCACCAGCACACCCAACAAGACTCCCTAACTACAGAGACCTCACCAAGCAGCCAATCCCAGCAGTCCTCCCCCACCGCAGAAGTCCCGCAAAGCAGCCTGGCCTCCGCCGCTCCCAAGGCAGAAAACTCGCCAAACCCGCAACACTCCACACCCTCAAACGACGAGTCCAAACACGCAGTTCCAACCCCCCAAGCCAAGCAAGACCCCACCCCCAAACTCACCCCACTAGGCGGCGGCGCCCAACCCTACTCCTGCGTGATAGGCGCATCCACCTTTACCCAATGCTTCCCCGACCCACAAGTAGCCAGCGCAGTAGCAAGCAATAGGTACAAAACACCAAGTGACACAATCACTAATGCCGATATAACTTCAATTACCTTGATCGACATCAGTGCTCGGGGTACCGTCAGCCTTGAAGGTTGCCAACAACTCACAGAGCTACAAAGTATTACTCTCTCTGGCAATTTCGCTAGTGTTGATTTGACACCTCTCAGCACACTCAGCAAACTCAGGTACCTCAGGGTAGTCTGCGGTCTCACAACTATGACTGCACTCGCAGGACTGACTACCATAACCCAAATCGATACTCTAGACCTTTCCAATAATCAACTCACTGGCATAGGGGCCTTCACCTGGTCAAGTCTGCCCAACCTCAAAATACTCAGACTGGAAGGCAATCAGATTGCTGATGCCAGCCCACTCGTCGACATGCCAGCGCTCACCAACCTCGGCTTACGCAACAACAAACTCACACGCCTCGGCACCCTACGAGGACTCGTCAACCTCACCGGCTCCGACCCCAACGACTACGGCCTCGACCTAGCAGAAAACCAACTCACCGACCTCAGCACCGTCAACTGGGCTCAGTTCACCAAACTCAAAAATCTCTACCTCGACCACAACCAAATCAGCGATACCAGCCCACTCGTCAACATGGGAGCACTCACCGTACTCCGGCTCAATAACAACGCCATCACATACCTCGGCACCCTACGCGGACTCGTCAGTCTCACCACAGGCCAATTCGACCCCGGCCTAGACCTATCCAACAATCAAATCAGCGACATCAGCACCGTCAACTGGAGCCAATTCAGCGCACTCAAAGACCTCTACCTCGACCACAACCAAATCAGCGACACAAGCCCACTCGTCAACATGGGAGCACTCACCGTACTCCGGCTCAATAACAACGCCATCACATACCTCGGCACCCTACGCGGACTAGTCAGTCTCGACACAGACCCTGGTAGGGGCCGTAGCCCTGGCCCTGGCCTAGACCTATCAAACAATCAAATTAGCGATATCAGCACCGTCAACTGGAGCCAATTCACCAAACTCCCAGGTATCTTAATTAATAACAACCTCCTGGAAGATATGAGCCCCATCCACGACATGCCAGCACTTGGCGGCATCTACGCCAGCCACAACAAACTCACCCAGCTGGGCGACTACCGCAACCTACCAAAACTCACCTACGTGGACCTCTCCTACAGCGAGATGACCAGCACCAGCCTCACCACCGTACCCTGGCCCACCCTCACCAAACTTGACACCCTAAGAATCGACTACAACAAGATAACTGATATCAGCCCATTGACTGGTATGCCAGCACTCACAAGACTGTACGCAGCCAACAATGAGATCAGCACCCTGGGTCCTCTAGCTAATCCCAACCTACGAGGGGATATAGGCGGCTACGGTGCAGGACTCGAATTACAAAACAACAACTTGACCAACGCGAGTTTAACGAGTGTCAACTGGAGCCAGCTCACAAAACTACAGTATTTAAGATTAGACAACAATAAAATCACTAGTTCGACGCTACTGTCAGATATTCCTAGCCTCGGCTACCTTGACCTATCGCAAAATCAAATCACCACATTAGGCGCGTTGAACAGCCCCAACCTTGTCTACCTCTATCTGCACAACAATCAGCTCACAAGTAGCAGTCTCCTTAGCGTCAACTGGAGCCAATACACCAAACTGAAGGTGCTAAATCTCAATAATAATCAGATTGGCAATATCAGCCCATTGACCAATATGGGAGCACTCACAACACTGTATCTTGATAACAATAAAATTGCAGTCCTTGGCACGCTCGCCGGTAACACAAATCTAGAAACTCTCTACCTGTCGAAGAATCAAATTACCAGCGCGAGCCTACCCACCGTCGACTGGAGCCAATACACCAAACTCGCAAACTTGACTCTCGCTAACAATAAGATTGACCGACTTGATACCATAAACTGGAACGTACTAGCACCCAGCATTCAGTCTCTATACTTATCTAACAACCAGATTGCAGATATCAGCCCTATCGACTGGAGCAAATTCACTAAACTGGTACCTGGCTATCTTTACATTACAGGTCAACAGATTCGCCTGCCTGATCTGCCCAACTATTCCAGCGCACCACTCACCCTCGGGCCCGCCATCGTCAGCCACACTCCAGACAAATACGCCGACTCCTTCCACTCCGCCAACGCCGACGGCAGCAGAAACGAATACTCACAGCCAGCCGGAGGAACCTACAACACCAGCACCGGCCAATTCACCTGGCCCCGCTCCTACCCAGGAGACCACAAATACCAATTCAACTCAAACAACATCGGCCTCCCCAACGCCCACGGGGAGCGTGTACTGTTTTCCGGTATCATCTCCCAACTCGTCAAAGGCTCAGCCGTCACCTTTGACCCGCAAGGCGGCACTATGCACAGCGACGATGTCGTACCACTTAACCCACCTACACCGGTCAGCGAACCCACACCACCACCAACCTACACTGGATACAAACTCGTAGGCTGGTACACCCAGCCCGCCGGAGGTAGCCGCTGGGACTTTAGCCAAAACGTCACCACCAACATGACCCTCTACGCACGATGGGCACCCGACTTCAACCTCCCCAACGCCGGAGCCATCCCCCTCCAGCAATGGAGCGGAGGCGGACTCCTCGCCGCCAGCGCCCTATCAGCCCTAGCCTACGCCGGATACCACTTAGCCAAACGCCGACAGACCCACGGCAAACACGCCCTCCAGCCCGTGCCAGCCAAATGACCCATCGCTGCCGGCAGCAGCCCTTCATTACTGCGCATTGCCCCGTATCCGCGCAATCTGTCGGCTCCGCCGAATCATTTTGACTCGCGCGCACCAGGCCTCTGGCGAGAGTACCTCCACCTCGCGGGCTCTGCGACTGGCGATTATCATTTCCTTGTCATACGTAATGCAAATGCGCTTGCACAGCCCCGAATCGGAATGCGCTTTCTTGGCGCACTGCATCACGCATCCATCCTCGTAATCCATTGGAGGATGGAAGTAGGTCCCGTCTTGAAGTAGAAAACCGCCGCCAGTCAGCGTTTTGAGGTCCATCACTAAATCGGCGATGCACTGCGAATCTGCTGGTGTCCAGCCCAATCCAGTCGCCTCTGACCTACTTCCCTGGCTCGGCTGCCTGGCCTTGTAGAGGGCGGTTTTTACAATATGTTCCCCGGTCCAAATTTCGATTTTGCCGCCGTCAGGGTGCGGAGCGAGCAGGGTAGCAAATAAGCAAAATACATCATTGCCCGACTGCTGAGCCGCTTTCACCCGCCCGTAAAAATCTGCAAGGCTAAAGCCAGCACCCAGCTCCCTAGCCACCGTCAGATAAATGTTGACATCAAGCGTGACAGCGTAGGGCACCTGATCAGACATGAGGCCCTACCGACGAGGGGCCTGCGAATATGCGTTTTGCTGCGCCAGGAATATTTGCTGATCAAAATCACCGAGCATGGATTCTGGAATCTCAATATTGCTGGAAGTCCTATCAACATGGGCATTGCTGACAGAATTGTAGCTTTGCGCAGCACGCTCATACTCGGGCCAAGCCGCCACGAACTCATTCCAAGGAATCACCGTAAAATTATTATTTGGATTGCGGTAAGGCTTCCAAGGGCCCACGTCGTGCGTCACATCCACCAACTGCGACGGTTTTAAGGGCGAGCACAAATCCCAAATACTCGCAATAGCCCCCAGCTGTTCATCGGGAAGCGCCTTCACCTCCGTGCGAGGCCGCACAATCGGCTCTTTGCTGCCCCCGTAGCAGGTCAGCACCCCTTGCGTTACAGGCCCGTACTCAAACGCATAAATATTCTCATTGTAGAGCTTGGTATGAGTGGTGTACCCAAACAAACTCTGCGCCAACGTAACCATCTTTTGAAGGGGAAGCACACTCATATCTTTGCCCTCTTCGTTGGCGAGCCAAATCAGCCAAGCAGCTATATCCAGACTTGTTGTAGTGGTGCTCATATTTCCCCTCCTTCCACGCTGACAAACCCATCCAGGTCGAGAAAACACCCAATTCCCTAGGCCACCAACAGCCTTACAGCAAGTGTAGCCCACAAGTAAAAATTCGAGAAACCACTGTAATAAAATTCGTACACCGGAGCGGGCGACGGGAATCGAACCCGCCTCTGAAGCTTGGGAAGCTTCCATTCTACCGATGAACTACGCCCGCAGTAGGCCTGCTGAGTAGCTGCCGCGCTCAGTGCAGAACAAGCACAGCGCAGCGCACACGCCACACAGACACATACGGGTACTTATATTAGCAGGAGATGGGTACGGACACGAATCTTCCCGCTCAGGCGCGGGAGTCGGCGTAGAGCTGCTGCTCTATTACTTGCGCGCAGGCGCCTAGGAGGGCCGCGTCCTCGCCTAGGACCGAGCGGCGGACGATGACGGGGGCGTGGAACTTGGTGGCGAGCGAGTCGTTGAGCGTCTGCGCCAAGGCCCCAATGAAGGTCTGATTGGCCACCCGCGCTGGGCCCATAATCGCAATCTGCGGCAGGTCGAGCAGGCCCACGGGCATCGAGAGAGCGCGCCCCAGTAGGTGCCCGGCCCTGGCGAGCGTGGCCCTGGCCTGGCTCGGCTGGCCCTCCACCTGCTCAATCAGCCGCGGAACGGCGAGGTAGGTCTCCAGGCAGCCCCGCTTTCCGCAGCGGCAGAGCGGCCCCTGCGAGTCAACCACAATATGGCCGATTTCGCCCGACGCCCGGTTGCGCCCGCGCACCAGCTGGCCGCCCACCACAATGCCCGCGCCCACGCCCTGAGCCAAATGCACCAGGAGCAGGTCCTCGCCGCCGGAGCCGAACTGCTGCTCGGCTATGGCCTCCGCATTTGCATCGTTTTCCACCAGCACGGGCGCGGCAGTGTGCTGGCCCACGTATTCCTTAAGGTCCACCTTGACCCAGCCCAGGTTGAGCGCGTCGTCCACCACCCCGCTCGCCCCCACAACACCTGGGCTGGCAATCCCCACGCCCAAGATGGGCGCCTGCGCTCGCCAGGCCAACGAATCGTAGAGCTGCCCCACCAGGCCGATGGGAGCGTGCTCAAAGGCTCCCAGGGCTATTTCGTCGCGCGCGAGCACCTGGCCGAGCAGGTTCATCACGGCCCCCCGAAACACGTAAGGCGCCGACAAATCCATCGTTATAATATTGCGGCTCATGGGGTCAATTTTGAGCAGCCTCCCGCGCTTGCCAGGCCCCGAAGCCGGACTCGGTCCCATCTGCGCCAGCAACCCCTCCTCCAGCAGGCGGGCAACGATGTCGGAAACCGCCACCCGGGTAAGGCCCGAAGCCCGCGCCAGGTCCGCCCGCGTCAGAGCCCTATCCGGGTAGAGCAATTGGAGGAGCACCGAACGGTTGTGGCGGCGCACCGACTCGGGAATCGCTTTAGAAAGGGTCTTAACATTATCCGTCATCAACACGCCCTTTCCACTCTGCCCGCTCTGCCAGAACCATTTAGCTCTCATAGGTCATTCTACCGCAGTGCTCAGGAAATTCAGGCTTTGCCGCCCCTTCCCAGACAAGCAGCCCAGCCCCGCGCGTCGGCCCCAGCTATAAGTTTAGAGTCTTTACAAAATAAGTGATAGGCTTGTAGCTAGGAATAGCTAGGATATATAGCGCACCACGCTCCAAGGCAGCGAGCGCAGCAGACTCATCGCAGAGGAAGGTTCCCATGGCAGCAGCAACTAGCTCTAGCAGCAATCCCAAATACCGCTTAGGCACAGAGGCAAATCGCATTTTCATGGCCGCGCAAACATACGGCTTCCTAGATTTCGGCCGCGGCTTCCCCACCGAGCAGGGCGGCTCCGGCTGGCTCAACGACGACGGCAGCCTGGACCACAGCCAGGGCATTCAAACCTGGATCACCTGCCGCATGACCCACGTCTACTCCATCGGCGCCATGCTGGGCTACGAGGGCGCGCCAGAGCTGGTTCACGAGGGCGTTCGCGGCCTCCTGGGCTACCTGCACGACAGCGAGCACGGCGGCTGGTACCCCTCCCGCAGCTGGGATGGCGACATCGAGCCAGGCAAGAGCTGCTACACGCACGCCTTCGTGCTCCTCGCCTCCTCCTCCGCGCTCCTGGCCGGCGACCCGGACGCCCGCAAGCTCTTCGACTTGGCCCTGGAGACCTTCAACAAGTACTTCTGGGACGACGAGCAGGGCCTGGCCGTGGACACTTGGAACACCGAGTTCACGCAGCTCGACCCCTACCGCGGCCTGAACGCGAACATGCACTCCACCGAAGCCTTCCTGGCCGTAGCCGATGCCACGGGCGACGAGACCTACCGCCAGCGCGCGGGCCGCATTGTCCGCCACGTAATCGAGTGGGCCAAGGGCAACGGCTGGCGCATTCCCGAGCATTTCAACGAGGCCTGGGAAGCCCAGCTGGAGTACAACGAAAGCAACAAGGCCGACCAGTTCAAGCCCTACGGTGCCACCCCCGGCCACGGCATTGAGTGGGCCCGGCTCATCACCCAGTACGCAGTGAGTGCCTTCCCGGGCGAGGCCGACCGCAAGCCTTACATCGATGCAGCCGAGCATCTTTTCGCCCAAGCCATCGCGGACGGCTGGAACGCGGACGGCGAGCCCGGCATTGTCTACACCACGAATTGGGCCGGAGAGCCAGTGGTGCACGACCGTATGCACTGGACCCTGGCCGAGGCCTTCAACACTTCCGCCACCCTCTACCGGGTGACCGGCAAGGAGGAGTACGAGCGCTGGTACGAGACCTTCTGCCAGTACGCAGACGAGTACGTCATTGACCACGAGCAGGGCTCCTGGTTCCACCAGTTGGACGAGCGCAATCAGGTGGTCGGCACGGTCTGGCCCGGCAAATCCGACCTTTACCACGCCTTCCAGGCCACGCTCGTGCCCTACCACGACCCAGCAGTTTCCATCGCCACGGCCATGAAAGCCGCTGCCGGAGCAGCAGCCCAGCGCTGAGGGCCGCCCGGGCAAGCAATGAACCAGTGATAGACGAGTGATGAACATGGAAGCACAGCAAGGGGCACCTGCCAGTGAGCGAGCGCAGGGAGCCGACCGCGGGCCAGCGGTGGACGGGCTGAAACTGGGTATTGACATAGGCGGCACCAAAATCGAGGGCATCGCTCTTGACAGCCAGGGCCGCATTGTGGCCCAAACCCGCCGTCCTACCCACCCCGGCAGCCAAGCTGTGCTGGCCGACCTCATCAGCACGGCCCGCGAGCTACAAGCGCAGACCAGCAGCCAGGGAGCACCGCCCGTAAGCAGCCTGGGAGTAGGCATTCCCGGCCGTGTCAATAACGCTACCGGCGAAGTGTGGGACGCGGTGAACCTCCGCCTGCGCCACGCAAACCTGGGCCGGGCGCTCAAGACTGAGCTCCAGATACCGGTGAGCATTGAAAACGATGTAAACGCCGCCGCTCTAGGCGCCTACGCCGGGTCCGACCAGCCGCTCATGGTCTTCATCAACTTGGGCACAGGCCTGGCTGCGGGCGTGGTTCGCCAGGGCCGCATCGACCACGGCTACAGCGGGGTCATCGGTGAAATCGGCCATATTCCGGCGGACAGCCACGGTTTTGCTTGCCGCTGCGGCCAGCACGGGTGCCTGGAGACCGTGACCTCCGGCTGGGCGCTCGCCCGCCTGTGGCCCCAAGCCAGCCCTCCCCTACCAGACCTGATTCGCCAGGCGCAGCAGGGCCAGGATCAAGCGGGCCAAGTCTTGAGCATGTTCATTCACGGCCTAGCAACCGCCATTCAAATGACGGCGCTCAGCATCGACCCCGCCACGATTGTGCTGGGCGGCGGTGTGACCAAGGCCGGTCCCGCCCTCCTCCAGCTCGCGCAAGAGGAACTGGATCGCCGAGCCGCGAGCAGCCATTTTATTGACTCACTCAAGCTTTCCCAGCGCCTGAGCATGGTCCCGCCCGACAAGCTGATTGGTGCCATCGGGGCGGCGCTGGCCGGCGAGCAGCGGGCGAGCGCGCAGGCAATGCAAGGAGTGCCAGAAGAGCCGAAAACGCCAGAAAACCTTCGCAAGTGTCCACATCATCAACCAGGTAGTCGCAAGGGCCTACCTACGAATAAGGAGTAAAAAATGGCAGAAGTTATTATCGTGAGCAACGAGGACGAGGCCGGTCGCATTTACGCCGACTGCACTGCGCAACTCATCAAATCTAAGCCCGACTGCGTGCTGGGCCTAGCTACTGGCTCTAGCCCTCTGGCAGCGTACAAGGCTCTGGCGGCCAAGGTCAAGGCGGAAGGCATTGACGTGTCTCGCGTGCGCGGTTTCGCCCTGGACGAGTACGCCGGGCTGGACCCCAACCACCCGCAGTCCTACCGTTCCACCATCAACCGTACCGTGGTGGAGCCCCTGGGCATGAACCCCGACCTGGTGCGCGTGCCCAACGGCAACCTGGACACCATTGCGACCGCCGGGCGCGAGTACGACGCAGCTATTGAGGCAGCGGGCGGCGTGGACCTGCAAATCCTCGGCATCGGCACCGACGGGCACATCGGCTTCAATGAGCCCGGTTCCTCGCTCGCCTCGGGCACCCGCATCAAGACCCTGACCGAGCAGACCCGCATCGACAACGCCCGCTTCTTTGAGGACGACGTCAACAAGGTGCCCACCCACTGCATCACCCAGGGCATTGGCACGATTTTGAAGGCCCGCCAGCTGGTCCTACTCGCCTTCGGGGCCGGTAAGGCCGAGGCTGTGGCTGAGACCGTAGAGGGCGGCATCTCCTCCTTCTGCCCGGCCTCCGCCCTCCAGCTCCACCCGCATGCCACGGTTATCGTTGACGAAGCCGCGGCCTCCCGCCTGCGCAACCGCGACTACTACAAGTGGGCTTACGACAACAAGCCCGCCTGGCAGCTTATCTGATTCACGCTCGCCTGCCTGCCTTGAGTGCTTTGGCTGTTTTGACTGCTTAGCTTACTTTGCTTGCCGAAACCAGCGCTCAGGGCGGGCCCCAGCAGTGTAGTGCATGGTGAGTGCACACTCAGGCCATTACATTACATTACATAAGTAGTACGAATAACTTACATAAGCAGTACACAAGCAGTACACAAGTAGTAGTTTCAGCGCCGCCGCAGCCGCGGTAGAGTGAGAGCGAGACGCAAGCCCAAAGTCGGGCGCGTCGGGAAGCCAGGAGGCGTTCCATGGCAGCAAGAGAGAGCTTCAAGAATCAGGCGCAAGCAGTTGAGCAGGCGCTAGCCGGTCCCGCCCAGTCTATCGTTTTCTACAAGGCCCAGCAGGTTGACGCGCGCGGCTGCCGGGGCGGGGCCTGGGTCATTGCCAACGATGGCATTATCCAAGCCACGGGCCAGGGCGAGGAGAGCCTAGCCGCCAGCCTACGCTCCTTCGGCCTGCCCGCGCTGCCGACTACCCCGCCAGACGCCAACCGAGCGCAGGAGAGCGCAGCTAGCGAGCAGGGAATTTCGGACCAGAGACAGGGCAACCCAGCTCAGAGCGTCAACGGCACGAGTTTTGTGGACGCCCGCGGCCAGCTCCTCACCCCAGGTTTCATCGACATTCACTCCCACGGCTCCTGGCAGCACTCCTTCGACGACGGACCCGAGGCCATTGCCATCGCCCGCACCGGCCACATGCTCCACGGCACCACCCGGCAGGTGCTGAGCCTGATCACCAATCCCCTGGACGTCATCTGCCACAACATCCAAGGCGTGCAAACTGCCATGGCCTCCCGCCCCGACATTCTCGGCGCCCACCTGGAGGGCCCTTTCATTGCTCTGAGCCGTAAGGGCGCGCACGATCCACAGTGCCTGCGCGACCCCGAGCCAGAGGCCATCGACCAGCTCCTGGAAGCTGCAAACGGTTGCATTCGGCAGGTGACCATCGCACCCGAGCGCGCGCACGGCTTTGAGGCCATCGAGCGCCTGGCTGCTGCAGGAGTGGTGCCCGCTGTGGGGCATTGCGACGCGAATTACGGGCAGACCCGCCAGGCTTTCGACGCCGGAGCCCGCATTCTCACACACATTTTCAACGCCATGAACGGCATTCACCACCGCGAGCCCGGCCCGATTCCTGCGGCCATGGAGGATCCGCGCGTCACCGCTGAGCTCATCAACGACGGCTTCCATGTGCAAGACCCGGCCGTGCGCCTGGCCTTCCGCCTCTTCCCCCACCGCATAGCCCTGATTACCGACGCTATGGAGGCCACCGGCTGCCCAGACGGCGCCTACAAGCTGGGCGCGCTCGACGTTACCGTACAAGACGGCCACGCCCGCCTGGTCTCCAACGGCGCTATCGCAGGCTCCACGCTCACCCTGGACGAGGCCGTCCGCCGGTGCGTACAGGTCATCGGCCTGGGCGAGCCCGAGGCGGTAGAAGCAGCCACTCTGACCCCGGCCCGAGCGCTCGGCCTAGACCGCCCGAACCCCATCACCGGCGCCCCCCTAGGCCTCATCGCCCCCACCTACGCCGCCGACCTCCTCCTCTTAGACCCCAAGACCTACACCCCCCACTCCATCCTCTGCGCCGGCCGCCTGATTCGCTGACACTAGCCACTTCTTCATCCCCGACTTCAGATTAGAGATTTAGCATTTAGCAACACCGAGCATTACAAAAACTGTGTTCATTTTAAATACTCTGAACTGATACAAACACACACATTTTCGGGTAGAATAAGTCATGTGGCTACATTTTCTTCGAAAAGGTCTTGCCCGAGCGGCGAGCAAGTACTTCATGCCCAGCCACTCCCTCGGATTGTGAGCCTTTTCTCTGGCGCTGGTGGCCTAGATTTAGGATTTCAAAAGGATAAGTACGAAATTGTATTCGCTGTAGACGTAGATAAGTCTGCAGTTGAAACACACAGAAAAGCTTTTCCCAAAACTCATTGTATCCAGGCAGATTTGGTCAATCTTGGTGTAGATGGTCTAGTCTCAGAAATCGACAAGGTCTTGGTCCCAGGCGAAAGAATAGGCGTCATCGGTGGCCCCCCATGTCAAGGTTTCTCAAGATCCAATTCGAATTCATCTGCTGACGACCCAAGGAATAAGCTACCAGCGCTCTATCTCGACATCGTCAAGGCGCTTAAGACTAAATATACTGTCGATTTTTTAATATTCGAAAATGTCCTCGGTATAGAAGATAAAAAGCATGCGAGCACGTTTTCTGCTATTAAAGAGACCTTAGGAACATTAGGCTTTCATAAAAGCATAGCGGAGTATGATGCCTTCAACTTCGGCGTACCTCAACATCGGCAGCGTGTTATCATCGCTGGGTTTGCCTCCAAGCAAGCATGTGAGTCTTTTAAGCCAACTGCCCAGATCAAGGGAAAGCAGACAGTCAGAGAGGCAATTGAGCATCTGCCAGAGCCTTCCTACTGCGCTCACGGACGTAAGGTAGTTGATGGGTTTCACCCTAATCACTGGACTATGCAGCCCAAATCTCCACGTTTTGCCCATCCGGAGCTTTTTAAAGAAGATGGTCGAAGTTTCCGTCGGCTCTCTTGGGACAAACCTAGCCCGACAGTAGCATATGGCCACCGCGAAATACATATACACCCTGACGGCAAACGCCGACTTAGTGTCTATGAAGCTATGCAGCTTCAAGGCTTTCCTAAAAATTATGAGCTATGCGGCACTTTTTCAGCACAAGTTCAACAAGTCTCAAACGCTGTTCCGCCACCGCTAGCTTATGCACTAGCAGTGGCTGTTGAAGACTCTCTGAAAGCTGTCCATTGATGTCACAACTCGAAATGTCAGAATCTGTAGATGCGCCTTTTATTAGAACACCTTGGGCCGGGCCTTTAGTAGCTCTGGGGGCTCAAGCATACAGCATCGCAGCAAATCCTGAGAAACTCGCCCAAAATGAACAGCTAAACATAGTCCTTACCGTTCCAACGCGAGACTATGTAGCCGTATTAATAGCCGCTGGCTGGATGTTTAAGGCCTTTACACCGATTAGTCGACCAATTGAGGAAATAAGACAGACAATACCGTACAGAGCGCCCGTCCGAGCAGTTATAGCATCGAACATAATCCTCGATCATTACTATGGCTTACGTAAAGGCAAGATTCGAATCGGTGGCTCAAGTTACCTAGATGGTGCCATCCAAGCACTTTCAGTCGTCGACGGCCCGATTACAGAAGGTAGTGTAAAACGACCTTGTCCGCCTACCTTCGGTCCTTTCCTGAACAACCCGAATCGAGAAAGACTGTGGAGTTCATACCTATGTCAACCGCCACAAGGTCTGACATTAATGGGCAGCAAAACTACTCTTTCGAAAGATATGAAGGCAAGAGTAAACACCGCAGGTCAAATCAGTAGCCCAACTACCCTGCAGGATATCATTCTACCGAAGGGCACAAATTCAACCACTTGGCCCACAAAGCTATTGTCTCCACCCACAGACTCAGAAGACTGTGACACACCCCACAGCTGCGAGGCTGCAATTTTAGACAGTACAGATGCAATAAGGTCAATCGACTCCATCAATTGTCGTGTAACCATATCTGTAATCGATCGCAGTACAATCACGGATTCTGCCGAGCAACCTCTGCTATCCCAGCGAAGCAATTCCAGCGAACCAGTCAGTCCTGAAAACGATTTAGGGTTGACAGCTCCAAAAGGAATAGAACTTCTCGCATTCAAGGTACGACGATGACTAGTTTAGAATGGGTAAATACCAAGTACCGTCTCACTTCTGAACTTCAACAGTTCGGCGTAGAAATAGACCTAGTTGAAGATTCAACTGCCTCCCGCATCGACACGCTGCTGCGCCAGCTCATACAAAAGATAGGCGATGATGTAGAGGCTTTCAGGGATCTTATGGATCCGCTAAAAGCTCTCCGCTGGCGTTTGCTGACTGATATACAAGCGATACAGCACAACACCCGAGTTACTGAAGCAGCAAATGCAGTATCAGAAAAAGCCCTGTACTTTTACAACGCGGTTGACAAATCTACGCAAGCGTTACTAGATGAGCTCAGAAAAGCTTGCGATCTTGTTATAAACAATGACTCTCCGGCTGGAGGGCTCCTCCTCGATTTCATTCAAGAGGTCGGCGAAGATACTTGCTCAGTTCTTACAAGCAGTACAGCCTCAAAAGACGGCATGAAGTCATGGCTACAGGCTGCACAAGTGAATACTGAAGTATACACGCTCGGTGATTTACTCCGAACTGGTCACGAAATAGAGCAAATATATGTAGTTGGGCCCCCACGTTTTTACTCCCCCGCACTTCTTACATCGCCTACCAGCTCCCAAATCTCATTCATTATGCCCAACTGGTATAGGGATAGGAAACTCCGAACTTCAGATATCAGCGAGTGGGTTGAAAACAAAATAATCATTACGCCACGCATCATTGCTGCAAAAGAGACAATACCTACTCCCCTGCCTGATGCCTCTGACGACCTGAGTATTGACGAAACTGATTTACTCCCACAGCCACACTGGGAACAGCCGACGGAAGTAGATGCTAATCCAGGAGAAAACGAGGTGCTAGCTCGAAAGGTAATCCTAAGCGGTGGATACACCTGTTTACTCGACGATGGAAGCAAAATACAAACCTTCGATCCGAGTAAACCGAAGGAAGATAGATTCCCGAGTACTAAAATCGACGCAGTTACCTCCGGCACTTATCTTGTTTTAAGAAAAGACCAAACTGAGCAGATGAACCTGTATGAAGAAGCGATAGCCAGTTTCGGTTCGAAAGCAAATCAAGTTATCGAATCTCAGAATCGTTGGAAGAAAGCCCTTCAAGAGATGCTTCACGAGCGCGGTAGAAGTGCGGTAGAAGCTGAATTGCAAAAACAAGGAGTCAACGTTTCCAACAGGGTTCAATATTGGACAGAGCCAGCTCTTGATATGCCACTAAGGTCACAAGATTTTCGAGCTTTATTACACGTTCTAGGCATCAATGAGCAGCCATCCTATACTTTTGCCAAGCAACTGCACAACAAACGTTTACAACTCGGCCAGGAAATGCGACGATCGTTAAAAAGCGAGGTAGAAGAAGGCGGCCGGGAGGCTCTCAATGTACTTGAAAGTAACGGAATGCTCGAACTCAGTTCTCAGGATAAGCGCTTTCGAGACATGGTTGTGATCCGAGTAATAGCAATCTCCCCAAACTATCAACTTGTCGCCCGGCAAAAGACACGTACTTTGTTTAAAGATGACACAGCAAGTACGAAATGGTTAGAATAGATTACAGATTGTTAATGTCTTCTAGCAATGAACGCAAAAATAGAAGGCAATAGTATAAATGTTTGGAGATCGGAGCAGTCTCATGAGTGGCACTGAAGCCCGCAGCATCGTAGAAGATGCAGTCCGTAGGGAACTGTTTGGCCCAAAACCAGGAGAAAGGCCTCGTGGTAACCCGCTCGACTGCTCTAGAGGAAAGATAATTTTCCCGTCAGGAACCAAAATTGAGAACATCTATCACGACCAAGCAACAGGCGAGGAAATTCTAACTCAGGGAGATCCACTTCACCGATACGGAGTGGGAGTTCTTCACCCTGCAGTATTTACAAAAGATCGCACCATCGACGATAAACAGTCGATTGAAGAAACTCTCGATGAAGAAACTCCTATCCCCGGTCTCCCCACTGATGATGAAGACCTCTCTGATGATGAAGTACCCTCGCGTAATCCTGCTCTAGATAGTACTTCTTCTGAGAGTCCGGAAGATGCGGATGACTTCGACCTATCCGATGCCAACCATTTCAAACCGTCAGCAATGGCCATTTCGTTTAAGGGCCGCTTTGCGAAAGAAGGCCTCTTCAACGTTACTGTTACAGGGGCATATTATGACAAGCTTAACGTTAGT
The DNA here is from genome assembly GCA_033127725.1 of Bombiscardovia nodaiensis. Lineage (NCBI taxonomy): Bacteria > Bacillati > Actinomycetota > Actinomycetes > Bifidobacteriales > Bifidobacteriaceae > Bombiscardovia > Bombiscardovia nodaiensis. The sequence goes on along the minus strand of AP026798.1, from coordinate 170,556 downwards.
GTTAACGTTAACGACACCACTTATCTTAAGCAATGGTGGGTAAGAAGACCCTTCAAACTGGACGGCAGCATAGATTATGGGGCGCTGACTGCTAAGAAACGGCTCATCGAGGTTAATCTGAGTCCTGTTGGGAGCGAAGATGTTCCCCGCATATCTCCAAAACTGCAAGCATTTATTCGTCCAGTTCCTGACGAATCTGACGAAGAGGTACAACTTTTAACCGTCTCGGTCAGCAACACTGCAACCACTCCCGGGTCCGAAAACACTTTATTCCAGATGAGCTTCTTCGTTGATGCCATGGACGGCAATACCATTGAGCCTTACCCGGAAAGAAGTTTGTCCGACAGAGACGAGGAAGAGCAATCACTAGAACTGCTGTATAGGAATCACCTGACCTATGGCATAGGACACGGATGCGCCGCTACCTGGGAGGATAATGGTGCTGCCGTTGCACGAATCAAAGCTGAACCCCTGCCAAGCTATGAAGTGCCTAGTTTAACCCCGAATATTTTTGTCGAGGGGACTGACGAACTCGTGACAGTTAGTATGCGCGATTTAGCGCTAGGGAACGACCAAGGAACCCGGCAAATCGAGCAAGTACTAAAGCTCTACGGAGAGTGGATTGCTGCACGCGAGGAAGAGGCCAAGAAGCTAGAAGACAAGTACCGCCCAGCAGCCCAGCGACATCTTGACCGCTGCAAAGACGCCCTTCAACGGATGCAAGCCGGTTGGAGTATGGTGACAGGCGAGAACGCTCATTCCAATGCAGCCAAGGCCTTCAAGTGGATGAATGAGGCAATGTTGTACCAGCAACTGCGCTTCAAGAAATGCAAACTCAGAAAAGTTACACAGGAGAAGGATGGCGTTAATCGTGTCAGCGAGAAATGTCCTACTTTCCAACCTATAGAAACTATTGACCTCCCCAAAGGAATCGGTAATTGGCGTCCATTCCAAATTGCATTTATTCTTGCTACTTTGCCAGAATTAGTCGATAAATCTTCACCACGTCGAGACCTAGTGGACTTAATCTTCTTCCCTACCGGCGGAGGGAAAACTGAAGCATATCTGGGAGCCAGTGCTCTCAGCCTGCTTGCGCGTAGACTGCACGACCCTGATGATGCCGGCACTGATACGTTGATGCGTTACACGTTGAGGTTACTAACAACACAACAATTTCAACGGGCCGCTTCTCTCATTTGCGTCTTGGAGAATATTCGTTCGCGGAACGAGGAAGTACTCGGATCGAAACGTTTCGGTATTGGCATCTGGCTTGGGAGCAACACAACCCCCAACACACGAAAGTCAGCAGAAACTGCTCTGGGAAAAATACAAAAGGATAGAAATGCCCAAAATCCTTTCTTACTCTTAAAATGTCCTTGGTGCGGCGCAGCAATGGGTCCACAAAGTGATTCTCACAGGAAAAACACTAGCCCTCCGGGATATATGTTGACACAGCACACGGTACGTTTTGTATGTGTTGATAAGGATTGTGAGTACTCATCGCCGCATAATTACTTGCCGGTGTATGTAATCGACGAAGACATCTATGAGGAGAGACCTTCGCTCATTATAGGCACTGTCGATAAATTTGCTATGCTAGCATGGCGCCCTAGGGCTCGTGCTATGTTCGGCCTAGACTCTGAAGGGCAAAGACAGTTTTCGCCGCCTGGATTGATTATTCAAGATGAGCTCCACCTGATTTCCGGCCCACTCGGATCGATGGTTGGCTTGTACGAGCCTATCATCGATGATTTATGCACAGACAAGCGTGGAGAAACTCCCATTCCCCCCAAGATTATTGCGTCAACAGCTACCGCGAGAAGATATGAGGAGCAAATTCTAGCGCTCTTCGGTCGGCCGAAAGATCAAGTAGCCATTTTCCCACCTCACGGTCTCGAGGACGGTCACTCGTTCTTTGCAGAACCCGAAGTACTGGATGACGGCAGTCCTGCGCCAGGACGGCGCTATCTTGGAGTATTCAGCGCTTCTCTAGGTTCTACTCAAACAGTACAAGTTCGAGTCGCGGCTGCCACACTCCAAGCAGCAAACAGCATTCCGAAAGAATATCGCGACGGCTATTGGACCAACCTCAACTTCTTCAACAGCCTTCGTGAATTGGGCAATACTGTGACACTGCTTCAGTCCGATGTGCCTGACTATGTCAATGGCCTTCGCTCTAGAGAAGGCTTGACGCAGCCTAGATGGCCTCGAAGAATAATGGAACTTACCAGTCGCAGACCAAACAGTGAAATACCTCAATCTATTGAAGAGCTAGAGAAAGAATTCGAAAGTGGTGAATGCACTGATATTTGTCTGGCTTCCAACATCATCGAAGTGGGAATAGACATAGACCGACTGGGACTTATGACGATTGTTGGACAGCCCAAAAATACGGCTCAATACATTCAGGTCAGCGGCCGAGTTGGTCGGCGCCCTGACAGAGCTCCTGGCCTAGTAATTACACTTTACGGAGCAGCGAAACCACGAGACAGGAGCCACTTCGAACGGTTCCAAACGTATCATCAACAGCTGTACTCGCAGGTAGAGCCGACTTCAGTAACTCCATTTGCAGAACCCGCGCTCAAACGAGCATTACACGCGGCAATCATCACCTATATCCGTCAAACAACCAACTCAAAAATCGAACCAGAACCTTTCCCTGAAAAAGCGTTTGACAGCGCGGTCGAATTACTTCTCGAGCGTGCTCAGCAAGTTGATCCGTCCTCTATAAAATATCTACGACGAGAAGCTGAACAGAGAAAACAAAGTTGGCAAAGGTGGCATCGTACAGTATGGTCGGCGAATTCTACCGATAAGGATGGGAGCCCAATTCAAGGTCTCATGAGAAATGCAGGGAACCTGCCTATATCTGATGCAGATGTGGTTAGTTGGGAAGTGCCGACCAGTATGCGCAATGTTGATGCCGAGTGCAAATTAGACATCACGTTTGCTTACAACCACGAGGATGAAGCAATTAAAGATCCTGAGGAGATGAAGTGATGGTAACAGGTAATATGCGCCGTGCCCAACTTGTCAGTCCTTTTGGTGTGGGCGCAATGAGCGTCTCAGTCGATGGGACTTCTGTCATTACTGCAGGACTGGACTATTGGTATCCGGATAATGGGAACTTGTCTATTGACGAATTCGAAGTTCACGATTGGCGGCTTGCAAGGCGGCTCAATGTTAGTGCTTTCCGATTACCACCTGATTATCGTTCCCCAAACGACAACAACAGCATGACTAACGAGACGGAAATCCGTCGCAATATCAATCTTCGTATTCCAGCGCTGATTTTCCCGCTCTGGTATTTTTGTCCGTATTGCAAGCGACTCAAAAAGTCAAATTCAATTAGGCGAGATAAAATAACATGCGATAATCCGGAGCACATTAATGAAAAAAAACCTCCACGCATGTCACCGGTACCTTTCGTAGTAATTTGTCCGCGAGGGCATATCAGCGATTTCCCTTTTAAAGAATGGGTACATAGGTCAACAAATCCACAGTGCCCGGGAAGCATACTAAAGCTCGAATCACATGGTGGCGGAAGTCTGGAAGGACAAGAGGTAGTTTGCAAAGATTGCGGCAAACACCGTTCGTTACAAGGCATTATGAATGCTCATTTTGACAATGGGAATAACGCGGAAAGCACTAACCTCAGTAATCAGCTAAGCAAGGACGAGGAGCAGTATCTTTGTAGAGGTTCGGAGCCTTGGTTGGAACAAGCCAGTGGGCACTGTGGGCAACCTGTCCGTGGTGCCCTCCGAGCAGCAGGAAATGTATATTTCCCTAAAATCGAATCTTCGATCTATCTTCCACAGGGCAATGACGTTATTGATACAGACTTGCAAGCTCTCTTTAAAAGGTTCAGTTATGGAATCACTATGCTTCACAACCTCGAAAGCGAGAAACAACTAGAACAAGAAAAAGTTGTTTCATTTATTCGTAAACTAAATAACCAGCTGTTCTCTCCATATAGCGATCAGCAGCTTTTTATGACTTATCAAGATCAATTTACAATTGCCGATAGTGAGAGCAGCATAGAAAAATCTTCTTCAGATAATGAATCGCTCGCCGGAAGTGAGGAGTGGCGCTTACCTGAGTTTCAGATGATAAGAGAGACCCCGAGCGATCCCTTACTTACTGGGGTTGATCCCACCCTGCATCCAAGTCTTAATCCATACCTTGACCGAGTACGGCAGATTACCACTCTGCAAGAGACGCGCGCCTTGTGGGGCTTTACTCGTGTCCGTGACGGGCAGATCACGCTAGGAGAAGGAAAAGCTCTGCTCCGTCGTCATCACGACAAATCACCTCAGAATGACTGGCTACCTGCATACGTCGTAAAAGGCGAGGGGATCTACCTGGAGCTGAACCAAGAGCGTTTGCAAAACTGGGAAAAACAAGAAGACGTTATCGCGCGCGCAGGGCTCATAACAAGTCGATATAACGAGGCTGCCACCCGCAAAGGTATGCCGGAGCGTGAGTTCACACCGCGCTTTGTACTGCTTCATACCTTGTCGCATATTCTCATTAATCAGCTCATCTTTGATTGCGGATATACTTCGGCTTCCTTACGTGAACGCCTCTATGCGTCTACAACACAGGATAAGGAGATGGCAGGTCTACTCATCTATACAGCTGCTGGAGATTCAGAAGGCACCTTAGGCGGTCTCGTCCGGATGGCAGAACCAAAGCGACTTGCCGATGTATTTAACAAGGCTATTAGTTCTGCGAAATGGTGCTCGACAGACCCCGTTTGTATGGACTCTGGCGAAAAGGGTCAGGGGCCAGACTCCTGTAACCTAGCTGCATGCCATGGTTGTGCCTTGCTGCCGGAAACATCTTGCGAAGAATTCAATAGATTCCTGGATAGAGGTCTTCTTATCGGAACTTTTGAAGATTCAGAGCTTGGATATTTCTCAGATTTTTAAATCATATTTAATTGAAAACACCTTTCGTTATAACGAACTCCGTATGAGCTAGTTTTGGCGAGAGGTGCTTTCAAAAGTGCTTAGACTCTGTTCAATGGTGTCGAGCACGGATATACATTCGTTTTCACTGCCATATCCAGCCTCTACGAACGAGGAGATCAAGCCTGGCTTATTCTGCACTGCATAAGGCTTTGGAACCTGGCGAGCCTGCAACTCCTGGCTTATGAGCTCACCAAACCTGCGTATGAGTGCGTCATTTTTATTTGCGATATTTTGTAGCAGAAGGCGGCAATCGGCAATGTCATGAGGGCGTTCGGCACCTCGATAGTAAACAGTGGCCGCTTTCTGTGCAGCTTGTGCTACCAATTCCATCATACCCACTGGCGCTAAGGGTTGCTGACCTACGAACTCCAGCAGCTCCTCAATATCGGTTGAAACTTCAACCATCTCACCAATATCACCACCTTGCGCCGGAGTTATGTCCAAAGGTAATTTGACGAAATTCCGCTCAAGATACGTCAAGTGCACATCTCGCGGAATCATTCGAACCCCACTCGGTGTGTGTGGCCGAACTGCAGCATAATGCCCTCTCTGCCGTAAAACGCCGCTGAAGCCTCCGCGACCGAGGCGGAGCTTGCGCTCGAAAACCCGCTCCCAAGAGTCGTAGCTACTCATAAACGCCAAATCCAGGTCTTGAGAGTTTCTAGTTGAGACGAGCGGAAAGCGCAGCGCCAGCGAATTGCCGCCCTTTACAATTGTACCCGCCGGAACCATGCTCGCCACAAGAGCTACTGCCAGCATTCTGCGCACTTTTGAAACCGGCAAATCATGACGGAGTGCATACACGCGGAGTTTCGACTCCAGACCTGCATAGGGCAATAAGGCAGGCATGGTGTTACCGAGACTCTAGCTGGGAGAGCAGGTGAGCGGCTAGGCGGGATTCTAGGAGGCCTTGGGATTTGGCGACTTCTACGGCTTCTAGGCGGTAGTCTTTGCGGATGTCGTTGGCCTCTAGGAGGGCGCTCGGGAGCTTTTGGAGGCGAACCTGGCGAACCTGGTCGGTGGGCTCAGGCCTGGTTACGTGCTCAAGTTGAATCCAAGAGGGCATCTGCCTGCGGTTGCGGCGCTGCGTTTTAACTCGTATCTGATCAGGATTGGCGTAGGCCAAATCGTAAAAGTTCAATACCGCCGATCCTGCCAAATACGAGTTATCTCCCGCAATAGCAAGGGCTGCGACCGCTTCAGCATCGTGGTAAGCCTGAGGCTGAGCCTCCTCGAGCCCAAAATATTGGTAAACCCCATGCCCAAGCGGCAGCAAATCATCGTGCCTGCGCGCATACTGACGCAAGGACGACTCATGAAAACCCAACTGCCGTATATCTCTGGCCGTCACAATGAGCGCGTTGCGGGCAGCAAGCTGCTCAACAGCGTCTCGAATATGCGGCACAGAAGTCATAGCATCATTATGCCATTTTGTCACGGTTTTGACAAGTCACATTTTACGGTACTTACAAACACAGGCGAGCCCTGAGTAAACGATGCAAACCTACTGAATCTGGGCGGGTTGGGCGGGCTGGGCGCCTTGGGCTAGCTGCATTTCGCGGGCCATTTGCATCAGGCGGGCTATGCGGTCGGCGGTCGGGGGGTGGGTGGAGAAGAGCTTGGTCAGGCCCTGCGCGGAGAAGGGGTTGGCAATCATCAGGGCGGCAGCGGACTGGGTGCCAGCGGTCTGGGGCATTGGGTGACTTTCGGCGCCCGACGTAATCTTGGTGAGCGCCGAAGCCAGGGCCGCCGGGTCGCCGGTCAGGCGGGAACCATCCTCGTCCGCGTCGTACTCGCGGGTGCGCGAAATCGCCATTTGAATGAGCGATGCCCCCAGTGGAGCCAGAATCGAGCTCACCAGCACGCCAACCAAGCCCAGAATCCCGTTGTCCCTATTGCGGTCGTTGCCCCCGCCAAAATACATGAGCGAGTAGCCCAAGTAGGTGATAATCGTGGCCATTGCCGAAGCCACGGCAGAGGTCAAAATGTCGTGGTTGTAGACGTGCATGAGCTCGTGGCCCAGCACCCCGCGAATCTCGCGCGCGTCGAGCATATTCAAAATCCCCTGCGTGCAGCACACCGCCGCGTGACGCTCGTTGCGGCCCGTGGCGAAGGCGTTGGGCGAGTCCGTCGGCGCTATATAAATCTTCGGCATCGGCTTGCCTGCGCGGCTGGAGAGTTCGCGCACAATCTGGTAAAGCTCCGGCGCCTGCTGCTCGGAGACCGGCTGCGCGTGCATAGACGCAATCGCTATGCGGTCGGAAAACCAGTAGGAGACGAACGTACCGACCAGGCCTATAACGATATAAATGCCGAGCGTGCCCGAGCGCCCGCCGGTCAGCCACCAAATCAGCATAATAATGGCCCACATAATGGCGAAAAGCAGCGTAGTCTTCAGTCCGTTGTAGTGCCCATGCACCTTAAAATTGCCGTTCATATACCAAACTCTAGTCGACAATCCCAGATGTTTCATCCTCAGCTGCTGGCTAATCTCCGCCCAGCAGCGTTCCCTGTATAGGGTAGTCCCGCGCGACCAGCTGCCCATTGGCGTCGTAAAAAGCCCGCAAATTCATAGTGTCAACCCCGAAAGCATGAGCCACATCAGGAATCTTCGGCTCTTTGTTCTGCGGCTGAGTAGGCTGAGGATTCGCCCCAACTTCGTTGGTAACAATGATCGCATCGTTCGCCATCGCCGCCGCAATCAGCCAAGGATCAGCCTTAGTCTCCTTTTCCCATTCTTTGATCGCATCTGCCCCGTAGCAGCTACACGTCACCAAGTAATCCTGCACTTGTGCAAAGGCCGCGCCAATCGCGTCGGTCTTGTGTGTCATGATGCCGCTGCCAAATATTTGCGACACCCATTCGCCGAGCGTATCCAGCGGCTTGTGCTCAGGCTTGACAGTGAGTTCCTGATACACCACATCCAGCAGCCTCACTTCGCCCAAGCCAGCCAGCTTTTCCATCCACTTCCAAAACGGGTGAAATTCCGCATACATGAACGGATGGTGCTGCCGGTGGGAGTCAATGAGTACGTTGGCATCAAGCAAGTATAGCTGCACCATCAGGCCAGCCCCTTGAGCCGCAGGAGCGCATCATAAGAGCGCTCGGATTTTAGGCCCAGGAGCGCGAAGCCATCCGTGTAGCTCAGGGCACCGCGTTCAATGCTGCCCTGCACGAGCTGCACAAAACCTGTGTCCAAGCGCGAGCCATTGGTCAGATTACCGTTGCCACCGTCGCCCTTGGCTTTGTTGCGCTCTTTATCGCTCAGATTGCTCAACATCTGCTCACGCAGTTCGTCTACCAGATGCTCGTCCGAGAATCCTGCCTGCCGTGCCCGAATGGCAAATGATAGGGCGCTCAGGCCGTAATGCTGCGCTAAGTCGTTTGCGGTCTCAAGCTCCGAAAGCCCCTTGTGCAGCCCTTGCTGCCAGGCAGACGCAAAAGTCTCGTCACTCATAACGCTCTTGAGGACAGCCCGATTGATGCGCCGCTCAAATTCCTGCCTGTTAGGCTCATTATTTCCATCGTTAAAAATCTCTGGCTTACCGAGCAGCACATGCCCTATCTCGTGCAGGAGCGAAAAGAGCATCCCGCTGTAGGAGTCATTCCTATTGATAAAAATAAGCGGCGCAATCGGATCCACCAAGGCGAACGCCCGAAACTCTTCAATGTCTAACTTTCGACGCCAACTCTCGACTTGAGAATTCACCATGACCATCAGCCCGCGCGCGCTAGCCCGTTCTTTCAACTGCTTAAAACGTACACGCTCGTCACTGCCCTTGGCCCAGCCTTCACGCAAGTCCAGCGCTTCTACCATGGCTCGCGCGATCTCCTCGTCGCTTGCCGTGCTCTCCAGCATTCCGACCAGGCTGTTGCGGCCCAAACCCGCTTGCAGCTTCTCATCGCGCGCCCAAGTCTGCCGCACCCGCATCATCGAAATTGTATCGAGCAAGTTCTTGCTCGGCTCCACGGACTCATTCTCAATAGTCCGGTATTGAATCAGTTCGTCTGCTTGCTCGCGCGGCACTACCGAGCGCACTAGAGCTCCGAAAGTCGTCTGCAGGGCAACGCTCAGCTCATGCACCTTTTGGAAGGAGATGGAAATCGGATCCGTTCGTTCCAGCCATTGCGGAAAATTCTGCAAACCCTCACGCCGCGAGACCGCACCCGGGTCCACCTGAGCCGCGCGCACGGCCCAGCGCAAGGTCTCCGGATAAACGGTAAGCTCAGCCATCCACACTCCTTATTGAGTCTGCACAAGGCGAAAAATCGCAGAACATGTATACACCACTTGTGTTTGCAAATTGTGGCCTTCTCTATAAAAAGTATATGCCGAAAGCCTTACTAACCATCAGCCCCCAAACCGACGCTTTGCATTATGAACAATTGCAGCAAAAATCACGATCGAAATTGGGAAAATTGCACCAAAACCCTGGTTTGAAATGTGGAATTTTGCACCGAACTGCGGTTTTGAAATTGGGAATTTTTGACATATTCAATAGCCTGGAGAAATTTGCGCCCCACGAAAAGCCCTTCAAACCGCCATTTTCTGGCAGTGTAAAGGGCTTCCAAACAATCACCACAGAGCGTACAAACAACGTAAGGCAAACGCGAGGCACACGCGGGGCAGCGCCCATACAGCCGCCGAAATCAGCCCAGGGCCAGGCGGCGGAGCTGGTCGGGGTCCACTACCTTGATGTGCTCGCGGCCAACCTTGGCGCCCTCGGCCCGCTCGTAAGCATCAACTTTCTGCCAGCCCGCAAAGTCGATCGGGTGCAGGCCCTTGGCGGCCAGGAGGCGGTCCGTGGAGTCCTCGGCCCGGTCGGGAGCCAGACGGCCGTGGGAGCCGGTGGCAGCCAGGTCGGCCAGCATGTTCGAGATGGTTTCCAGCGCGTCGGACTTGGTGGAACCAATCAGCCCCACCGGCCCGCGCTTGGCCCAGCCCGTGGCGTACAGGCGCTCAATCGGCTGCCCGCCCTCAGCAGCCGGAGCCGTGTAAATCCGCCCGCCCTCGTTGGCCAGGGTGTAAGCGTCGAAATCGTAGGGCACGCCCTCCACCTGCGCCGGCTTGTAGCCAATGGCGTGGTAGACCGCCTGCACCGGAATTTCGCTGTATTCGCCGGTCTCGCTCATGCGCCCGTCCGCGTCCACGCGCGTGTGCTCCACCCGAATGCCGCTCACCGCGCCGTCTTGCCCCACAATCGCGGCTGGCATCTGGTAAAAGTGCAGGTAAAACTTGCGCTCAGCCGGGTTCCCCTCGAAGTCAACCCCGCCGCCTGCCTCCATGTCGAGCGCCATGTCTCGAATCGTGTAGAGCTCGGCCAGCATCTGCCGGGTCAGCTTGTCTTCGCTGGCTTTCGCAATCGTGTCGTCGTCCAGGTCAAAATCGTTTTCATCGATTACAATTTGCACGCCCGGCAGCTGCTCCATCTCGCGCAGCTCCTGCACCGAGAACTTGGCCTGGGCGGGCCCGCGGCGGATGAACATGTGCAGCTCGCGCGCCTTGTTCGCCTTCACACCCTCGTACACGTTGCCAGGAATGTCGGTGGGCAGCAGGTCGTCGGCCCGCCGCACCAAGATGCGCGCCACGTCCATAGCCACGTTGCCGCCGCCAATTACGGCCACCTGCTCAGCCTCCAGCGGCCATTCGCGCGGTGCCGTAGGGTAGCCGTCGTACCACTCCACAAAGTGCGCAGCCCCGTACACGCCCCGCAAATCGTGCCCCTCAATCTCCAGCGGCCGGTCGTCCACAGCCCCGGTGGCAAACAGGACCACGTCGTAGCGCTCTTCCAGCTCCTCCAGCGTCAGGTCCTTGCCAAATTCCACGTCCGCGTACAGGTGCAGGTCGGGGTTGGCCAGCGTTTTCTCCAGCGCGCCAGCAATATATTTGATGCTGGGATGGTCGGGGGCCACGCCGTATCGCACGAGTCCGAAAGGCACCGGCAGCTTTTCAAAAATGTCGATGCGCGCGTCCTCGCCAAGTCCCAGCTCCTGACCCTGCTCCTTGAGCTGGCGCAAGAGAATATCGGATGCGTACACTCCCGCCGGTCCCGCGCCCACAACTGCTACTTTGAGACGATCCGCCTGCTGGCCACCGCCCTGATTCATGCTTTCACTCATGCCCCCAGCCTATCGCAAAGCCTACCGCCACGACAGTCCCAATCCGTCACTCAACTGTCCTAGCGGAATACATAAAGATTGTGCAAGAACAAAACAAGACGGGAGAGCCGCAATCGACTCTCCCGTCCGAACAAGGCTTTTTCTACAGCTCCATAGGTTTCAATTCCTTAGAGTCGAATCCCTTCGTCGCTTTCTCCCAAAATTCATCATTTTCCAGTAAACTAGCATCTCGTTCGCTAACTACTTTTACTCTCTCCAGAGTGTAACCAAAATCCGTTTCGGTAATACGGTATAAACCTTTTCCTTTTTTCCCCAGCGGAACTCTATTGCGAACATCCGTACTTACAATCACCTGATTTTCAACAGCGATTGGTGCAGCCAAAGTCGCAGTCATTATAATTACCTTTCACTTCAATGCATCAACAATCTCTGAGCTAAAGTGTATCATTTGTAACGTGTTTTCACAAGCTCCGGTAGATTTTATTTTATATTGTGACTTATGTCACAGTGTTACAAAGGAAACACTGTTGCCTGTTTTGATAAAATATATCACATGACGCAACTACAAAGGGTTAGGGTTCCACCAGAAGCCCAAGCACAATACAACTACTACAAGAGAACGGATCTTCATCTTGCGCAGGTTATGGCACAGACATTACAACGTCTTGATAAAGGACCCCTCAAAGAAGCCGGGCAGAAAAAAACCAGCAAAGGCATGGCACACTGGATACGGATTGATTTACCCGGAGCGCAGCGAAAGCAATATGGCATTGTTTGGAAAGAGGAGTCTGACGGCACTGCCGTAGTTAGCTACATCGGCTACATGCCTTGAGCCGATTCACATTACAAATGCCGTTATACGCTTAGAACTACATGGTCTTATATACGCATAACGGCATTTTGCGTAACTCTATACAACTTTCTGAATGTTCAAAAATTCATGAATGCGAGCGCGGGCGTTGCGTACTGCTGGTAATAGTCGGCATCTTTCTGCGCGCCCTCGCCGCAACGCCCAATGCATCAGCGAAGTACGCGGCACCCTCGCGCAGGTTTTCAAAGGTATTAGCCTCTTCGAGCGCTGCATTAAGATAGTCAGTAACGGCCTCTTCCGTGTGAAGATAATTTTCCGGCTTAAACTCGCTCACAGAAATCATATGTGAATCTCCTTCTTTATCGAGATTGCTTTTCAATGTCACGCTGTTGAGTTTTCTTATCCTTAAGAACCTACATCTATCTACTACAGACTATAGCTCGGTAACGCTATGGAAGCAGAATTCTAAGAGCTTCATAATGTATCAGTTCATCTATGTACATACATATCCAGGAAGCCCTATATTGTCTATTACCAAAACTTCATTCCGCAAGATACTCGAACTGGGAGGTGTTGATGAAGGCTTTATTGTCAATTAAGCCGGAATACGTGGAGAGGATACTCTCTGGAGAGAAAACTTACGAATTTCGTAGAAAAATCTTCAAACGATCAGATGTGGACACCATCGTCATCTATGCCACCCGCCCACAGGGAGCTGTTGTCGCAGAAGCGCCGATCGTTGAAGTGCTGGAGGCGGAGCCTCAACGCATCTGGGAGAGAACACATGAGCACGGCGGGATTAGCAAAAAGAGCTTCATGAACTATTTCAGAGGCTCAAACTGTGCGTACGCGATTAGACTTGGAAAAATTACCCAATTCGATCAGCCTATACCCTTAACCGACTACTCAGATAGGATTAGCAGACCCCCACAATCGTTCGTATACGTGAATTGATGCTCTGCCTAACGCTCTGCGTCAAACTGCAATCCCCAAAATCGCTCCTCCCCTAGCAACCAGAGGAGGAGCGATTTTTAATCGTCTGCTGGATCTCTATGCTGGGCACTACGCCAGCAACGGCCCGCCCGCGAGAGCGGCGACTAGTCCTTGTCGAAGAGGGCGGTTAGGGCCCAGAGGATGGAGACTACGTCGATGGCTTCTTGGGTGAAGGCGCCTACTACTACCGGGATGAGGTTGAAGGCGGCGGCCAGCATGCCTACCGTGGCCAGGGAGAGGCCGACGATGACCGCTTGCAGCATCACGCGCTTGGTGCGGCGGGCAATGGCAATCGCTCGGGGCACGCTCGCAATGTCGTCGTTCATAATCACCGCCTGGGCGGACTCCGAAGCCGCAGTAGTCGTGCCGTCGGTAATGGCCATGCCCACGTCCGCCGCAGCCAGCACGGGCGCATCGTTCACGCCGTCGCCCACCATCATCGTAATGGATTTCGTGACTGATTCGCCCACGAACTTGCTCAGCCACTGGTCCCACCAGGGCTGCTTGTTGGGGTTGAGCTGGGACGATTCGGTAATCACCCGGGCCTTGTCCTCCGGGTAGAGCTCGGCGTGCACGTCCTCAATGCCCACCTGGCCAGCAATAATGCGCGCGGAGTCCTCCTTGTCGCCGGTGAGCATGGACAGGCGGGTAATGCCCATGTCCTGCAGCCGCCGCACGGTCTCAGCCGCGTCCGCCCTGGGCACGTCCTTCATCACGATCCTGGCCGCCAGCTGCCCGTCCACCGACACGTACGCCGCCATCTCGTCGGCCGCTAAATCGCCAAAATGCTCAGCCGGGTCGCTGCTGCTCGCGTTGGCCGCCTCGGCCAGCACGTACGCCAAACGCCCCACGCGCACCCGGTAGCCGTTCACCTGCCCTTGCACGCCCTGACCCGAGTCCTCCGAGACACTAACCACCTTAAAGCTCCTGCCAGCCTGAGCATCAGCACCAGCCCCGCCAGCACCAGCCCCGGAACCAATCCCAGCCCCGTCTCCAGCCGCCGCCGCTTCCTCCAGCTCCTTGCGCGCCTGCGTGCCCGCCGCCGCAATCCCCCGCGAGAGAATGTGCACCGAATACGCCTCCACAGCCCCAGCCATGGCCAAAATCTCCTGCTCGCTCAAGCCCAAGTGCGTCTGCTGCGACATGTCCAAGTGGGTCACATGCGGGCGCTTGACGGTCAGCGTGCCAGTTTTGTCGAAGAAAATGTGCGAAACCCGCCCCAGGTTCTCAATCACGTCTTGGGTTTTAATCAGCACTCCCGCCTTCGCCAGGCGCCCCGAGCCAGCCATGTACGCCACCGGCGCGGCAATCAGCAGCGGGCAGGGAGTGGCCAGCACGAGCACCTGCGCAAAGCGGGTGGGCACGCCGGAAACAATCCAGGCCACGCCCGCAATAATGAAAGCCAGCACGGTAAAGGGCACAGCGAGCAGGTCGGCCGTGCGCACCACGGTGGCCCGCGAGTTCTGGGCGGACTGCACGAGCTCCAGAATGCGCTGGTACTGCGAGTCGCGCGAAAGCTGCGTGGCCTCCATCAGGAAGGCGGTGGAGCCGTTGACCGCTCCCGACATGAGCGGCGCATCCGAGTACAGCTGCCGGGGCACGGGCTCCCCGTTGATGTTGGACAAGTCCAGCGTGGCCGAGCCGGAAATCAGCTTGCCGTCCACGGGCACGGTTTCGCCGGGCTTCACAATCAGCACGTCGCCCAAGTGCACCTGGTCCACACTCTGCGTGCTCCAGTCCCCCTCTTGCAGCTGAGCGGCCCCCTTGGCGAAGGACTCCGCCTTGCCCTTAGCTCCCTTGACCACATGCGCGTTCTGCGGGGCAGCAGCCACCAGGGCCGTCAGGTTGGAGGAGGCCTTGGACTGCGCGTATTCCTCGATCGCGGCCCCCGAGTAGACCATGAGCACCACCGCCCAGGCAGCCCAGTACTCCTTCACGGCCAGGGTGGAGAGAATGGCCACCACGGCGAGAATATCCACGCCCACATGCCCGTGGCGCACGTCGTCAATCATCCCGCGCAGGGTGTCTACCAGGGCGACGGCCACCAGAATCGTCACGATCCAGTGGGCTACCGGCTGCTGGTGCGCCCAGAGCAGGCCCATCGCAATGCCGCAAGCTATGGTAACCAGCAGCAAAGGCACGCGCTTGGCGAAGGCCAAAACTTCCTTCATGTTTCCTCCGATGAGTCCCCGAGTCCCGCAAGCCGCCTGCCGCAAGCCGGGCACATACCAAAGCTGCCGGGCAGGTACCCTTACTCACCTGCACCCGGCAGCGCCGTCCATTTCGTTCCGTTTCCTACTAATATAGCGCACTCCAGCCCCCAAGCCGGCGGCGAAGAGGATGCCCTTCACGAAACCTTTCGCCGTCTAGCCAAGCCTTCTTCGAAGCACAAGCATCGTAAGATTCGCGCCATTTTGAACCGTTTATATCCGATTCGAACCCATTTAATACCGTTTCTAACTCATTTCGAACCGTTTCGAACCCATTTAATACCGTTTCTATCCCATTTCGAACCGTTTCGGACCCATTTATATCCGTTTATGTCCGTTTCTAATCGATTACGCACCATTTAATACTGTTTGCGGGCGAATCGAAAGGCGTTAATGGCAACTCTAAATGGTTCGAGGAGGGTGGGGGCGGGTGGGAGGGACTAAGACAACTGCCGCAACTAGGGCACACACAAAATCTGCCGAGTAGGCACCTCTACTCGCCTGCACCTGGCAACGCTATCTGCATTGTTAATAGCTGCTAGACTGAAGAAACACTTCGCTACCTGCAAAGTGTATTAGTAACCTCTACGGTTGCTGGAACTGTGAAGACCGGTGGTCACGCTAAGGATCCGCAAGGATTCGACCACCGGCCTATTTTAAAATTAATGCCCAAAACGCGCTTCCTGGGTGGGATGCGCGGGTTGAGGGTGGCTGGCGTATATCCCTGTTTGCAGTGGTTGCTAGTTTGACGGTTGTCTCGGAGCATATTATACTTTTATTTGTAGCTCCCCACCGTCCTACGGGACTGGTGGGGCTTATTTTTTCTTTAAGGTGCCTGCCCGGGGTTAGGGTTATGCGCCAAAATGCGTGAGCGGTGGTGGGACGCACGGGTTTATTTTGGCTAGCGTATATACACACAATCTAGCCCTCCAAACTGGTGGCGAAGGCGGGCCCTTTGCGAGACCTTTTTGCAGACTCGCTAGATTCCTTTTGTTTTCCGCACTCGCACGAGCATTCTTCCGCCGCCACTTTTGTATGGCCGGTACACTGACGTGCAACATGCGCGCCACGTCTCGCCAAGCAAAACCTAAATCGGAGATCTGTTCAAGCAGAGTCTCCATGCTCTGGTTTGAGATGCTAGCCACTCTGTTGGTTGACTGGATGGAGAAATCTGCTGTGTCAATTATTGTTGTCATTGCCCCTCCCCTTCAAGAGGTTCCCATGTATAGGCCTCGCAACTAGCGAGCCTAGAGAAGGCGCCTCAGTTACTCCTATTGAACCACAGCAGGCGGGGTATGTTGCTGAGAATGGGGCATTTTTACCTTTAGGAAGGGCGGGGGGATGCGGGGTGGGCGGTGAGAGTTTGGTGCTTGAACGGATGGCAGAGCGCACTTGGCTTTGGGTTGAGGGATTGGCAGGTGCGCTTTTTTTTGCTGGGGTTGTGAGGCGTGGACTTTGGGGGTTCTCGGTGCAGCGGGAGGGGGTTTTGCTGGGGTTGGGGGCTTTTTTAGCTGCGGCGGGAGGAGGTTGGACGAGAGTGGGAAACGTGGGGTGGGTGGTGCGGGTCAGGTCCTTCCCCACCTTGCTATTAGGTCTATGTCCTTGTTTACAGGGGTATTGAAGTTCCAGGGGCGCTGGGTACTACTCTCGATCCATTCCAGGAACTGATACCCGACCCAATCGGCGGGAGTTGGGGGCTCCTGGGCTTTTTCGCCTTCGATTACTGTTTGGGTGGCTGGTGGTTGAATAGTTGGGCCGTTTAGGTCAAATGCTACTTTGTACTCTCTTAGGTAGGTGTAGGGGAGGGGGTGGTTTTCCAGGTTTGGTCGGCGTACTTGGCGGTGACGGTTACTTGGGCGGGGGCGTGCTGGGGGGCTTTTACTGTCCAGGATAGGGTGGCTGGGTCGATGGTGGCATCTTGGGGTTGGATGAGGACGCCGCCGAAGTCTAGCTGGTAGATGGGGAGGGGACGAGAGGCTTCGGGGCAGGAGCAGGAAGCGGAGCTGGCCTTGGGCGGGGTGATAGTGACGTCGTTGCCTCCGCGGGCTGGGCCACGGTTGGGCTGGATGGTGAAGCCATCGGCGTTCGTGGTGGAGTTCACGGACTGATCTTGGGGAGATGGGACGGGTTGGCTCTGAGTTTGAGCTGCTGTGGGGACGGCGGAGGTGAGGTGGGGATGGGTTAGGGCGATTATGAGGGATAGGAGGAGGGATAGGGCGGTGGCTAGGGATAGGAGTTTGACTGGTAGTGGGCGGTGTAGTTTTTTCATTGTTCTTCCTCTTTGAAGTTGGCGTATGTGGGCCGCTTTTTACTGGGGGAATTCCCTCCCCCTAGAGGCATTCTAGCATATGAACATAAAAAAGAGAGCCGCAGCGGGGGAGCTGCGACTCTCTTGCTCGAGAGAAGTATGTAATTTTTTAGGAGGCCGCGTGGGCCGGGCGGGAGGTCGTCACTTGCGATTGCTTGAGACGGCCGTAGGCTAGGCCTACCAGCATGATCACTAGGCCAGCTACCAGCATGGTGACGATGCCAGGGCCACCCGTCAAGGGGAGGGCGCCAACAATAGCGGGATCGTTTTGATCCTGCCGCCAGTTGACCAATCCCTTGGTCACCAAAGTGTTATCAGGCTTCTTGTAGGACACTATGGTATTCCCTTTTAAGTCTTTGAAGGGAGACGTGGCATCAGTAGGCATGTTGTTAGTGGCATAATCTTTGAAGTTCAGGTTCTCCAAGCTGGCAGCTATAGGAGTATTGGAACTGGCAAAGTCGGAGCGAGTCTTTCCTGCAAAGCCGGAGAAATCAATGTAGCCAAAGGCCTCCGAAGGACTCCTGTAGTCAAGCTTCCTGGGGTTGGTCGCAGCATTTTCAGGCTGGCCCGGGTCGAAATTCGGATTGGGGTACTTAGCAGGCTTGTACTCCATAACACCGAACTTCAAACGAGAAACATCAGCAGTAACGGTTTCTCCGTCGAAGAGGGGCAGACCTACGAAGGTCACAATTCCGTCTTGGTTGGAACGGGCCTCTAGGGCATGAATACCCCTGGTACCATCCGGTTGGATGATTTGGACGCCATTAGCGTCTTTGTCCGGATGGAATTGGTTATCGTCGCAGAGAAACTCGGTCTTTGAAACCGTCTGAGTCGAAGCATCATACTTGGTCAGACGGAAGATACCCTCGGCAGCACCCTTTAAGGTTGGATCCTTAGCGGAGTCTTTGAGGTTGGTCTTGACGAACTGGAAGCCCGGGGAAGGCAGGGCCGCTGTGGCAGTAAAGGTTGACATTCTACCATAATTATCAATGTTGTCGGAGGCCACTGTGTTCTCTAGGTAGCCAACAGGATAGGCCTCGGCATCGTTGACGTGTACGCCAGTAGGAGCTGTCAAGCGAGACTCATAGGGGATATGAAGCTCGATGTCGCTGTAGGCATGAGTTGGCGCATAATTCATAGCATCCAGCACTTTAGCTTTCAGCTCATAAATCTCACCCCAACTAACAAACTCATGATTATTGTCAACAGTGTCACGAGCTGGGGGGAGAATGTCGCCAGTTAAGGATGCAGGCCCGTTCTTGCTTCTCTTCACATTATTGTTGGGCCAACTGTATGTGCCGCCTGTTACGTCCAGATAATCCGACGCTGCCCAGCCACCTGTCCCGTTAGATGCTGCAAGATTAAGACTTTTACTGGATCCATCTTCAATCCAAGTTAGAGTTATAAAAGCGCTACCCGGAGAAAGCTTTGTACGCATTGGCTGTCTATCAGCTATAGTCATTACCACTGTCGATGGAGACGTAGTCTTAGCTACGTTAATCTCAGACAAGTCCAACTTGCCGTCTCCACTACTGGCCGCGGTCTTACCGTCGTAGAGCCTCTGCGTAATCTCCCAGAACACTCGGTCACCAATCTGAGCCACTTGACCCGTACGAGCAGCACCGGAAGCGTCGGTGACATTAGTCACTTTTTTAAGGATCTGAGAGTTGTTCACGTTCTTGGGATAAACGTGTACGTTATAGACAAAACCATCTACGCTCGTGCTCGCACCGCCGCCAGCAGGCGTGGTGGTGTTGGTAGCACGGTAAGGCAGGTCGAAGATTGACTTTTCAGCCACCGTATAGGTGGGATCGTAGAGCGGGCTAGCTGGATCCGTATACTTATTCTGGCCCGCTCCAGTCACCTCTTCCAGAAGGTAGTAATAACTGGCAGTATTCGCTGAGTCCCAGGCGAAGTCCGCTGCGGGGCTAGAGCTGCCATCAATCTTCTTCCACTGCCAGATGCCATCTTGAACCGCTGTCCCGTTGGCAATATCACCCGTGGCATTCGTCTTGCCCTCGTAGACGTAGTTGGGGTCGCGGGTGAAGGTAGTCTGCACGTTCGGCTTCATTTGCCCCGGTGTCAGGCTGCCAGTAGGGGTAACGCGGGTAAGGCGGAAGGTGACACCAACACCGGGCTGAGTGCCATTACTAGCCTTCGTTGAGTCTTGGGCGGAACCCGTGGCCTTCTCACCGTTTTTGAGCGATAGGCGCTTACTCACCGTCAGCTTACCGGCTTTGAGGGGCTGGGTGCCGGACTCAAAGTCGTCAGGCCCTGTGTATGTATCTGCATAGGCAGTAGGCATGAGGGCCACGACCATTGCTACCGCTATGGCTAGGCTCACTAGCCCTAGAAGCTTGGCTCTGTTCTGCCGCCACACCGTAAGTGAATGCTGACGCATGTCACACCCTTCCCAGCACAACCTTATACACTTCCAACCTTTTGGAAGCTCCCCCCGGATGTCTTACTCCACTGCTCCAGCAGGAGTAAGCTCCTGCCCGGAGGGCTGGAGACATACTACTACTGACAATCTAAAGCTCTACTATACCAGGCCTGTGGCCCAGGGCCAAATGCCAACGGTGTAAGTCATTATCATACGCCGTGAAAAAGATAGTGCTTTGTGCCCAATTTAAGGAGTACAATGGGAATCTTAGATAGTAGATGAGGGGTATCTACGTGCCAGCAGTGTTTGGCTCTTACAGCAAAGCATCGTTGCTCTACAGCTGTCCAGCCTGCTTGGGGAAGCAAGCTGGTCAGACAATATAAAACCATTGAGAAGAACAAGGAGGAGGAAAAATGCGCATCGGAGCAAAAACTATCAGCAGACGCAGTGTGGCCATACTGGCTACGCTGGCGACACTGATAGGTGCCTTCGGCAGTTTAGCCTCGGTGGAAACTGCACATGCAGCACCCACAAGCAACAGTGATGGGTTCACCATCGATCCTAACGGCGGACCTGACACCGGTGGGACATTAGTCACCATTACGCCGCCGAAACGCGGCAACAGCGGCGGGACCGCGCCAGTCGGCAAGAGGATGGCCGGCGGCAACTACCACTCCCTGGCCATAGACGACAACAACACCGTCTGGACTTGGGGCAACAACACGCTAGGCCAGCTTGGCCGTGGCGGTACTGGCGGCCCGCAGGGCGAGACGCCCGCACCAATCACACTGCCTGGGGCAGCCGTACAGGTGGCCGCTGCGTCGGACCAGTCTTACGCCCTCTTGAGCGACGGCAGGCTCTTTGCCTGGGGCAACAACGCCAACGGTCGCTTAGGTCTAGGGGCAGGCGGCATTGTAACCGCTCCCCGGCAGGTCATGATCCCCGGCAACCCCACCATCGTGAGCATAGGGGCAGGAGCCAGCAACGGTGTGGCCCTAGACTCGACAGGTCATGCTTGGTCGTGGGGATCCAACGATCAGAATCAGCTTGGAATCGGTTTGGCTGGAGGCGAGGTTTACACTCCCCAGCCGATAAACGGAGTTACTTTTAAAGACCTCTCGGTCGGAGGATGGCATACGCTGGGGCATGGTACCGACGGCCGGGTTTACGCCTGGGGCCGCAATAATGACGGCCAGCTCGGTATAGGAACTCGCACCAATATGCCCTCCCCTGTAGCTACTACCTATAACTATCCTATACTATCCGCCGGAGGAGGATTCTCAGTGGGTCTCGACGCTCAAGGCCACGCCTTTACTTGGGGCAGCAACTCCCTAGGCCAGCTGGGTGTGATGAACAGTAAAAATACCATGCCTTACCGGGCCTACCCCGGACCCATTAGCTCCAACCAAGGCAACCCTTCCTTTACGCAGATCAGCGCGGGCATAGAATACGTGCTCGCCCTGAAGGCCGACATGCCCCAAGGGCAGGTCTGGGGCTGGGGAGCCAACAACTACGGACAGATTCTCATGAGTCCCAACACTGGCCACGGCGGCATAGCTGGCGGAGGTCAAACCCCCTCCTACACCGACAACCCACAGCCAGGACAGGGAGCCATAAGCCGCCCCTACCAGTTTGTGTCGGCCAACTTTACCCACAGTTTGGGCATTGATGTCTACGGCAACGTCACCGCCTGGGGAGGCGACAGCTCCGACCAGCTGGGCAACGGAGGAAACTCTGGAGCCTACCCTGGCCCAGTCGCTGTGCTCTACATAGGCAGGGTTACCGGCAGCGGTAGCACTCCATCTCCCAGCCCCGGGGGCCAGCAGCCTGTACATATACAGAACATTCTGTTTGGCAACACCATGTTTACCCCGGGCACGGCTGTCAGCGTAGACCCCTCCTCGCAAGTCTGGACCCTACGCGCACCTCAACATGCGGCGGGCACCGTTGAGGTGCATGTGTTCTACACCGACACCGACGGCTCTACTAAGGAGTCAGTGCTTGAGTACACCTACACGAGCACCGCTCAACCAACATTACAGGTAGACTTTGTACTCGGGCAAGACGAGCACGGTGTAACCGCGCCAGGAACAGCGCCGTCGCGTATAGAGAATATCACTCCAGGCACGTCCATCAATGCACCACCTGAACCTACCTGGGCTGGACACACCTTCGACGGCTGGTTCAACGGACCCACCAAGTGGGACTTCAACGACCCAGTCACCCACACCATGACCCTAACAGGACACTGGTCCACCAGCCAAACCACAATATCGGTAACTTTTAAGTTGGGCCAAGATCAATACGGAGAATTCGCGCCAGGAACAACGCCGCCAGCTATACCCGTCACTCCAGGCACATCCATCAGGGCACCACAACCTGAACCCACCTGGCCTGGACACACCTTTGACGGCTGGTTCAACGGACCCACCAAGTGGGACTTCAACGACCCAGTCACCCACACCATGATCCTAACAGGACACTGGACTGCCAATGCACCTACACCTTCGCGAATTCTGGTGACCTTCGACCTGAACGGCGCGCCAGGAACGAAGCCAGCTGACCAGCAAGTGCCAGCAGGCGATCGAGCTACAGAGCCCAACCCAGCCCCAAGCTGGGGCGGGTACCGGTTCGACGGCTGGTTCGACGGAGCGAGCAAGTGGGACTTCACCAACCCAGTGAACCGCACCCTCAACCTAGTGGCCCACTGGACGAAGACCTATGAAGTGAAGTTCGATTTGCATGGGGCACCCGGTCAACCACCGGCCACCCAGATTGTTGTCGCAGGTGAGAGGGCCCAAGAACCGCCCGCGCCTGGCGACTGGAACGGACAACAATTCATAGAGTGGGACATCCGCGGCACTGTAAATCCTTGGATATTTACCAACCCTGTAAACAGCAATTTGGACCTGGTAGCTGTGTGGGGAAGGACCTTCAGGGCTTCTACCAACCACGGGCCCAGCTCTGGCGGCACAACGGTTGCTATCACTCCACCAGCTGGCATGAACGCCAGCAGCACGGTCAGCTTTACCCAGGCAGGTGAAGGATTCGGCAACGGCCACTACCTGGCCATCGGCTCCAACGGCAAGGCCTACGCTTGGGGGAAGAACACTTACGGGCAGCTGGGCGACGGCAGCGTGATGTCCAAGTCCACGCCAGTAGAGGTTAAGACCCCAGCAGGCGTGCAGTTCGTCAAAGTCTACGCTGGCCGCGAGCACTCCCTGGGCCTCACCCAGGACGGTCGCCTCTACGCCTGGGGCTACAACCAGTTTGGCGAGCTCGGCATGGGGCAGATGAGCGAAAAGCAGCTGACCCCCACCCTGGTGGGAATCCCAGCAGGCGAGCGCGTCACCCAGGTGAGCGCCGGCTACAACCACACGCTGGCCGTCACCGCCTCCGGCAACGTCTACGCTTGGGGTCGCAACGACAACGGGCAGCTGGGCAGCGGCAACTACAACAACAGCCCCTGGCCCATGCAGGTAGCTTCCCTACCCGCCGGGCAGATCAAGCAGGTGGCTGCTGGAGGTTACAGCTCCTACGCGCTGACCACGAGCGGACAGCTCTACTCCTGGGGCAACGACCGCTGGGGGCAGCTGGGCCACGGCAGCAGCGGCTCAACCCTGAGCAGGCCCACGATCGTGAACTCGTCCGCGGGCGGCTTTACGCAGGTGAGCGCCGGAGACTACCATGTGCTGGCCCTCAACGGCGCCGGATACGCTTACTCCTGGGGCTACAACGGCCGCGGGCAGCTGGGCACCGGCGGCTACGGGAACAGGTCCACACCAGGGCCGATTTACGCCCCCGCAGGCGTGACCTTTAGCAGCATCTCCGCTGGCTCCGCCCACAACCTGGCCATCGCCAAGAACGGGCAGGTCTACGGCTGGGGTCGCAACGAGATGGGACAGCTGGGCTACAGCGCAGCCTTGCAGCCCAACCTCACCGCCATCCCCGGCTTCCAAGGGGCCAAGTTCATCCAGGCGGGGAGCACGAGTTCGTTCGTGGTCAGCGCCTCGGGTAAGGGCATGAGCATGGGCAGCAACACCTACGGCGAACTGGGCAACGGCAGCTTCTTCAACAGCTCCAGCCCGGTCTCGGTCACCATGCCCACGGGCACGGCGCAGGTGGTTGTGACCAGCGTGACCTTCGCCGGCAACGAACAGTGGCCAGCTTGGGACAACTCACGCGGCGCCTGGTACGTGACCAGCCCCTCCTACAGGACAGGCACCATGTCCGCCAAGAAGGAGATCATGATTCACTGGACCCTGAACGGACAGCGGCAGGCTGACTGCCACCTGCCCTGGTCCTACGACGGCGTGCGCTAGCGCATACACAGGTACCCCTCTCTCAGCAGCGCCCCCCGGCCGCCATCCCCAAGATGGCCCGCCGGGGGGCGCTGTAGTAGTATTACCAGTAGGAGCCAGGACAAGGGCAGAGCCGCCCGCGCAGTGGGCCTAAATAGTGCTCCACCACAGAGCAACCCACAGAGCAAGACTGAGCAGCAGACAGCAGACAGAGCAGCACAAGGCAGCAAGCCAAGAAAACTCGGAGCAAGTCGCCAGTCTCTTCCCCTCCTCCCCCACCCCGGTGGACAACTTTATTCACTTATTCACAAATCCACCGCTCACTTATTCACAAACCCACCAACTCACCAACTCACCAACTCACTGTCCGCTTTTCCACAAACACACAAACCCACCGCCCTCCCAAGAAAGGATATCCACTTATACACCGCCTGGCATTTGCGAGCCAGAGGAACTCTATCTGAGCTAACAGGCAGGTAGATATGCGCGAGGGGTGGTGCCTTAGACTGAACAAGTCTGGGCACCACCCCTCGTTGGTTTCAGGTCAGCGGGTGCGGCTACCGGCTGGGCCTGGACTCAAGCTGGCAATCACTGGCCGAAGAAGAAGTCGAAGGGATCCGAGAAACCGTCCGAGCCGTCGTCCGAATTGCCGTTTCCGTTACCATTCGAGTCGCCGTTACCATTCGAATCGCCGTTGCCGTTGCTGTCGCCGTCGCCATTGCTGTCGCCGTTCGAGCCCTGCTTCTTCTTACTGCGGCCGTTCGAGTCGGACTTCGGAGTGGCATTCACCACCTGCTCCTCCTGGTCCAGCGTGACGTTCAAATCCATAGTCTTGCCGTCGCGCACCACCGTAATCTTGGCCTGGGAGCCAAACTCGGCAGCCCGCACAAAGCCCAAGAGCGAGTAGTTGTTGTTCACCGCGTGAGAGTTGAAAGCCACAATCGTGTCGTTCGCCTTAATGCCAGCCTTCTGCGCGGGCGAGCCCGAAGTCACCTTCACCACCTTGGCACCGCCGCGGGTGACGCCATCCGACTCCGCACTGCCGGACTGGATGGTAATGCCCAGCGCCACATGCTTGACCTTGCCGTCCTTAATAATCTCGTTCGCAATGCGCTTGACCAAGTTCGATGGAATGGCGAAACCAATGCCGATGGAGCCAGCCTGCGACTTGGAAGAAGCCGTGGAGGCAATCGAAGAATTAATACCCACCACCTGGCCAGCGGCGTTAAAGGTGGGCCCGCCCGAATTGCCCGGGTTGATGGCCGCGTCCAGCTGCACCGCGTTCGTGACGATAGGAGTGCCACCAGACTCATCCATGACCGAAACAGGGCGGTTCAGGGCCGAAACAATGCCCGTGGTGGCCGTGTTGTCGTAGCCCAGAGGGTTGCCGATAGCCATCACATTCTCGCCCACAGCCAGCTTGTCGGAATCCGCAAACTGCACAGGCTTCAAGTCCTTGGGGGCCTTGTCGAGCTTGATAACAGCCAAATCAGCCGTGGAATCAGTGCCCACCACCTGGGCCGTGTAGAGCTGACCGTTCGAGAGCGTCACCTGAATCTTCTGGGCGCCAGAGACGACGTGGTTGTTGGTCACCACATGCCCTTCCGTGTCCAAAATGGCACCAGAGCCGGCACCCACGCCGTTGTTGACCTGCACCTGGATGGAGACCACCGAGTCCGAGACGTTCTTCGAAACGGCCTGCCAGTCGGGAGCCTGACCCGCCTCCACCTTGGCAGTGCCCGAGCCCGAGCTGTTCGAACTGACCGAGCCCAGGGAGGAAGCGCTGGGGACCGAGACCCAGCCGTTCGAGATGGCTGCCCAACCCAGGGCAAGCACCAGCGCGGCGGCCACCACAGCGGCAATCACCGCAGCCAGGACCGTGCGAGACTGGGCGGATTGGGCCGACTGGGGCACCTGGGATTGAACGCCGAACTGGGGCTGAGCGCCAAACTGCGGCTGTCCGGGCTGTCCGGGCTGTCCGGGCTGTCCGGGCTGTCCGGGCTGACCAGGCTGACCAGGTGCGTTGGTACCGTTGCCCCCGTTACCACCGTTGCCCAGTGGAGGGAAGGAGCCGGGAGGGAAGGAGCCGGGAGCGGCCTGGAAGCCGAAAGGCTCACTGTCCTGGCCCTGCTGACCGGGCTGAGACTGACCGGGCTGGCCCGGCTGAGACTGACCTGGCTGACCGGGCTGAACTTGCGAGTGACGGCCGAAAGGACCGAAAGGCGTAGGCGAGTGAGCGCTGGGGCTGCCATTGGAAGCTCCTGAGTCCGGGGCACCCGCACCTTGACCGGGCTGAGACTGACCGGGCTGGCCGGAGCTGATAGGCTGCATGGGCTGGGTCGCCTGGCCCGGCTGAGACTGACCGGGCTGAGACTGCCCGTTGGCCGACTGGTCGATAGGAGTGGTGGGCGCATAAGCTCCGTAGAGCGGCGCTGACCGGTAGCCCGCTGGCTGGCCGTTGGGCATCCGCTGGGTCTGTGCAGAGCTTGGGTTGCCTGGGGTGTTTGCAGCAGCTGAAGTACTTGAAGTGCCTGGAGCGCTTGGAGCGCTTGGGGTGCTGGAAGTCGGTGTGCTGGAAGTCGGTGCAGCGCTTGCAAGTGCCGAACCTCCAAAATCGACCGTGGCCTGGCCGACGTTCTGCGCTGAGCTCGACGCGCTGTCTTGCTCCGACTCCTTATGGTCAGCACCTGCCAGAGCTGCCAGGCCCGCAGTCGCGCTGGCCGCAGAAGCCGGTGATCCAGCAGCATCGTGGCTCTGGCTCTCGCCCGCCTCCTGCTTGCGCTCCTGCTCCTGTGCGTGCTCATGCTCATGCTCGCTGCCGGCCGCATCCTGGCTCTGGCCGCTCTGACCGCTCTGCCGGGCCTGTCCGTCGCTCTGCTCGCCCTGATCCGCCTGGGTCGATTGCCAGGGCTGATTGCCCTGTGAACCATCCCAAGGATTGACCTTGTTTTCGTCCGCCATTGTTTCTCCTTCACGCTTTCGCCTGTCGCACCCGGGTTCGTACCCTGCAACTTGTGGCCTGCGTTGATTATACGTGCCGCCGGTTGCGCCAAACATTACCTTTGCTACCTGTTTACAGTAAAGACAATCAATCTGGAAGTTTTCTGAATGTACGCTGAAGGCGAGCGGAGACTTTTCCACATATTCACATAAAGCCTCCCCCACCCGCCGGGGTGCGGCTCCTAGAGGGCCTTCGCTAGAGTGAGAAGTATGAGCACAACAGGCAGCAATCCAGGCACCTTTAGCTTTGAAAGCACCCACAGCCTCGCCCCCAGCGCGCAAGGCCTGGGCCGCGACGGAAGGCGATACGGGCGGACAGGACTTATCCACACGCCCCACGGCGACATCCAGACGCCAGCGTTCATCCCCGTGGCCACCCAGGCCGCCATGAAGGCCGTGCTGCCCGAGCAGATGAAAGATTTAGGCGCGCAAGCCCTACTCTCGAATGCCTTCCACCTCTTCGAGCGGCCCGGCGAAGACGTGATCGACCAGGCGGGCGGACTCGGGAAATTCATGGGCTGGGCGGGGCCGACCTTCACCGACTCCGGCGGATTCCAGGTGCTCTCCCTGGGCGCGGGATTCAAAAAGACGCTGGCCATGGATGTGACCGGCATGAAGTCCGACGAGGTGATAGCCGAGGGCAAGGAGCGCCTGGCATTCGTAGACGAAGACGGCGTGACCTTCAAATCACCGCTCAACGGGAGCGAGCACCGCTTTTCCGCGGAAATCTCGATGGGGATACAGCACAAAATTGGCGCCGATATTATGTTCGCCTTCGACGAACTCACCACGCTCATGAACACGCGCGGCTACCAGGAGCAGTCCGTTGAGCGCACCTTCCGCTGGGCCAAGCGCTGCGTGGCCGAACACCAGCGGCTCACGGCCGAGCGGGCAGGCAAGCCCTACCAGGCGCTATACGGGGTGGTGCAGGGGGCCAACTACGAGGACCTGCGGCGGAAGGCGGCCAGCGAAATTGCCTCGCTCGAATTCGACGGCGTGGGCATTGGCGGCGCCATCGAAAAGCGGCTGCTCGGGCAGACCTGCGCCTGGATTTGCGACGAAATGCCCGAAGAACGGCCCCGGCACATCCTCGGGATTGCGGCCGTGGACGACATTTTCGCCGGAGTGGAGAACGGCGGCGACACCTTTGACTGCGTCTCCCCCGCCCGCTGCGGACGCAACGGAGCCGTGTTCACGCGCGACGGCCGCTGGAACATCAAACGCACCCAGTTCCGGCGGGACTTTAGCCCCATCGAAGCCGACTGCGACTGCTACACCTGCCAGCACTACACGCGCGCCTACGTGTGCCACCTGCTGCACGCGCACGAGCTCAACGGCTACACGCTGGCCACGATTCACAACGAGCGCTTCTTCGTGCGCCTGCTCGACGAAATCCGCGCCTCCATCAGCGGCGGCTACTTTGACGACTACAAGCGCGAGACCCTGGCCCGCTTCTACGCCCACGGCTCCAAGGGCTAAGCCGCGGAGCGCGACACGTCCAAGCGCGTTTGCAAGTTGCAGAGGCTGAGGAAACAGAGTAAACTGGCTGATTGTTTGCGAACGTGGCGGAATGGTAGACGCGCTGTCTTCAGGTGGCAGTGAGCTCATGCTCGTGAGGGTTCAACTCCCTCCGTTCGCACTCCTTCTTCTCTCGCTTAATTCCCCGAAATTAGCGGTTCCCCATACCTCTTTACATGTTTGCAGAACCTTCTACGCAGATGTAGATCGATCAGCCTTGCCTCAGATTCATATTTAACTATTTCTAGAGATACACTGTTTAAAGCTTAACAGTAATGGCAGTTTTAGGTCTAGGAGGCAAGGTGGAGTACAACCTATATTGTGATGAAAGTTGTTATCTAGAACACGACGACTCGAATGCCATGACTATTGGCGCGGTAATAGTACCGAAAGAAAAAAGAACAGAAATATGCAGCCGTATCATAGAAATTAAAAAAAAGTATGATATTAGCCCAACTAATGAAATTAAGTGGTCAAAGGCTCGAAATAAGCTACTTCCGCTATATTTGGACTTAGTAGATTATTTTTTCGATGATGATGATATATCTTTCCGCGTAGTATTAATCCCTGAAAAACAGCTTTTAAACCATGAGAAATGGAAACAAAGCCATAATACTTGGTACTACAAAATGTATTTTGAGATGTTAAAGGTTATTTTTAATCCAGATAATTCGTACAACGTTTATATCGATATAAAAGACACACATTCTAACTTTAGAGTTAAACAATTACAGGACGTGTGCAATAACAACATATACGATTTTAACAAAAATATCGTAAGAAAAATACAGACGATTCGTTCTGATGAAGTGCAAATTATGCAACTCACAGATATTCTTATCGGAGCTGTATGCCGGTCAGGGCGAAAACTGTCTATTGAACATGAAAACGAAGCTAAACTCAAGATAATAGAACGGATAAAAAAGCGGTCAGGATATCAGCTTAATAAAACAACACTATATCGAGAGCAAAAGTTCAATCTCCTAGTATGGGAGGCATCGATTTGAACCCTCACTGGCTTCCCGATATTGTTTCAAAGGAAAAAGAAGAAACTGAACTGCAATACCAAGGCAGACTATACCAAATCTTTGAAAACGACTTCATTTTTAACACCATATGCTGTCAGCAGTTGCATGTTAAGACAAAAAAATTTCCTGAGACTAAGGGATACCCACAAGCATTCATCCACCTCACAACAAGACAATACGAGGGGAATAGCGAAAGAACGCCGGATCCCGAGCGCCGGATGCGCCTTAAATGGATACGCGCTTCAATCGAACATTTTGGCTCTTGCGAAACTTGCAGCTATGAAAAATGCGATCGCCCTTGGGTATGGGAAAACGGCAAGAAAATTAAAATTTGTTTACCAAATCAACACTACCTCGTTGTCCTTGGAAAAAGGAAAAATGATTTACTGCTGGTCACGGCTTTCTACATAGACCGAGATCATTATTTCCGTAAAATTGAAAAAGAATACAATAACCCAGACTTTAGCAAGAAAATTCAATGACTGAGGCCGCCCGAAAAGGACGGCCTCGAAGACTCCTTCTACAACATGTAGATGAGCTAATCAGAGTCTATCACGAGGCCATGAATTCACGACCTTTCTCCACTGTCTGTAGGAGGCACGATTTGCTAGGCTAGAGCGTAGCAGCAGGGGGACGGGGAAAGGAGCTAGGCTATGGTACGAGCCATAGATGTGGCGGACTTTTTCGTGATAGCAGCGCAGGAAGATCACGCCGACGGCATGACCAACATGAAGGTTAATAAACTCCTCTACTTTGCACAAGCGGCAAGTTTGCGTAAAAGCGGGAAGCCCCTGTTTGACGATCCTATCGAAGCCTGGCAGCTGGGAAGACTGAGCCCAATGCCAACTAGGCCAGCTCCCCTGGCCCTGGTGGTCTCATAGGCGCCGAGGGCGGAGCGCTAGCGCACGGGAGGCTTAGAGACGGGGAAGGCGGGTGCGGCGGTGGACTACGGATATCATCAGGAGGGCGCCTAGGAGGGAGGCAATGCCTGCGATGAGACCTGAGCGCGAGCCGGTCAGGGGTAGGGAGCCGACAACCTCAGCTTCTACCTTCATTTTGGCCGTACTCAGTATGCCGCCTGGCTCAGGGGCGAGCACAATATTGGTGTAGTGCAGACCGGCATCATTATGGTTCACAGCTAGCGCAGCTATCGCGGCTTGCACCTTCTGCTTGCCTGCACCCGAGAGCAGCACCTGGTAGTCGCCCACGCTCGTGACTGGCGTGGGGTCGGTCGTCAAATCTCCGTCCTGCAGCGTGACCGCGAAATCAGTGCACTTATTGCTCAAACTGCCGCAATCGATACTCAGCGCATACTTGCCAACATCGGGCAAGAGCGCCGAACCCGAAAACTTCTGCGTGTCCTCCTGCGCGTTCGCCAGCGTCACCGTAACTTCTCGCGGCGTAATGGTCAGCACCGCTTGGGAGGCGTCCACTGCGGAAAACTGGAAATCATCGTTCTGACTCAGCTTAGAGAGCACCCATTCCTTGCCAACGTCACTCAAGTGGACCTGATACTTGTTTGCATTCACAGCCCCGTCTTTGAGCGCATCACCCGTCACAGGATCATGCAAAGTCAAGTACTTATCCTCAATCGTCTCGCCTGTTCCACCGAAGTGCGTAGCCGCGCCCGTAACAGGATCGTAGACGGTCACCTTATAGTGCTTACCCTGCGGCGAATGGTGAATACCGTCATACGGGTACGTCTCCTTGTTGCCAACGACTTCGACCTTGTACTCCATCTTCTTCTTGGTGACGTTGATATAACCAGTAGCGGGCTTGCGATCCGCCTGGCCCATTTTATTCGTGTATGAATAAGTGTAAGTAACACTCCACTGACCTACCTTTTTCAGCAATACCTGCTGGAGTTTGTCGGCAGTCAAATCCTGAGTGTGTCCATCTGGATCAGTCAATGTCACCGCAAGGCCTGAGTTACCGAGCGTCAGCGGCATACCGTCAATCGTCTGCCCACCAGCGAAGTTCTTGGTAGCATCCCAAGGATCGTTATAAATCCAGTCTATAGTGTCCGCGCGCACGTCAACATCGCCAGTTGCCTCCGTCACATTGACGGCATAAGTGCCTTGATAAGTCCAATCGCCCGCCGCTCCAGAATGGAGGATATACCAATCGAATTGGAAGCGCTCAATGTTGGTGGGAATAACGAAATAGCGCTGGGCCCCAGTGCCTTCGAGCGTAATACCAGTGGGAGCACTGTTAGGCACGCCATTTTTCCAGTTATAATTGTACAAAATCATATCGCTCAAGCTCTTGTCGTCGAGCGAGACATCGCCAAAAAGCTCGGACAGCTTCAAGTGCCGCTGGGGATGGTCAGAAATGTCCTTGTTCCAACTGGCTATTTGATAGAGCACAGGCTGATAGGTGTACGTCGCACGATTACCAGAGAAAGAGGTGATACGGTTCACGCTGAAGGCACCCTTACCAACCTGCGACGAGCCTTTGATGACGACAGCAGAGATCCGATTGCCCGCGAAAGCGGTTTCACCTATGTCCGTCACGCTAGCAGGAATCGTCAAAGGATTCTTAGTAACTCCGTCTGCAAGCACACTATCAATAATGTTGTAGGCAAAGGCTGATTTACCGATAGACTTCAAGTTTTCCTGGAAGAATACCCGCCTAATCTTATTCGAAGCAAAGGCCTGATCGCCAATAGTAGTCAGACTCGGTGGGAACTCCAAATCGTTCTGGATAGCATCGTAAACGAAGGCAGACGTACCGATAGTCGTTAGCTGCGTGGATTGCGATAGATCCAGATTAGCTAAATTGTGGTGGTAGGAGAAGGCGTCGCTGCCGATAGACTTCAGGCTCTGGCCCAGGGTCAGCTGGGTGAGTCCGGCAGTATTCGAACGGTGAGAGAAAAAGGCCTGGTCGCCGATACTGGTGACGTTGTCGGCGATGGTGAGCTGGGTCATGCCACAGAAGCGGAAAGCGGCCTCGCCTATGGTGAGCGGGGAGCTGCCGTTCTTCATAGTCAGCGGATTCAAATTGAAGTTGTCCTCAAACGCGCTCACGCCGATTGAAGTCAGGCCAGAGCCCAAGGACACACTTGTGAGACTCCGATTCGTTGACGAACCCTCAGCGTATAAGCCCTTGAAAGCCCTGTCCCCTATCGTTTGGACGCTGTCAGGGATAGTGAGTGTCTCGAGGGCCGAAAAGGCGAACGCATCGTCGTTAATCATTTTGAACGAATCCGTTTCGGGGAACGTCACCTCGTGTAATACATCGTTGTAAGCAAATGCTGATTTTCCGATCGAGGCCAAGGCAGTAGCCTGCGACAGATCCACTTTGGGAAGCGACTTATCAACGGCGAAAGCTGAGTCGCCGATAGTCGTCAATGCCGTTACTCCAGATAAGTTCAGACTAGTCAATTGATCGTTGTAAGCAAAAGCTGAGTTGCCAATCGAAGTGAGCGAGCTCGTGCCCGACAGATTGACCGTGGCGAGAGTCTTATCAGAGATAAAAGCGGAATCGTCGATTGTGACCAGCGCACTAGCGCCGGAGAGGTTCACACTAGCCAGGCTGTCCTCGTAGGCAAAAGCTGAAGCGCCGATCGAGGTTAAGGCGGTCGCCCGAGACAAGTCAAGAGCGGTCAGCGCGGTGTCAGTCGAAAAAGCAGAAGCGCCTATAGTGCGCAATTTGATAGACTGCGTGGCGCTCACAGTTGGGTCCGAGCCGAACTTGACCGTTTCAAGCTTGGACCTGTTCATGAAAGAGCTGTCAACGACCGCAAGGAGCTCGTCTGGCAGGGCAAGATGGATCAGCTCAGGGAAGTAATCAGAAAACTTGGGAAGTTTGTTGATCAGATGCGGGAATTTCAGGTCCGTTACCGGGCCGTTGTCGAACAGCGGGCTGCGGTCCTCGGGATTAGTGCCGTCTGCGGCTAGAACCGGCCAGGCCGTGAGCGCCGTGCCGGACAGGTCAATCTTCGCCAGAGCAGTGTTCGCCTTAAAAGCGTAATTGCCAATAGAGTCCAATTGCCTGGACTTCGACAGATCGAGCTGCGTCAAATTACACTTGTGGAAAGCCGAAGCCCCAATCGTCTTCAAGCCAGTAGCAGCAGAAAAATCAACTGAAGTCAGCTTGGTATTGAACTCAAAAGCACTCGCACCAATCGTTTGCAGGCTGCTGGGGATAGTCAGGCTCTGTATAGCATCGGCAATGAAAGCGTTATCGCCAATGGTAATGAATGAACTGTTTTCCGTATTAAGCGGCAACTTCACCGTCGCTAATTTATCGTTGTAAGCAAATGCAGAAGCCCCAATAGACTGTAGTTTCACTGCGCTTGACAGGTCTAGAACTGTAAGGCCCTTAGCACCCGCAAAAGCAGAAACACCAATCGTTGTTAAAGCATCTGAATCAGACAGCAGCAATTGAGCCAGGACGTCATCATAAGCAAACGCAGAATCACCAATAGATTGCAGCCCAGACGCACTAGAGAAATCGACAGCAGTCAAAGCCTTGTTCTCAGCGAAAGCCTGCTCCCCTATCGTCTGTATGCTGCTTGGCATGTGAATCGTACGAATTTGACTGTGATAAAAGGCATCAGCAGCAATGCTTGTCACCGTATCAGGTATGGTTAAGCTCTCCAAAGGCAGCGAATCTTGGTTTAACGGCTGCCACTGCATGCCCGCGCCAGCAATAGCTGTAACTGTGCAATGCGTGCAAGTTTTACCCTTGCCGTCTGTGACCGTTACTCTGTCAGGGATCTTTACATGAGCTCCAGGTTGAAACCATGTATTTGTCCCAACAAGAGAGACAGTCTGCCCATCTGCGTTAATTGACCATTTCCAGTCTGCTACGGTACCAACAGGCATAGGAGGCAAAATTACATCGAGATTAGGAGGAAAAGCGGAGCTACCGACATAGTCCAACGATGTAGACTGGGACAAATCAACATTGGGGAGAGCAGTGTTGTCAGCGAAAGCACTGTCACCAATATACTTCAAAGACGTGGCCTCAGACAGGTTAATCGTTGTAAGAAAATGATTACCGATGAAAGCGCTGTCGCCGATAGTCTCCACCTGCTTAGGAAGGTGTATGGAGACAATGTTGCTGTAGGCAAAAGCGATGTCGTCAATAGTTTTGACGGAATCGGGAATAACAACGGAGGCGAGCGGAGTAGGGTTACCGCTCTTGTCTTTACCCAGATACGCCATAGATTCTCTCTCTATAGCTGTAACAGTGTATCCGTTAGAGCAAGATACTGTGTCGGTCGGATCCGTCACTGTACCTGGAATTACCACATCTGACCCGGCCGCAAACACAGCATTCTTCGATTTTAGGCTGGCGGTGCAGGAGGTCTTGTCGTAATCCCAGGTCCAGTCGGTCTGCGGGTTGGCTGCTAGGGGCTGCTTGCTGGGCTGGGGCTGCTCGGAAGGAGTAGCGCTTGGAGTCGGAGTGGGAGCTGGGGAAGGAGCGGGCTGACTGGCCTGCGGTGAAGGAGACGAGGCAGGCGCGGGCGACGATGACGGCGCGGGCGTTAACGATGAAGATGGGGATGGGGACGGCTGGATGCCGCGCGCATTTCCTGTTGCGAGGAGAGTCAGAGCCAAGGTGGCGGCAACGCCGCAGGTTACCAGGCATAACCACCAGACATGACGCCTGCGGTTATGTGAGAACCTCGAAGGCCGACTACCACCCCCCGAAGGTAGTAGAACGTTCAACATTCCTCTTTCCGACACATGACGGGAAAGAGTTTCCAATTGGGCACGCTACGCCCTCAGCCGCCGCCTGCAGTTCCCGCCGATCTACAAGCAACAGCCGCTTCACACCCACAACTGGTGCGAAGACACTAACCCCAGTATATACACATAAAGCTGAAAGATGGACCTATTATTACCAAAAGAACATGGATTTTAGCTCACATTCCCACGCCCCAAAGCAAATTCCCTCACAAACACAAATATCCCTATATATCCACATATAATCATATATATCTCTATATATTATGATATATCTATATATAACCATATATATCTATGAATAACTTTTAATAAACTGTATACAGCATTGGACACTCACCCCTCGGAGGCGTAGTTTATGGAAACAGGCAAATCAGGCGGTTCTCTACGCATCCTCAACCCCTTTACTCCCGGTGCCGGCCGACCACCACGGGCGCTCATCGGGCGCGATCATGAAATAGAACTCATGGATCGCCTTATCACGCGCACAACCCTGGGCCTATCCAATCAAGCCGTAGTGTACAGCGGCTTGCGGGGCGTTGGGAAAACTGTCCTCTTGCGAAAGTTCTATACTATGGCCCAGGAGCAGGACCTTTTGGCAATATTTATAGAGGCTACAGATGAAGAAGAGCACGACTGCCTGAAACTCTCCGAGGAAATCCACAAGGCAGCTGCGCACATCACCAACAATCACTTACTGGAACAGCTTGAGAAAACCCTAGAGCACATTACCACAGTTTCAGTCAAAGCCTTCGGTTTGGGGGCCTCGGTCAGCTTTGACCAGGAAGACTCACAAAGCGCCAACCAAAGCGCTAATCAGCGGATATACCAACTGGAACAGACGCTAGAAGCAGTTGCTCGAACGGCACAGGAAGCAAAATCAGGACTCATCCTATTCGTTGACGAATTCCAAGAGATGTCAGCCCGCCTTATGGGGGCCCTCATCAGCTTGCAGCAGGAGGCAAATTCGCTCAATCTGCCCTTTTACATCGTGGGAGCTGGCCTGCCCGACCTGCCTGGAATCCTGTCAAAATGTCACTCCTACGCCGAACGACTTTTCACCTACCGCGAAGTGGGCAGGCTCTCACGCTACGACACTGCGGCTGGTTTTCAAGAGCCCGCAAAATCTGTTGGGAAATCGTTTACCGACGCCGCCCTGGACCGTCTGGTGGCAGACTCCCAAGGCTACCCATATTTCATCCAGGCTTACGGGGAAGCGGCCTGGAACGAAGCAGACTCCTCCCCCATCACGGAAGAGGCAGTCGAGCGCGGCGAATCTGTAGCCATCCGGGAGCTAGACAGCGGCCTGTACACCTCCCGCTGGCAGCGCGCCACGCAACTAGGACGAAAATTTATGACCGCTATGGCTTCGACTGGCGAAGACGCTTGCAAGTCCTCCGACATAGCGAATTTGCTTGGTAAAAAAGCCTCCGGTCTAACGGCCATCCGCCAACAACTCATTCAGCTGGGGCTTATTTACTCGCCCGAGTACGGCAAGCTCGCTTTTACTGTGCCCGGCATGGCCGACTTTATTCGCAGGACCGAGCCGGCGAGCGTGCAAGTGTACGACCGCGCGCACCGATAGCAAGAGGCCGAGCGCGCGCTACCGATACAATATCGCTTAAATATCGGCATATATCTATGTATATTGATATATATCGGTATATATCTTTTGATAACTTTTTTGATGGCTGGAGCAATTTGGGCTAGGCGGAGACCATGAGGGCGGCACCGGCTATGAGAATGATGAGGCCTAGGATGACGCGGGGAACTTGCTCGCGCTTGGTCTCCTTGAGGGCCAGGGCACCGATGAGGGTGGAGACCAGGACGTTGAGCTGGGAGAGCACGAAGGCCGAAACCATGCCGTTCATGGTCATGGAGATCAGGTAGGTGGCGGCTGCGACCGAGAAAATGAGGCCCGAGCTGATATTGCGCACCGTAGCGCCGTCGCAAATCTCCTTGCGGTCGGCCAGGCCAATCAGGAAGGCCGAAAGCAGCATACCCAGGGACTGGGGCAGGAAGCCCTCCAGCTTGGTGTCCACCTGCACCATCAGGGGGAAGGTGGAGTAGAGCCAGTAGCCAGCGGTGGAGACGATGAGAATAATGTAGTCGCGCGGGCGGGCTCCCGGCAGGCCGTTGCCCCGGCCGTTCGTCAAGAATACGCCCGCCACAATCAGCACTAGGGCCACCGCGCTCAGCTCAATGGCGCGCGAACCGGAGCGCTCACCGAAGAAGAGGCCACCGATGGCCGAATTGCCAATGATTTGTAGGGCCGTGGACAGGGGCATGGTGATGGAGACGCCCAGGTGGGTGTAGCAGTAATACTGGCCCGCCTGGCCGAAACTCCAGCAGAAACCCGAGAGCAAAAAGAGGAGCCAGACCTTGGGCGCCAGGCTGTAACCCGCCACCAGGTGGATGGCCGCCGCCACGAAGACAATGCCGATCGTGGTGCCAATGAGCTGACTGCGGAAGCCGCCCTTGCCTACCTTTTGCAGCCAGAGGGGAAGCACCCCCAGAAGATAGCCGGAATGATACCGATGAGAATGCCCACGACCTACCTCGCTGGTGAAAGAGTTGAGAAAAAAAACAGACGGCTAACAGAGAACTACAGAGAATTACTGATGGTTACTAAGAATTACCGAGCCCTGCTGAGCCTTACTGAACAATGCTGAAACACTTGCCCAATACCCAGCATTACCGCAGCAAACTCCCCCGAGAGGCAGTCCCCTCCTGCGCCCAGGCAGCATAAAGGCCCGCTGAGCGTACAGCTCAGGCTGGCGCTCAGCGAGCCTTGTGTCAGACAGTAAGGCTTTTCAGCCCCACAATTTAGAGCAGACCGTTGATGATGTCGGTCACTTCACCCGGCTTGGCATTGGCTTGGAAATATTCCTTGAAGTGCTGGCCAGCAATAGCTTCCTTGAGGAAGTCCTGGTCAATTTCCTTCAAAATCTGCGGCAGGGGCTTAGCAATCTGCTGCTTCAGGTCCCTCAGAATGCCAGCGTTGCGCTGCTCAGGAACCGCACGCTCCTTGGGGTAGCCAGCGCCCATGGGTTCGGCGAAGAGCCGCTGGAAGATGAGCTTCAAGTTCAGCTCAGCACCCCAGCCAAAGCCCTTGGCGTAAGGAATGGACAGGGCGTTGCCGCCGTTAATCTGGCTAAAGAGGTAGGCATCCGTGGGCTCCACGGCCAGGCCGCAGACCACGTTCGGGAAGGCGTTCAGGGCCGTGACCGCGCCCTCGCCGGTGCCGCAGCCGGTGACCACGAAGTCAGCCGCGCCCGAAGCCAGGAGGATGGAGGCGAGCAGGCCGTTCTGCACGTATGTGAGCTGGGACTCGCCCTCCTCGCCGTACATGCCGTAGTTAAAAGCCTCGTAACCCTTCTCGTCGCACGCCTCTTTGAGCGCTTGGAAGATGATGGAGTTCTTGGAAGCCTGAGAATTTTCGTTGATTAAAGCAACCTTCATGGTTTGTCCTCACTTAATTATCAATCTGATAATTTATACCTACTATTGTCTCTCGCTCTGCGCACAAAGGCAAGGCTCGCCCGGCTTCCTATGCTAGAAGCCGAGCAAGCCCAACGATCACTGGGGTTGCTTGCCGATGTAAGCCAAAATGCCGCCGTCCACATAGAGCACATGGCCGTTGACGAAGTTGGAAGCGTCCGAAGCCAGGAATACGGCCGAACCCTGCAGGTCCTCAGCCGTGCCCCAGCGAGCGGCTGGAGTCTTGGCGATGATGAACTGGTCGAAGGGGTGACGGGAGCCGTCGGCCTGACGCTCACGCAGGGGCGCGGTCTGCGGGGTGGCAATATAGCCGGGCCCAATCGCGTTGCACTGGATGTTGGCCGCACCGTACTCAGCGCAGATGTTGCGGGTCAGCATCTTCAAGCCGCCCTTAGCCGCTGCATAGGCGGAAACCGTCTCGCGCCCCAGCTCGCTCATCATGGAACAGATGTTGATAATCTTGCCATGGCCGCGCTCAATCATGCCCGGCAGCACAGCCTTGGAGACAATGAAGGGAGCGTTCAGGTCCACGTCGATCACCTTGCGGAAGTCCTCCACATCCATGTCGAGCATGGGGATGCGGCGGATAATGCCCGCGTTGTTGACCAGGATGTCGATAGGCCCAACCTCGGCCTCAACCTTCTTGACCAGGTCCGTGACTTGCGCCTCGTCGGTCACATCTGCCTGGTAGCCCTTGGCGGGAATACCGGCCTCTTCGTAGGCCTGGAGACCGTTCTGCACGCCCTTCTCGCTAATCTCGTTGAAGGCAATCTTCGCGCCGGCCGTGTGCAGGGCCTTGGCAATGGCGAAACCAATACCGTGACTGGCACCCGTGACGAGCGCGGTCTTACCTTCCAAAGAAAAATCTGACATCTTGAATTCAGCCATAAGAGCTGCCACCTTTCATTCACTTCACTAGCATCGTTGCCGATTCACCCAGCTTACCAGCCGGACAAGTCGAAACCCCTTAGTACCCAGCGTACCGCTTAACCACTCTGGCGATTGCGGGTCCTTTCGTCTCCTCAAACACCACGGCCACCATCGGGCGGTATTGCTGCACTAAGTTCAGAACGCCCTCCACGGGCATGAGGCCTTCGCCGTTGTTGCAAGGCTGCACCTGCTCCTGGCCCGGCACAATCGTGTAGTCGCGCACATGCACGGCCACAATCTTGTCGGCGAAGAGGTCGAAACCGCGCTGGGCGTAGTCCAACTGCTGGCGGTAGTTGCTGGCGGAAACCAGGGAAGTCGAGTCAAATACAATGCCCAAGTAGGGCGAGCGGATGTCGTCAATCAGCTGGCGGGTGCGCTCCACGCTGTAAATAGGGTGGTTGATGCCCGGCTCTATGCCGACCGTGACGCCCATCTGCTCGCCGTAAGCCACCAGGCGGGCGATGACGTCTCGCGCCTGGGCGTAGGCTTCGTCGGTGAAATTCTCCTGTGTGCGCACGTTGGGCACCGGCCGCACCGAGCCCGTCTCGCTGGCCACAATCGGCGCATTGAAGGCGCGGGCGTTGCGCAGGTAGGCCTCAAACTTGAGCAGGAGCTGTTCGCGCAGAGCCAAATCCGGGTGAATCATATTGATATAGCAGCCCAGAACAGCAATCGAAACCTGGTGCTGGGCCAGGGTGCGCGCGCAGTACTGGCCCATGCCCGGGTTGATCTGCGAGGCTCCGGCAATCTGCGGGTAGAGGGCAGGCAGGGAGAGCTGGACCGAGTGGACCCCGTAGGCCTCCATCTGGGCACCCAGACCCTCGAAAGTTTCGGCATTGGGCACGTCATGCCCGCGCACGGCAACGTTGATCACAGCTGGCCTCCTTCGGACCCACCGGACAGACCCTCAAAGCGAGCAGCCAAGCGGAAGTCGGACGAAGTGGTGCCCGAGAAGACGAGCGGAAGGCCGGGAATACGGTCGTTGCCGCCCACGAACGTGACCGTCTCGCCGGGGTCGTAGTCGCAGGAGACCAGGGTTGGCTCCTCCTGGTGGTCCAGGCGCAGGAGGGTGCCCGCCCGGCGGACTTGCACCTGCTGACCGGCTTGGGCCAGCCAGGTTCCCTCGTGCTCTTGCGCGCCCTGCAGAATCTCGATGCCGCTGGAAGCCTGAGGGCAGCCATCTTCCGGGCCACTCAAGGCGAGCAGGCAGGCGAAAGGGGTGCGGGGGCCGTCGAAGTGAACCAGGAGGTCAAAACCGTTGGGGTGCATGGCAATCTGGACCGTGGAGAGCAGGGTCATGTCCGTGCGGGAGCGCTGGTCAAAGGCCATTTGGGCGCAGAACCGGCCCTCAAAGGTCATGGGGTAGGTGCCGTCGGCGCGGATGAGCTCGCTCGGCAGGGGCTGGTAGTAGCCGCTGGTCCGGGACTCGTGCAGGGTCCAATTCAGGCCATTTCGGCTCCACTCCTGCGGGCGCAGGGGGCCAATGTCGAAGAACTGCGGGGAGATGCGCAGGGCCGCCACCGACAGCTGGGCGGTGGTGAAGTCCATGATGGAGGGGTTGTTGGCCAGGCCGGA
Source organism: Bombiscardovia nodaiensis (assembly GCA_033127725.1). Classification (NCBI taxonomy): domain Bacteria; kingdom Bacillati; phylum Actinomycetota; class Actinomycetes; order Bifidobacteriales; family Bifidobacteriaceae; genus Bombiscardovia; species Bombiscardovia nodaiensis. Next base: position 129,209 of record AP026798.1, on the reverse strand, counting down.
CGAGACGCGGCCGGTAGCGCCGAAATCGGAGCCCGCGTAGACCGAAGCAGCCACGCGAGGGCTGGTCAGGGAGCCGCTGAGAACCACGCGCGAAAGTTTGGTGTCGGAAAAGTCGGTGACGCGAGGCTGCTCGGACGAAACTGCGCCCTCCTGGGCTGGCGGCAGGGGCTGGGCCAGGCGGGGGTCAATCACGTATTCGGCCAGATGCCGGGCCGGATCCACCAGCGGGCGTGCGCTCAAATTCGCCGCAAAAGCCACCACATCCGGGTCCTGGTAGAGGTTGGCCAGCAGGCGGGCCTGGGAGAGGAAGGGGATGGGGTCGAAGTCAGCGAACTGATCCTGCCGACGCGACTGCACGGTCTCCAGGAAGCCGTTGGGCTGCATGAGGGCCGCCATAGCGCGCAGGTCGCGATTGACCATGCTCAGAAACTCGGGCTCACCCAGGCGGCGGGCCAGGGCGATGAGGCAGGGGTTCGAGACGTATGCCGAATAATTAGGGCTGCGCTCCGAATAGAGGCCGTCGGACTGGATGTCGATGTGCTCAGCCAGCCAGGCATCGGCCCGGGCCCGCAGCTTACGGCCTGTGTCATCGCTACTCACGACGAGGCTCAAGCCCACCAGGGCACTCGAAATCTCCCAGCGGTGGTTGGGGGTGTGGATGCCGCCGGTCAGCATAGCCGGGACGGCCGCCTGGGCAATAGCCTCCAGGGGCCCTTGAGCCGCTGCCACCACTCGCGGGGGGCACTCGGGCTTGCGCAGGAGCTCGATGGCCAGGCACAGGTCGTTGATGGTGAAGGCGGAGTCGGGCGGGGAGACCAGGTTGTCGCCGCCCGAAAACAGGCCCATGTCCATCTGCAGGTCGGTCAGGTGGTGGATCAGGGCTTCCAGGCCGCCCAGGAGGCCGGATTGTGCGGACTGCGCAGATTGTGCGAACTGCGCAGATTGTGCAGACTGCGCAGATTGAGTGGGCTGAGCGGGCTCTGCCAGCAGATCTGGGCGGACGATAGCGAGCGCCACAATGCCCTTAATCAGCTCCATGGTAGGCCGGTGAGCCAGCCGCTCCAGCTGCGCGCGGGCCTGGTCGCTGCCCGTCAGCCGCTCTACCTGGCTGGGAATCTCCTCCACAGCCGCCTGAATGACCTTGCCCACATACTCCTCATCTCGCATCATTGGAGAAAAGCCTTCCTTTCGCACCCGCACGCACACTTGCGCACTCTCGCACTACTGCCGGCAGGGCTCCTAGGCTCTGCCGGCTCTGTCTACCTTGCTCAGCCCTTGAAGCCAGCATCCACGTCGGAACCGACAATGTACTTTTGGCAGAACATGAAGATGACCACCAGCGGAATCATGGAGATGACCGAGGCTGGCAGGAGCACGGCCCAGTTAATCTTCTCGGCGCCCACGAGCGTGCGCAGGGCCACCTGGAGGGTGAAGCGCTTGGAGTCGTTGAGAATCAAGAGCGGCCAAATGTAGTCGTTCCAGCGCCACTGGAAGGAGAAAATAGCTAGGGTGACCATGCAGGGCTTGGAGATGGGGAGCATGACGCGCAGGAAAATCTGCAACTCCGAGCAGCCGTCCACGCGGGCCGCTTGCATCATCTCGTCGGGCACCGTGATGAAGAACTGGCGGAACATGAAAATGCCGGTCGCCGTAATAATCGAGGGCACGATAATACCGGCCAGGGTGTTGTAGAGCCCCAAATCACGCACCACCAGGAAGGACGGGGACATGATGACCTCGGTGGGGAGCATGGTGGTGAGCAGGATGCCCAGGAAGAAGAGGCGGGTCCACCAGTAGTCGTACTTGGCGAGCGCGTAGCCGGTCATCGAGGAGACAATCAGAGTTAATATCGTAGTGATAATTGCCACGACTGCCGTGTTGCCAAAGTAGCGGGCGAAATCAATCTGACTCCAGGCCTGCGCGTAACCAGAGGTGGTCCAACGCTTAGGGAAGAAGCTGAAGGGGACCGCAAAGAGCTCGTCGGCGCCCTTGAAGGACGAGAGAATGAGCCAAAAGACGGGGAAAGCGAAGCAGATGACCAGGAACCACAGCATAATTGTGGAGGGTGCCTTGTCTCGGAACTTGCTCCAGAAGGAGCCGGAGGTCTGCTTGGACGAGACCTTGCGCGAAGCCGAGTTGGCCTGCTGGTTGGGCGTTTGAACGCTGATGCTTGCCTGACTCATCACTTGCCTCCATTACGCTTGTTGAACCACATCTGAATGAGCGAGACGATTACCAGGATGACCAGCAAGATCATCGAGGCCGCCGACGCATAGCCGATACGGGAGTTGGAGAAGCCCGTCTCGTAGATGTACTGCACGACCAGGCGGTTGGACGTGCCCGGGCCGCCGCCGTTCAGGGCCTGGACCATGGCGAATTCCTTGATACCGCCGATAGTGCCGAGAAGCACGACCATGAACATGGTGGGCGCAATGCCGGGCAGGGTGACGTTGACGAAGCGCTGCCAGGCGTTGGCACCGTCGAGCGAAGCGGCTTCGTAGAGGGACTCCGGCACGTTCTTCAGGGCCGTGATGAACAGGAGCATGTTGAACGCCATGCCAGCCCACACGCCAGCCAGCACCAGGACCGCGAAGGAGAGGTTGGCATCCGTGGCCCAGCGCAGGCCATGACCGCCGAAACTCTGAATGACCTGGTTGACGATGCCGAAGCCCTCGCCAAACATCCAGCGCCAAATCAGACCGGTGATAATCGGCGAAACCAGCCAGGGGATGAAGAAGAGGGTGCGGGCCAGGGTGTGGCCGATGGCCTTGCGGGAGGTGACCAAAATGGCCGCCAGCAGGGAGATGCACACGTTCAGCGGCACCGAGCAAATAATGAACTCGAAGGTGCGTAGGAGGGCGGCCCAGAAATCGTGGTCGGCCAGCAAGGTGGTGTAATTCTTCAAACCCACCGTCTTGTACTTAGGCATGCCCTTGTAGTTGGTGAACGAGTAGTACAGGCCAATAGCTGCTGGCCAGATGAAGAAAATAAGGTAGAGAACGACAGCAGGGAAAATCAAGGTCATAGGAGCTGCAATGTGCTTCTTCATCTTGCCCTTGGGAATGCTGCCCCTGCCCTGGCTGCCACTCGATGGTTGACCAGTGCCCGCTGGCGACACCACTGCACCGCCAGGCATTGTCTCTTTCGCGTGCGCCCCAAGCGCACCCTGTTGCACCGCTTCTGCTGCCGGCACTCTAACCGCCTCCAATATTGCCAAAGATTGCTTGCCCTGGGACGCGTAAGGCCACACTGCGCCAACCTGCCCGAGAGCCTTGGAAGGAAGAGCTGCGCCAGTCGAGCCAGCGCAGCTCTCGATATTTACTATTCGATACTCGATATTCGCACTACTGCCGGTACTGCTTACTGCTCCGAGTTGTAGTACTTGGTGAACAGATCGCCCATGTTCTTCAGGGCCGCATCCGCGTCTTCCTCGCCGGAGAGGTACTTGACGGTTTCCTGCTTCATGGGGTCATCCTTGGGCAAAACAGCACCCTTGATGGCGAGCTGGAGCTGGGTGACCACCTGGTGGGAGCGGGTCTCGGCAGGAGCGTTCTTAATGATGTCCTGGTAGAGCTGCATGTCCTCGTTGCGCTGGGCGTAGTGGGGGGTGATGCCGTTCAGGGCGGGCAGGTAGGAGCCCTTCTCGCAGAACTGGGTGTAGTTGTCCTTGGAATAATACCAATCCAGGAACTTCTTACCGGCTGGTGAGAGCGCCACCATGTAGTTGGTGCCCACGTTCGTGGCGACCGTAGGCTGGGCAGGCATGGGGACCGTCTTCCACTGGAAGGCTGAAATGGAGTTGATAAAGTCAGCGATTTGCCAGTTGCCCGAATAGTAAGCGGCCACCTGACCGGACTTGAAGAGGGCCGAAGGGTCTTCATTGGAAGCCCAAATCGACTTCGGCATGGTCTTGTCGTTGTCAATCTTCTTCAGGAATTCAAGGGCGGTCTTGGCCTGGGAGTCCAGCTTCCAAGTCTTGTCTTTCTGCTGCTGAACGCCCTTGGAGCCGAACTGGTACATGAAGGAACGCTCGCGGTGGGTGGAGGCGTCCATCACCATGCCGTACTTGGCGCCGGTCGCGTCTTGCACCTTGGTGATGGCTTCGATGAACTCGTCCCAGGTCCAGGGCTTGTCGGCGGGCTTGGGGTAGGAGACACCGGCCTTGTCAAAGAGGGTGGTGTTAATCATGAGACCTACGGAGGTCAAATCCGAGGCGATGGTGGTCATCTTGCCGTCGGAATCCTTGACCAAAAAGTCCTTCATGGCGTCGTGCTTCTGGGCAATGTCGGAGAGGTCTTCCAGCTGGTCGGTCCACACGGGGTTGACCTGGGGCACGCGGGCCACATCCGGCAAATCGTTGGCCTTGGCGGCGTTGGCAATCTTGGTGCTCAGGTCAGAGTATGGCACTTCCATAATGTTGACCTTGACGCCCTTGTCCTTGGTGTACTTCTCCGCCATGGTCTTGTATGCGTTGTTTTGGTCATCTGAGAAGGTCAGCGTGATTTCTTTTTTATCATCGCTAGACTTATTAGAATCCCCATTCCCTGAACCACCGCACGCTGACATAGACAGCACTGCGGCTAGCGCGATTCCAGCCGTTACAGCCTTCTTCATCACACCTGGCATAATGCACTCCTTCGTGAAAGTACTTCCACAGCCTTGTGAAATTGTATGGTAGGTAACACTATAACATCTCAATTTGAGAATAATAACCGAATTTTACAATTTCGTCGATTGTTTCTTCTGGCAGCCCAGCGTAATTCAGTTCGATATTCCGCTGAAAAGTCAGTAATTGGGCGGGTCGAACCGATCCAAGAATTCGCGCTTTCACTGGTCAAGCCAGCTGTATAGTATGATTAAATATCAATTAGAGAATAAATCGAAGACCCACACTCTAGCCAGGTCGTCTCACCAGCAACATAGCGAGCAACCCAGCAGGATATGCACAAGGTACGGGAGGCCACATCATGTCCGCATCAACGCAGGCTGCTGTACACGGTATCACAGTAGCGAGAAGCAATCGCGTCGCCATACTGGAGACCCTCTGCCACAGCGGTCCCATCTCGCGCTCCCAGCTGGCCGAGCTGACCGGCATTGCCTTGCCGACCGTACACCGCTTATGCGCCCAGCTGAAAGAAGAGGGCTTCATAGAGGAACTCGGCGAACACAAAGACGGCCGCGGCCGCCCCATGCAAATTCTGAGCTTCAACAGCAGCTACCACGCCATGGTGACCATCAACGTGCGCGGCAGCCAGATAGACGGGGCGCTGATGGGGCTCAACGGCAAGACGCTCTTCCAAGTCAGCAGCAAATACGGCCAAGACTCCCGCGTGGACCAAGACCAAAACAGCTACGTGCAGAGCATCGTGGCCATGATTAGCTTTTTGCAGGCCCAAGCGCAGAAAATGTCCATCCCCTGCAGCGGCATTGGCATAGGAATTCCCGGCGTGGTGAACGGCGACGGCATGGTGTACGCAGCCAACGAGCTCCACTGGTCGCAAGTGCCCCTCCTCTCCATCCTGCAAACGTCGTTTAGCGACGACATATTGATTGAGAATAATGCCAACGCCTTTGCCTACGGGGAGTCGCTCGTGGGCGCGGGCAAGGGCTGCGATCCAGTAGTGGGCTACACCATCCGGCACTTCGGCGTGGGCGCGGGCATCATCTCGAAAGGAACCATCCTGCGGGGCAGGCACGGGTCGGCCGGCGAAATGGGTTACACGCTGACTTCAACCGATTCCCTGCGCAAGTACTACACGTCCGGCGGCGATTTGGAGCAGCAAATATCGCTCCTGAGCCAAGACCCGAAGCAGCTGCAAGATCCGCAGACCCGCGGCCAGCTCTTCGACCTGATAGCCCTGTCTATGAGTAATTTGTGCCTGCTCATCGACCCGCAAATTATTGTGATTGACGCTTCCGGCACCCTGCCCAAGCAGGAGATTGCCGACGCCGTGAGCAAGCGCCTGGTGGGGCGCATTCCCAACGTGCCCCACATCGTGCCCACCCAGCTGGAGCAGGAAGCACCGCTGGTGGGTATAGGCGAGCTCATCGCGCAAAAGATGCGCACACAGCTTTTTAACGAGTAAACCTTCGAGCAGCGAGAGGAAGTGGAAGATACCTGATGGAAGCTGAAATTGCCGGCACCCTTGTGGGCGTGGATGTGGGGGGCACGAAGACCCAGATCTGCATACAAACGCCCCAGTTCAAGCGCGATTGGACGCTGGCGACCGACTCCTGGCGGCAAGAGTCCGACACCGTGCTCAAGGCCGACATGCAGGCGCTGGCGACGCTGATTGAAGGCAAATTGGCGGCCTGCGGACCTGCCCTGACCAGCGGACCTGCCCTGACCAGCGGGCGCCCGGCGGCAGTAGCCATCTGCATAGGCTTGCACGGCGGCGACAGCAGCAGCCAGCTCGCACTCGGCCAGCAGGTGATGGACCAGCACTTTGCGGCGGGAGGGCCCGTGCGCGTGGTCAACGACGCCGAGCTGCTCGGCCCGGCAGCAGGACTCGCCAGCAGCATGGCCCTGGTAGTGGGCACTGGCATGGTGGCTGTGGGCAGGCGGGCGGACGGTAGCTTTTTGCGCGCTGACGGCTATGGCTACGGCTGGCTCTTTGGGGACTTCGGCTCCGCACCGGCCCTGGCCCGGGAGAGCGTGCGGGCCATCCTGCAGGAGGCGGTGCGCGCAGGCGAAGACGTGGTGATGACCGACCCCCTCTGGCGCTCGTTTGCCAACGAACTCGACCTGGAAGCGGTGACCGACCTGCCGCTCGCTTTCGGCAGCCAAGCCAGCGACGCCGCCTGGGGCAAGCTTGCTCCCGCCTTCTTTACAGCCTTGGAAGCCGGTTCGCGGCTGGCCCGAGGCGTGTTGGACCAAGCCCTGGAGCACATGACGCAGGCCATCACTTCCCTACTGGCCCGTGGAGCGCAGGGCAGGAGCGTCGTTGCAGCCGGTGGCGTAATTACCCACCAGCCCATCATGGTGCGCGAACTGGCTGATCGGCTGGCACAGGTCAATCCCCAACCCTTGCAGCTACAAGTCCTCAACCAGCCTCCGGTAGAGGGAGCCTTGCAGTTAGCCCGGCGTTTACTCGCCGCAGAAGAGCCGCCAAACGCGCGCCAAGGCCCGGTCCCAGGCCCCGCGACATACACGAGTGTACAAGCCGGAGCGTAATGCTTTAGACTAGTATGAGTTCCGCTGCTACAGGGGTTGTAGCAGCTACGGTAAGTCCATCAACGAAGAAGGATTCATGGCGACCAATCCACCAAAGGAGCAGGCAATGACACCACTCGACTATGCACATGCAACCATCGAGACCACGCAGCGCAAGTACAAGGCGGCCGACTTGCCTCCGGCCCACCACTTCCACTACCACCAGGGCGTGTTCCTCTCAGGCGTCTACCAGACCTACCTGCTGGACGGGCGCGAATCTGAGTTTGACTACATGAAAGATTGGGTGGACTCCAACCTGACACCCGACGGCAAGGTGCTCAACCAAGAGGACATCTGCCTGGACGACATTATGCCCGGCATTCTGATCTTCCCCATCTACGAGCGCACCGGCGACGAGCGCTACCGGCACGCCCTGGACTTTTTGACCGACGAGATTGACCACTACCGCAAGAACGACGAGGGCGGCTTCTGGCATCGCACGGACGTGCCCCGGCAGATGTGGCTGGACGGCCTGTACATGGGCGGCCCCTTCATGACCGAGTACGGGCGGCGCTTCAACCGGCCCGACATGATTGACGAGGCTTGCAAGCAGGCCCTCCTCATGCGCGAAAAAACGGAAGTGAAGTCCACAGGGCTCTGGAGGCATGTGTACGATCCCGACCGGGTTTACCCCTTTAGCGACCCCGAGACAGGCCTATCCCCCGAGTACTGGGGTCGCTCCGTAGGCTGGGTGCCCGTGGCCCTGCTCGACGACCTGGACAACATCCCCGAAGACCACCCCGACCGTCCCAAGATCATTCAGGCCCTGCAAGACCTGCTGACTGCCGTGTGCAAGTACCAGGGACCGGACGGCCGCTGGTGGCAGGTGCTCGACAAGGTGAAGCAGGCTGGCAACTGGCCGGAGAACTCCTGCAGCTCGCTCTTCGTGGCAGCCATCGCCAAGGCCGTGCGCCTGGGCCTGCTCGACGAGTCCTACCTAGAGCAAGCCAAGCGCGGCTACCAGGGCGTGATTGACTCCCTTAAGTGGCAGGATACGACCGACAAGGACGGCTCCCCCGCCCGCGACCTGCTCATTGGCGATGTGTGCATTGGCACTGGCCCCGGAACGTATCAGGACTACTGCGACCGGCCCACGAGCGTGAACGACCTGCACGGCTTGGGCGCTTTCCTGCTCATGTGCGCACAGATGCAGCGCATTCTGGATCAGGAGTAATCGGTTGACTGCAGTGGCTAGCTAGGCGCTAGCCGCGGTATCAGACTGCACTAGGGGGCAGCGGCGCCAGTGCCGCTGCCCCCTAGTGCGTAAAAGAGTTAGGCGGATGTAGACCGGATGCAGACAGAAACGAGGGGCTAAATTCCATCACTGAAACTTAGCCCCTCGTCTTTGCTAAAATGCGTATAGCACTTTTAGCATACAACATTCCGAAAATAAATCAAGCCGCTCATTTTTTGCAAAAGCAGGCTCAACTGCAAGGCTGAGTTCACTCGCCTCGCACGCTGCGCACAATCTGACGAGCCTTACGGCAAGCCTCGGCCACGGCCTCCCAGTCGCCCGACTCCTGCGCGGCAGAGGGCACGGGGAAGGAGCCGCCGATAGCGAAGACGTTCTTGAGCGCCAGGAAGTCCTTAGCGTTCTCCAGGTTCACGCCACCGGTAGGCAGGAACTTCACCTCGGCGAAGGGGCCAGCCAAGGCCTTCAGGGTCTTCACGCCGCCATAGGCTCCGGCCGGGAAGAACTTTAAGTAGCGCAAACCCTTGTCGTAGGCGCGCTCCACGTCGGTGGGGGTAGCCGTGCCGGGCACCACAGGCACGCCCTGCTCCAGGCACCAATCCACGACCGGCTCATTGAAGGCCGGTGTCACAATCCCCTTGCAGCCCGCCTCCACAGCGGCCTGAGCGTCCTCAATTGAGTGGACCGTGCCAGCCACCAGAATCACGTCCGGCACCTGGTCGCGGATGAGCTTCATGCCAGCCAGAGCCGCCGACGAGCGGAAGGTGACCTCGGCGGCCGGAGCACCGCCCTGCGCGAGCGCCTGAGCCAGCGGAACCGCCTCCTCCGGGCTGGCGAGCGTGACCAGAGGCACCACGCCAATCTCTTCCAACTGAGCTACTAGGGCGCTCTTGCCCGTAACCTGTTCTGCCATTATTACCTCATTTCTGCTCACGAGGAGCGGGTGACATCGGTGTTCATTACGTATTCGGACTGCTGGCTGGCGGCTACGCGAGTCAAGCCAGCAGACAACAATTTTGGGCGCTCCTGGGTGCCTGGGCGTTTGGGTGCCCAGGCACGGCGGGCTTAGTGCCGGGCCGCCTGCGCCTGGTAGCGCGGGTGGCTGGACATAAAGGCCTTGAGCTCCTGGGGGCTGGGCAGTCCTTCGTTGTCGGAGACCACCTGGGTCTGCATGGCTCCGATGGCACAGGCGCGCTCCATGGCTTGGCCGAAGGTCTGACCCTCCAGCAGGGCCGAGAGAAGGCCGGCAGCGAAACCGTCGCCAGCGCCCACCGTGTCTACCACCTTCGAAACCACAAAAGCTGGCACGTAAACCGCATGGGTGCCGTCCGTGGCATAAGCGCCGCGGGGCCCGTCCTTGACCACCGCGTAGTGGGCGCCGTTGCGGACGAAAGCCTGGCCAATTTCCTCGATTTTGCTCACCCCAAACAGCTGCTCGCCCTCGCCAATGCCGGGCAGCACTAGGTCGGCCCGGGAGCACAGGTCGCGCATGGTGGAGCACATGGCCTCCTGGCTCTCCCAGAGGGCCGGGCGCAGGTTGGGGTCGAAGGAGACGAAGACGCCGTCGCTGTGGGCCTTGTCCATCAGAGCCCGTGTCACCTGAGCAGCAGAGGGCGAGAGCGCTGGCAGAATGCCCGTTAAGTGCAGGAGGGTGATGCCGCTCAAATCTACCTGTTCAATGTCGCTCGGGCCCAAGGCCGAAGCCGCGGAACCCGCCCGCCAGTAAGCCGTAGCCGGGTCGCCCTGGGTCACCTTGGACTTGAGCATGAAGCCCGTGGAGTGGTGGGGGTCCACCTTGAGCTGAGAGTCGTCAATCCCCTCCCGTTGCAAGAATTCGCGGATTTTCACCCCGAAGGGATCCTGGCCCACGCGCGTTAAGTACACCACCTTGCGGCCCAAGCGGGTCAGGCCGACCGCCACGTTCAGCTCCGCGCCAGCTATCGAAGCGTTGAAGCGCTGCACATGTTGTAAATCGCCGGTCTGCTCGGCGGTAAAGAGCACCATCGGCTCACCCACCAGCAGCACGGCCCCTTGCTGGGCGCGCCCCTTCAACTCTTCGGGCGCAAAATCCTGCCCTTGCACTGGTGCATTCATAGTACTGACATCCTCGTCTGCGGCTCCATCGCCGACTCCCTTCACAGGCATGGTGTAGACCTCTCCTCCCGGTCTGTCTGTATCGATCGACCAAACATATCCAAGGTCCAGAATACAACGCCTGCGGGCCCAAGCACGTCTATTGCACACTGTTGCAAGGCGGACGCGTGGGGCGGGCAGGCGCGAAACTGGCGGCGGGCAGGACTAGTGGGACTAGTGGCTGCCTGTGATGCCGAAGAAGAAGGTGATATGCGAATCGAACCAGGAGTAGCCCAAGTCGAAGGTGGGTAGGAAGCCGATGCGCATCATAAGGCCAAAGGAGGCCCAGGCGAAGAACACAGCCAACACCGCCAGAATCCACCAGAGGATAGTTAAACGACGCTCACGGGCACGCAGGGCCTTCAAATCACGCGGGTCCTTCTCACTCCAGACCGGGGTGTGACGGGCCTTGGGCACCCGGGCGCCGCCGCGGTGGCCCTTGTTCTGGGATCTATCTTGCTTTTGCTTGCGCTTCCGCTTTTTCTTAAGCTGAGTAGAGGCCGAGTCGGCATTGGCGGGAGTAGCGTCCTGCGGGTCGGCAGCCAGCGAAGCAGCGACGGCAGGTGCGACGGCAGCAGCAGCTGGAGCACCAGCCGGAGTAGCGTTCACACCAGCGGAAGTGCTCTCTCGGGCCACTTCCTGGGCACCTGCTTGGGTGGGAACTGCGGGCGCATAAGAGTTCGGGATGGTGGGATTGTATCCCCCGGCATCCTGGCCTGCTGCCAACGGCTGAGGCTGCCACTGGGGCTGAGTTTGGGACTGGGGCTGAGGCTGAGGCTGGCCCTGCCACTGAGGCTGAGACTGCCCCTGGGGCTGCCACTGTTGTTGGGCCTGAGTCGGCTGAGACTGAGGCTGAGCAGACTGCTGAGTCGATTGCTGAGTCGGCTGAAAACCAATTCCAGTCGGCGAGTATGCCTGCTGGCCGGGGAAGCCCTGAGGCTGGGTCGGACCCTGCGCGGAAAATTGCGCAGGCGCGACTGCCGAAGGTTGGTAGCTCGAAGGCTGGGGCGACCACGGCTGCTGGCCGGACTGATAGCCCGCAGTAGGCTGAGCTACGGGAGCAACCGAGGTCGCAGGAGTATATGGGCCTGGCTGCGCTCTTTGCCAGGGTTGGGTGGGAGCCGATTGCTCTGGGTGGGCAGGCTGAACCTGCGGCACCGTCAGTGGCTGCGCGGCGGCAGGCGTAAAACCAGCAGCTGGCTCAGCGTATGGCGCATACGGGGCCGAGTTCGAGGCAGCGGTGACCGCAGAAGCTGGCTGCGCAGGCGAAGTGCCATCTGAGTGCAAGCTCAGGGGTGGCACCTGCAGCACAGAGTCAGCGACTAAGCCCACAGCTGGCCCCAACGATACCGACTGGCTGGCAGCCGACCCGGGCAGGTGCGAGCGGCGGGTCGAAAAAGCCCTGGCTGCAGCCTGAGCCGCCGAATGCTCAAAGGTCTGCTCGCTCTGATGCCCGTGAGCGCCGGCATCGAAAGTTTCGTACGCTAACCCTTCAAATCCGTTTGTAACCATGTATTACTACACCCCTTGACCCCCGGTTGAGAGGCGAGCCTTAGCCCACTCGCCCACACTCGATACAAACACATTACTATAGTGACCTCAAAGTGCCTAGAAGAAGTTCACGGCACTCAATGAGCATCCGCATCGCCGCTATCTGCGCTATCTGCGCTACCTGCGCCGTCTGCGGCCAATCCCGACCGCGCCAAAGCCGCCAGTGGTGCCGAAGCAACGGCCTCACGACCACCCCCTGCGCCCGGCGGAGCAACAGTTTGCGCTTTCTGGCTCTCGTTCGGAGCCATGCCTGCAGCCCCAGGAGGCAGGGGCGAACCCGGCAGCTGGACCTGATCCATCCCGTACGCATGGCGAATCTGCGCAATAGCCAGCCGGCACTTGCGGCGCAGGCGGGTGACCAGGTGCATAGCGATTGCATCAATCAGCAGGGCCAGGAGGAAGAGCCAGAGCATCCACTTGGGCGCGCCCTTGGGAGGCGTGGCAGGCACGTCGGTACCAATGTAACGGCCGCGCACAATCAGGCGGTGGGAATTGATGCCGTAGGGCGTGCAGGTGAGCAAGGTCACGTAATTACGGCCCTGAACGGGCTGCAGGTTATGCACATCGTTCGGGGTGATGACACGAATCTGGTCAATCTTGTAGGACAGATGGTGGTCGAGCACGCGGACCTGGAAAATATCGCCCTTTTCCATCTGCGTCAGATTGTCGAAGAAAATGTGGCCGACAGCGCCCGTATGGCCCGTAATAACGCCGTGCAGGGTCTGGTTGTCGGTGGGAATATGGGTCGTAGCGATGTGGCCCGTGCCCTTGAGCAGGGTGTCGTCGTTGGTGCCGTGATAAACCGGGAGTTTGACCGAAATTTTCGGAATTTCCACATACGCCATCATGCCCTTGCCATCCACGTCGAGCGTGTGGTTGTAGCGGTCCACAGGGGACTTGATGCGCTGGTACTGGAAGGGGTCTCGCAGGGTAGGCTTGCCCAGCTCAATGTCGTACTTTTTGGCCTGCTTCCACATGGCCTCGCGCTGGGAGGGCGACAAGCTGTCCACAATGCTGTCGTAAGTGTCGATAGCCTTCGAGGCCGTCTGATAGTTGACGTAAGCCGCCAGGAGCGGGTAGAGGAAAATGCCCAGGCCAATCAGGAAGACAATAACGTCGATGAGCGTGCGCCACTTGATGCGACCGCCCGCGTGCTCTGGCTTGGACTGCGCCGCTTGCGCCGCCCGCTTCGAGCGCGGCGAAGGCTCACCTGCGCGCTCCTGCCGCTTGCCTTTGAAACGGCCCTGAGTCCGACTGCCAATAATGGTCATGCTGCCCTCCGACCTTGTGAACGCCTGCGCCGCGGGGGCTTGGGATTGTTATGCACCTGCTGGCGACGCAACCAAACGTAGACTGCACCGATAGCGCAGGCTGCGAGCGGAATAATCGTCACTATCAGCATAGTAGGAGAACGCACCTGCTTGAGCTCGGGCTTGTCTTTACTCACCGAAGTGAGCTCGCCCGACACCAGCAACCGGTGGTCGTTAATGCCCTTGGGCGTGCAGGTGAGCAGGGTCACAATCGTCTTGTCTTGCTCCGGGCGCAGGGCGTCAACTTGGTCCGGTCTCACAATAGTGATGTCGGACACTTTGTAGTGGTAAGTGGTGTTGAGCATACGCACCGAGAACGTGTCGCCCTTTTTGAGCCGGTCCACATCGTCGAACACATGCAAATTGTCGAGTCCCGTGTGGCCGAAGAGGACCGAGCGGGTGCCTTTCACGTCGGAAGGCAGCGCTGTGCCGGGCAGGTAGCCCACGCCTTTGACCAGGGATTCGTTGATGTCTCCGTAGTAGATCGGACCCGAAAAATCGGCCTTGGGAACCGTTAAATAGCCGGCCATCTCGGGGCTGACCTTCTTCAAGAGCGCAGCATAGTCATCAGTCTTGGCTGAGGCATCTTGCACCTTGGAGCTGTCCGGCGAAAATGGGTCGAGGGAACCGCCGGAGCGCAGGTGCTCGTTGAAGTTGCGGATTTCTTCTCGAGTCTTATCCACCTGGCGAGCGCTCAACTTGCTCACGGCCGCATCGTACTCATTGGCCGAGCGCACCGACTTGTGGCTGTTCTGATTTTGCGCCATCAGGCTGCCGCTGTAGAGCATGTAGCCCAGGGTGAACATGCACACCAGCACTACAGCTATGAGCACGGACCAATCCATCTTCGTGACCGGCCGGGCCTTGTGGCGGGTTTTCGCACCCGACGCGTTCGCCGGCTTGGCAGCGACTGCATGCTTCTGCGGCGATTGAGATTTTGCGGGCTGCGCAGCGGGGGCGGTTGAAGGCTGCGCACTCGGGGCTGCAGCGCCCTGCTCGGGAGCGGGCTGAGCCAGGGGGGCAGGCCCGGCAGCAGGGGCAACAGCAGGAACGGACTGCGCGGGAGAAGCAGACTCAACAACAGGAACAGGCCGCGCAAGAGCGGCAGACTCAACAGCAGGTCTGGCAGTAGGAGCAGCAGGCTCAGCAATAGGAACGGACTGCAAAACTGGAACAGTAATTGGCCCAACAACCGGAACGGACTGCGCGAGGGGAGCGGCAACAGGCTCAACAGCAGGCACAGCAACAGGTTGTAAAGCTGGAACAGCAATAGGCCCAGCGCTAGGCACGGGCTCGGCAGCAGGAATGGGCTGCGACACCGGATTAGGGGCAGCTACCAACGCAGGTTGGGAGACAGGAGCGGATTGCTGGTTCGCCGAAGCCTGAACCGAAGTCGGAGTATAAGCAGAAGGAGAAGCAGAAGGAGAAGCAGAAGGAGAAGCAGAAGGAGAAGCAGAAGGAGAAGCAGAAGGAGTCTGCGCGCTGGCAGGCGAGACTGGCCCTTGCTCTGAGACCGGAGCTTGCTGGGCGGGCGACTGAGGCTTCTTGGGGGCGTGCTTCGCCTCACGCTTACCGCTTGGAGCGTGTTTAGCCATAGTCACCACCTTAAATATTGCGAATTGCCTGCACCGGCACAGCCTGCGAGCGCGCGCAGACCGCACCCCCTGCTACCTGCGCACAAAAACAAAGTACCATCCCAGCATAGATGGCCGATAGTACACCACGCGCGTAGCGTAATGTGGGCAAATACAACAATTTCGCACAATCACACTACGAACGCACTGCGGGCGAATGAGGCCGGGCGCATCAGGAACGCACCAGGCGGGCGATGGCCTCGGACGCTTCCTGCATCTTTTCATCTGCCTCCTCGCCGCCCCGCTCTGCCGCCTGCCGCACGCAATGGTTCATATGGTCGTCCAGCAAGTTCAGGGCCACTGAGCGCAGGGCCGAGCTAGAAGCCGCAATCTGCGTGAGTACATCGATGCAGTAGGTGTCGGACTCCACCATTTTCTCGATCGCACGCACCTGCCCTTCTATGCGGCGCAGGCGAGTAATCACCCGCTGCTTGTCGTTCAAATACCCTGCCATGTAAGCCTCCCTGTGCTGCCCGCGTCTGGGCCCGCCTGTGCTGCCCGGCCCTGTGCCAAAATGCCTTCATATGAGCTTATGCCTGCTTGGGCGCTCCGGGGCGACTGAGCTGACAGACGAATGCTTGATCTGCTCTTGATAATTATACCCCCGGGGGTATATTAGGCTGCAGGCTATATGAAGGGAGTGCGTCTTGCTCAACGCCATCGTGATTGTGGTTGCAGCGCTCGTCAGTGCCGCGATTGTCTGGTATTTCTTTGCCCCAAAGCAGGCTGTGCAGGCCTCCAGTGAGGGCGGCGTGCAGACCGTGCATATCGCCGTCAAGGGCGGCTACTCCCCGCAGCTGGTGGAAGTCGAAGCTGGACGGCCTGTGCGGCTGATTTTCGACCGGCAGGAGTCCGGCGAATGCTCCTCACACGTAGTGTTCTCCGACCTGGGCATCGACCGGATGCTCCCGGCTTTTGAGAGCACCACGCTCGATCTGACCCTGCCCAAGGCTGGCGATTACCCCTTTGCCTGCGGCATGAATATGCTCCACGGGATGCTGCGGGCGCTGCCAGCGCAGGGGAAGCAGGGGGCGTCTGCTGCGGGCCAGAGTAGGCCTGCCGCAAGCGAGAGCAGCATGAGCACGCCCGCACACGAAGTCGGGCAGCACACGCTTTCTGAGGAGCCGACACCGGGGGCATCAAGTCAGGCAGGCCAGAGCGCTCCTGCCCCAGAGCAAGAGCTGGAGCAAGCTCCGAAGAAGGCCCAAGAAAACACCCAGGAGGAGCCGGACGACGAGGACCGCGAGCGCGACAAGGAAATTCGCACGCTGACCATCCGCTTTATCGTGGCGCTCGTCTTTACCCTGCCCGTCTTTACAGCAGCCATGTTTGGCATGTTTATCCACATGCCAGCCCTCCTGATGAACCCCTGGACCCAGCTGGTCCTGATCCTGCCGGTCATGTTCTACTCAGGCTGGCCCATCCACCGCACTGGCTGGCTGGCGCTGATTCACCGGGCGCCGGAAATGAATTCACTGGTCACGCTCGGCACGTTCACGGCTTTTCTGTACTCGCTCGTGGTGACCCTTGCTCCGGGCATCCTCCCCGCCTCCGCCCGCAACCCTTACTACGAGGCCGTGGGCACGATTATTACGCTTATGCTCCTGGGGCAGATTTTTGAGGCGCGCGCCCGGCGGGGTACTGGCGACGCGATTCGCTCCCTGATCGGACTCAAGCCCAAGACCGCCTCAGTAGTGCGCACGGGCGCGGACGGGCAGGAGTCCATCCAGCAAATTGCCGTGGACGACGTGGCTGTGGGCGACATTGTGCTGGTGCATCCGGGCGAAAAATTGCCCGTGGACGGCAAGGTGGTATCTGGCGCGTCCTCGGTGGACGAATCCATGGTGACCGGCGAACCGATGCCTGTCTTGAAGGAGGCTGGCGACACGGTAGTGGGCGCGACCATCAACTCGACCGGTTCCTTGCGCTACCAGGCCACGCAGGTGGGGCAGGACACCGTGCTGGCGCAGATTATTCGCCTAGTCAAGACCGCGCAATCCTCCAAGGCACCCATCCAAAAGCTAGCCGACAAGATTGCCTCAATTTTCGTACCCGCAGTCATTCTAGTTGCCATTTGGACTTTCGTGGTCTGGTGGCTGCTGGGGCCGCTGCCCAAGGGAGTCAACGGCATCGTTGCAGCGGTTTCAGTGCTGGTCATCGCCTGCCCCTGCGCGCTCGGCCTGGCCACGCCGCTCTCGGTCACGATTGGCACCGGGCGCGGGGCTCGCCTGGGGGTGCTCTACCGGTCGGCTGATGCTCTGCAAAAGGCGTCAAAAATTGACACCATTGTGCTCGACAAGACCGGCACCATCACCGTGGGCAAACCACAGCTGGTGGATTTGGCCCCCGCTTCGGGCGCAAACGCTCATACTTCGGGCGCAGACACTTCTGCAGGTGGGACTTCTGCAGGTGAACATGGAGACGGGAGCGCAGGTGGACACTTGAGCCAGGCAGGGCTCTTGACTTTGGCAGCTTCGGCCGAGGGCGATTCGGAGCACCCGCTGGCTCAGGCAATTGTGGAAGCCGCACGCGCTCAGGGGCTCCAATTGGCCAAGTCCACGTCATTTTCGTCGGTCACCGGCGCGGGTGTCGATGCACTGGTTGAGCGGGCGGACGGGCAGCAAGTGGAAGTGCTCGTAGGCAATCAGGCCCTGCTGAGCGAGCACGGCGTTGAGCTGTCAGCCGCCGATCCGGCCCTCGCACGAGCACAAAGCTGGGCCGCAGAAGGCAAGACGACCGTGTACGTGGCTGCCGACGGACGCTTCGCAGGCGTGCTCGCCGTGGCCGACCAGGTCAAGCCCAGCTCTACCGAAGCCATTCAAGCCCTCAAAAACCGCCGAATTGCAACCATTATGCTGACCGGCGACAACGAGGGCACGGCCCAGGCGGTGGGCAAGGAAGTCGGCATTGCGCAGGTCGTCTCGCAGATTCGGCCGGAAGACAAGGCTGCCGTGGTCAAAGCCCTGCAGGCCCAGGGGCACACGGTTGCGATGGTGGGCGACGGCATTAACGACGCGCCAGCCCTGGCCCAGGCGGACTTGGGCTTCGCCATCGGCACCGGCACGGACGTAGCTATCGAATCGGCGGACATTACCCTAGTTTCCGGCGATTTGCGCAGCGCTGTGACCGCGATTGACCTGTCCGCGGCAGCCATGCGCAACATCCACCAGAACCTCTGGTTCGCCTTTGGCTACAACGGCTTGGGCATACCGATCGCCGCCGGAGCCCTCTACCCCTTCATCGGGCTGCTCCTGAACCCGATGATTGCGGGCGCGGCCATGGCCTTCTCCTCGCTCTCGGTGGTCCTGAACGCCAACCGCCTGCGCGTGAGCCCGCTCAAAGCCCGGCCCGTCAAGCACCCCAAGGCCATCGATATGGCGAGCCTGACAGCCGTAATCCATCAGCCCGTGGCAACAGCTGCAGGCGCCGGGCCTGCTCCAAGCGCCGAACCAACGGATGGCTCGGCCCAAGTCGCTCACTCCAGCAGGGGCGAGAATATGAATGTAAGGAATAACCAACAACCGAAAGGAAGTGCCAACATGGCAGAAAACAACAAGGTCATCGATCCAGTCTGCGGCATGAGCATCGACCCCAGCACGGCCGCCGCCAAGAGCGAGTACGAGGGCCAAACCTACTACTTCTGCTCCCAGGGCTGCGCCGACACCTTCAACGCCGACCCCGCCAAGGTCCTCAGTAAGTAGTCATACCCACCAATCCAGCCGCGCCAGTGCCCACCGCACCGCGCGGCTTTTTCTATATATCAAAAGAACGTAACCAATTTTTTATATTCACAGCCGCTGTCATATAGACAATTATGCCCATAATAGATATACTGTAAACAAATAATTTGTTCACAGTATATAAGCGGGGAATCAATATGAAGCTGTTACGCCAAGAAGTTAGCAATACCGAGCCGTTTGAAAACAACACTCTGAACTTAGATTTTTTTGCCGAGGATCAGGTACGCGACTACGGCCCGGGCAGCAGTGTCTTTCGTATCGGCGACGATAGCAGCTCGATATACTCACAAAACGTGGTCTGCATAGCGGGCATCAATGCTTCCGGCAAAACCCGGGCACTCATGAGCACCTCATTTGTGGTTGACGTACTCACCGGCGACACCTTGCACTGGATGCCTGCCACAGATCCAGCAATATCGCACATACAAGCAATTTTCACGGCCAACAACAAGTATTATTTGCTTGACGCAAATTTAGCTGCACAAAACACCACTAACGGCGGCGAACAATATGCTTTTAGCCATGAAACCGTATGGCAGTATAAGAAGAAGATTCCCAGCAAGAGCCAACTCAAAGATTTTTCTGTGTTCAAGGCAAATGCTCATATCATAAAAGTTCGGATACCGCTGTCTCAAAAACAGCATGCGGCCGAATACAGCGGTTTGCCTGACTCATGCTTCTTAAGCGACGAGTCAGCTGAATACCTGTCACCCTTTACCAGCATCGTTCGGCCCCTTACAATGTCACACAGAGCAGGACTACTCGCACAACTTCAAATTCATCATATTGACCAGAGCAATATCTTCTTCAGCGCCACCGAGGACTGCCAGTTGCAGAGCACCATAGCTGGTCCAATTTTGCAAGCCTTCGATGACAGCATTGAATACTGCACAGTTGACCAACAAAACATAGTCCACCTCAAATTTGCCGATGCCCAAAAGGAGAAGAAGGTCAGCCTGGAAGAGGCAGCCTCCATTCTTTCCTCAGGCACCCAGCGTGGCGCCCAAATGATCAGCAAGGCTATATACGTGCTCAAAACAGGCGGATACTTCTTTGTGGACGAAATCGAGAACTCCATCAACAAAGAGCTCGTACACATGATACTGAGCCTATTCGTCTCACGCTCCACGAATCCGCGCGGCGCCACGCTCGTCTTTTCCACGCACTATCCCGAACTACTGGACTTCATTAAGCGTAAAGACAATATTTACTTCTTCCGCAGGATAAAAGATGCCAATCACCGCGTGCAAACCACAAAATACTCAGACATTGTAAAACGCGGCGAACTCAAGCGGAGCGAAGTTTTCCTCTCCAACTATGCGCTCGGCACATCTCCAAAAGCATCTGAGATTAAGGCGATGCGTCGCTATATTGCGCAACAAGTAGCTGCAGAGGGCACTCATGGACGGTAAGCAAAGAGAGCTGCTGAGCCAGATCAGCTCCGACCGCATTCTGTTTTCATGCGAAGGTGTGGCAGAGTCAGTTATTGTCGAACTGCTTGTTAAAAATGATCTGCTCGTTTTTAACAAGGATAGGATCATTACTGACCTAGATAATGACGACGCTTGTTACACCTTGGCAAGAAAGGCATCCAAAATACCGCAGTCGATGCTCACCCGCCAGGAGAAAGAAGAAGGAGCAGAGGAAGACATCACAGTGTTGTGTGTGCAAGATCAACCTCATCATCTGCCGCTCCAATTCAGATCCCCCTTTAACGAATGGGTTCAATCGCTCAACATCACTACCAATCCAGAAATAGAAATGCTGGTAGTTTACGCAGAAAACAGACTTCAAGAGTATGAAAGTTGGAAGCGCAGACGCAGGGGAAATGCTGGCGCCAAGCTCAAACCGAGCCTGTACTGCAAAGAAGTACTAGCCCTAGAAGATGCTCGGTTTAAACATATAAAGAATAGGAACATTCTCGAAGAATACTGGGGAAATAGCGACCGCCTTTTGTACGCGATAGACCAATTTCGACAGCACTGTCCGACGAAGGGACGCGCGGATTTTATGCTCGCAGACCTCGTGGATCCCAAAGCGCCAATCCAAGCCGAACCAGGCTGGCTGGAGGGCGGAAGGTAGCCAGCGCTCCGCCAGGCCGTAGAATGTGGGGAATGGGTTTGTTTGAGGAGGGCGCATGAAACTGGCTGAACTCTCGCGCGAGAGCGGGGTTTCCGCTGCCACTATCAAGTACTACCTGCGGCTGGGGCTCCTGCCGGCGGGCCAGAAGGTGAGCGCGCGGGTGAGCGAATACAGCCCGGCGCACCTTCAGCGGCTGCGGCTCATCACCAACTTGGTGCATGTGGTGGGGCTCAGCATTGCGCAGACCGAGCAGGTGCTGAGCAGCATTGACCAGACTGACCTGAGCTTAGAGGGCGCTATCGAGCAGGCCACAGTGGCGCTGCCTTCGGCGACGACGCGCGAGCAGGCCGAGGAGAGCAAGTGCGGGTTGAAATGCAAGCGGACCGAGACCAGCGACCGCAAGCATCTGGCGGCGATTGCCCAGGAGCTTAAGGACTGCGGTTTTGGCGATGTGCCGGATTTGGAATATGTGCGCCACTTGGAGCTGGCGATTCTGGCGGCCCGGGAGGCGGGCTTGACCGTAGATCAGCAGATGTTAGAGCAGTACTCAGAGGCTGCGCGCACGCTGGCCCGTATTGATTTTGCGCACATTCCCACCGACGACCGCGACAACGCCATCGACATTTCCATCTTGGGAACCGTGATGCTGGAGCCAATTATCCTGGGCCTACGCCGCCTAGCCCACCGGGAGCTGATTGAGCGCGGACTGCCCAGCCAAGAGGGCAAATAAGCAAGGGTTGGCAAGCGCGCTCAGGCCGAGGCTGCTATACTGGTTACAGATAAGGATAGTAATACTATCCATTAAGCCTGAGGAGGCTGCTATGCAAGCCACACGAGCACTCATCGTTTACTGCCACCCTTGGGCCGGCAGCTTGAACCACGCCATTTTGGGGGCAGTCGAAAGCTCCCTCAAGCGCGACGGCGTGCCCTACGACCTGATCGACCTGCACGCCGACGGTTTCCAGCCGGCCTACGACCAAAAAGAGCTCTCCCTCTTTAGCAGGGGCGAGACCAACGACCCGCTCGTCAGCAAGTATTTAGGGCTGCTCAAGGGCTGCGACATGGTCATTTTCATCACGCCGGTCTGGTGGAACGAGATTCCCGCCATGCTCAAAGGTTTCATCGACAAAACCATGAAATCAGGGGTAGAGCAGGCCTACACCGAGGGCAAGTTCGGGGTCATCGGCCACCTGGACAACATTCGCAAGGCCTACGTGCTCACCACCGCCACCTCGCCCCGCTTCTACCTGCGCTTCATGGCAGGCAACGGCATTCAGGGCCTCTTCATGAACGCAACCCTCAAGCAGCTGGGCATCAAGCACTCCAAGTGGATTCACTTTGGCCGCGTGACCAGCGCCAGCCCCGAACGCTGCAAAGCCTACCTGACCCAACGCGCCGAAGCCCACTACACCATCTGAGCGCGCAAGCGGAAAGCAAGCGAAAAGCAAGCGAAAAGCAAGCGAAAAGCAAGCGAAAAGCAAGCGAAAAGCAAGCGAAAAGCAAGCGAAAAGCAAGCGAAAAGCAAGAGCCATACATAGCGACTCTTGCTTTCCGCTTATTCTTATACGAATACCAGCGAATAACCAGCGAATAGTTATTAAAACCAGCGAATACCAGCGAATACCAGCGAATACTAATTAAAAACCAGCGAATACCAGCGAATTATTATTGAATGCCATCGAATATTCTCATATTGTTGTACCCGGGGATTTTCCTATGAGACCCTTACCTTACTATTGCTAGCGCATAACAAATGTTGCGCAAAACCCAGTTTTTACAGCTACGACCAGGTAAAACCCAGCTAGACCAGCCCAACGCAACCTCACATGGCCTCGGAGGAGAGGGAGTAGGGCTCAGCGAAGAAGGTGAGGATTTGCTTGAGGTAGGGGCCTAGGGCGGCGTTGGGCATGGTGTAGAGCTCGTGGGTGGAGCGGGGGACGCGGACGAGCGTGGCCTCGCTGCCGCCGGTGCGCACCTGGTCCACGAAGCGGTCCTGCGGCTTGGGCAGCACGAACGTGTCCGGGCTGGCTTGGAAAACCAGGCTGGCGGCCTCAACCTGGTCGCAGTGGGCAGGCTTGAGCAAGTCGCGCGAGAGGGCGATGGCCTGCTGCACCCAGCCGTAAGTAGCGGCGGAGGTCTGGTAGGCGCGGTTGGCGGCGCGCTGCGCATGCACCCAGCGCAGGCGGGGCAGGCTGGCATTGCCTGCGTCCGCGTCCGCAGGCTCGGCAGACGGGTCGAAGCGGTGGTGGAAGGGCACCTTGTCCTGGCTCATGCCCAGGGCGCAAGCGGCGCCCACAGCTGCAGTCGTCACCGGCAGGGGCAGGCCCGTTTTCGGTGCAATCATAGGCGAGGAGAGCACGGCGCGGTCAATCAGCATAGGGTGGCGCTCCAGCAGGGCCGCGGCAATGCCAGCGCCCATCGAGTGCGCGTAAAGGCAGACGGGCTGGTCGCCGCCATAGTCCGCCGCCATCTCCTCGCAGAAGGCCGCCAGGTCGTCCACGTAGCGCTCGTAGGAATCTACCCACACCAGGTTCGGGTCGCTCAAGCCGCGCCCGGAGAGGCCGTGCCCCCAGTGCTCCAAGATGCAGACCGTGTAGCCAGCCATGAGGAAATACCAGGCCATTTCGGAGTATTTGCCCGCAAACTCGGTGAAGCCGTGGGAGATGATGACCACGCCCCGGTGGCGGCCCTGGGAGCCGGGCAGGGCCAGCTCGTCGAAGCGGGCGGCCTCGTAGCACACGAAATGCAGGCGGTCAGGGCCTTCGGCAGCCGCGAGATCAACGCCTACGGGAGCGCCAGTTGCAGCCCCTTGCACGAGACGATCGTCGCTGGGACTCGGGCTGGGACTCGGGCTCGCGCTGGCAGCGCTCTTGACACTAGATGCGCCTGCCGCACTTTCTGCACCAACCGCGCTGGGGTTGTGCGAGCGCATCCACCCCTCGCGCTTGCAGCGCTCCAGCGCAGGCAAGACCGTTTCCCGCATAGTCTGCTCGTACTGCCCTTCGTCAATCAGCTCCACATCCATGTCCCACAGTTTACTCAATCGCCGCGAAGGGTGGGGATGTGCAGTGCGTAAACGCAGTATCCGCGCTCGACAGCGGCAGTGCGAATCCACGCAAACGGGTCAAGACCACTTGAACCAGCTGCTAACTTGTGCGGGAGAAATACGAGTACAGCGTACAAGAAACAGAAGTGTTATTTGCACCGAATATAGCGATGGTAAACTAGCGGTATTAAGGGAAGAGGGCCTTGTATGCCTGCGGTTGGGGAAGCAGCGGCGTACCGGAGCCCCAGAGAATTTACTCAATTGTTGGCGAGCGCAGCGCTATTTGCACGCTGGAGGTTCGCCTGGAGGATTGTATGCACAAGGCACGTTCGTTCGCTACCGTCATGCTGGCGATAGCGATTTTGGCCATGGGGGGGGGGGCTCTTCAACCTACCCAGCCCCAGTCACTCTGACCCGATAAACACGAGGTCTTCTTCCTGCATCGTGGGTAGGAATACGTTTGCGGAGTGTATGCCCGACCCCGTGCTCGCAGAAAAAGTAGCTGGAAGCGTTCTCATCCAAAAAAGACCCACAGATATTATCACCGCAGATGATGTCACCAATCTCTATACGTTAGACTTATCTGGCTCTTATGGTAACGGTGCCCAACTGATTACAGATTTAACAGGAATAGATACTTTTAGCCAACTATATCTGCTGGATCTTAACCACAATAATCTTTATAACGCGGGTATAAGAAATGTGGACTGGAGTCGGTTCACCCGCATGCATACCTTGTGGCTGGAAGAAAATCATATCAGCGATTTCCGCGGCACCAGCATTGCAAATATTCCAAATCTTACTGATCTGGGCGCCTACCGTGAAGAGATTCAGCTGCCTGATTTACCGGGTCCAGATCCTAACCACCCCATTACTTTAGGACCGGCCTACAACGATCGCAGCGAATATATGAAACCGTGTACACTCGCTCCCGGTGAAAATATTTTAGGCTGTAACCAAGTCCCCAAGCCCGCAGGCGGCACCTATGACCAGTGGAGTGGGACCTATTCCTGGCCAGACGCTCAAATCGGCGAGCACGAATTCAATTGGGGATATAAGCGCCTGATCGCTTTCAACGATATGTGGTTCACCTTAGCTGGTACTTTTTCGCAGAAGGTTCATGGCGTAGCGGTGGTTTTTGACCCTGCTGGTGGTACGATGACCGGGCAAACTCGTTATGATTTATGGCTTGATTCGAAGGCTCCGCAGCCCAGTGACCCTACCCGGAATGACTACACCTTTGCTGGCTGGTATGGACCCAACGGACAAAAATGGAATTTCAACACCATCCTTGACAGCTCCTACGACATGCAAACTATCACGCTAACTGCGCGATGGAATCCTATACCCAAGTACACCGTCACCATCGACCCACAAAACGGCGACTCTACCAGCAGCCAGACCATCACTTCCGGCGGCAAAGTCACCCAGCCTGCTACACCCACTAAAAGCCACTCCCGCTTCGACGGCTGGTACACCGCAGCAAGCGGTGGCAGCAAATGGAACTTCAACACCGGTGTCACCAGCAATATGACCCTGTACGGCCACTGGACCGGGCCATCGACCGTCACCTTCGACCCGCAAAACGGTACGGGCACTACCAGCACTATCGTAGACCCTGACCAGGCAGTCAGCCCACCATCGCCACCAAGCAAGGGCGACTCCCGCTTCGACGGCTGGTACACCGCAGCCACGGGCGGAACCAAATGGAACTTCAGCGACGTGGTCGCTGGCGACATGACTTTGTACGCCCACTGGACAGACAAATACGACGTCATATTCGACGCAACTGGCGGCACCAACGTACCCAGCCGACAACGCATCTTCTCCGGCGACCATGCCACCCAACCCGGCACTGACCCCAGGAAGGTTCACGCTCGCTTCGACGGCTGGTACACCGCAGCGGCTGGCGGGACGAGGTGGAACTTCACCACCGACACAATCAGCAACAACATAACCCTCTACGCCCACTGGACCACCTACACCGTCAGCTTCGATCCACAAAACGGGCAAACCATCCCCGACCAGCTAGCCGCTCCTGGCGAAACCGTGAACCCTCCCAGCAACCCCACCAAAAGCGACTCACGCTTCGAAGGCTGGTACACATCAATCAACGGCGGCGACAGGTGGAACTTCACCACCGACACAATCAGCAACAACATAACCCTCTACGCCCACTGGACCGACAAGTACACGGTCACCTTCAAATCACAAGGCTCTGTCATCGGCAGTCAACGTGTCTTCTCCGGCCAAGCCGCCACCCAGCCTACCGACCCGTCCGTGACCGGCTGGATTTTCCAAGGCTGGTACACCAGCGAATCAGGAGGATATCAGTGGAACTTCTCGAGCACTGTTACCAGCGACATCACCCTGTATGCGCGATGGTTTGTTCGCTATCCAGTCACCTTTGATCCCAACGGTGGCACCCTTACCAGCCCCAGTCTAGTCTACGTGGGAGCTGGTTATACAGTCAGCAAGCCCAGTGACCCTGTCAAAGACCACGCCCGCTTCGACGGCTGGTACACTGCAGCCACTGGCGGCACTGCTTGGAACTTCATCAGCGTCATTAGCGGCCCAGTCACTATATACGCCCACTGGACCACCTACACCGTCACTTTCGACCCCCAAAACGGCCACGGTGTCACTATGGTGACTGTCAAACCCGACACCCCAGTCAGAGAGCCCACACCGCCAACCAGCCCCGGCAAGGCTTTTGCAGGTTGGTACACGGCCCCTACCGGCGGCGACAAGTGGGATTTCACGACCCCCGTCAGATCCAGCGGCATCAACCTCTACGGCCACTGGGACGATTTCAAAATTCTGCCCAAAGCTGGAGAGTTACCCGCCGGGCGCTACAGTGGCGGCATGATGCTTGCCAGTAGCACACTCGCAGGTCTGGTCTACCTGAGCTACCAGAGCGCTAAAGCCAAGTGCCGCCACCAGGCGCCATCGCACCGGACTCAGTCTGACAGGTAAACAAATCACAGGAGCAGCACACCGCTGCTAGTCAATAAAGAGAGGGGCTGACAGTCAATAAAGAGAGGGGCTGACAGTCACACAAAAGCTGCCAGCCCCTCCTTCTATATCAGCACAACTTCCTACACCAGCGCTGCATTACCCAAGTCCAGTCAGCGAACTGTCCAGGTCCTCTCGCCAGGCTCCCACGCTCTCCTTCCACTTCCTTCCCCTCACCAAGCGCCCACCCCTCCCCACCCCCGCCAAACACAAACCTCAAGCACGTCATTTGCCCCAGAAAACGGCGCTCTGCCCCCGATGTTATGCTCAAAGCAGAGTTGGGAAGAGTGTGCCCTCATGCCCACCGATTGGGGAATCGGCTCAGTACCAGAGCACAGAACAGTGATGCAAGCAGCCGGGAAGACGTTCCCGAACCGCTGCTAAAGGGGTTGTATGCACAAGGCAAGGTCGTTTAACACTGCCATTTTAGCCATCATTCTGCTGATTCTAGGAGCTGGCATCTTCAACCTCCCCAGTCCCGGCCACTCCGACCCCGCTACAGCCCAGTCGCAAAACCAAGCAGCACAATCAGCCCAGCAGGCCAAGCAAGCGCAGCAACCCCAACACAAGCCCAAGCTCCAGCCGCGCAGCTCGTGCGTAGCCAGCGTCAGCACCTTCAGACAGTGCTTCCCAGACATCAATCTAGCGAGCGCTATGGCCGATAATTTTGGCAAAGGGCTCGACGATGTTATTTTGATCGAATTCGCCAGCAGCACGTCAATCATCAATCTCAACAGCAAAGGCATTAGCGATTTAACAGGCCTTGACCAGTTTATGGGAGTTGAGCACCTGAGCCTGAGCGGCAACAACATTACCGATATTTCCCCGTTGTTTGGCCTACCCGGCCTGGTCGAGCTCAACCTGAGCGGCAATCCGACCATCGCCCCGTACTACACCTACCAGCTCGGCCGCATGACCAACTTACGCTGGCTCTTTTTAAGCAATTGCAACCTGAGCAACGACGATTTGTCCGGAATTTCCGGCCTGAGCAGACTGAACGAATTAGACCTCTCGCACAACAACATCAGCAGGGTGGATTACCTGTCTGGATTGCGCAACCTGTCCACCCTGAACATCGCCATGAATCACATCAGCGATGTCTCGCCACTCTCATTTATCTGGTCATCCACTACCTTTTACAACTTCTATGCGTATGGGCAGTCGATTGTCTTGCCGCCAGACCCGGGCAACAACCCTTCGCGCCCAATGAGCCTGGGCCCAGCCAGAAACATTGACGGCAATTACACTAATTACAGTCCATACAGAACCTCGCCTGCGGGAGGAAGCTTCAATCGAGCAACTGGAGTGTATACGTGGCCCATAACGGAGGGCGGTGTCCACCACTTTTACTTCGATGTTGACGGCCATACGCTACCTTCGCAGGGCAACTACTCGTTCAACGGCGACTTCGAGCAAGAGATTACTAGGCTGTCGGTCTTCTTCGATGCCAATGGGGGAACCGCCGTGTCTCCTGTCTTTGTGCAGAAGGGGCAGTCTGTCAACCAGCCGGGCACGTCTCGCCTTGGATACACGCTAGACGGATGGTTCACGGATAAAACAGCGGGCACAAAATGGAACTTTTCTTCGCCCGTTATGAACAACATGACGCTCTACGCCCACTGGACGCCGATTCCAGAGTATATCGTGACCTTCAAGCCGGGCAATGGGGATGCCGACACGACCCAGCATGTTTTCTCTGGCAACAAAGCTACTGCGCCCGCGAATCCAACCAAAGGTGACTCCCGCTTCGAAGGCTGGTACACGGCAGATTCCGGGGGCCGGAAGTGGAACTTTACTGGCGACACGGTCACCAGCAACATGACCTTATACGCTCGCTGGACCGACAAGTACGATGTGATATTCAACCCGAACGGTGGCACTGGCACGCCTGGCCAGCAGCGCGTCTTCTCCGGGGAAAAAGCCAGCCAACCAGGGATAATTCCAACGAAGGATCACGCACGTTTCGACGGCTGGTTCACCGCCCAAGACAGCGGACGCCAATGGAACTTCGGTGCCGACACCGTCAGCGCCAACACCACCCTCTACGCCCACTGGACCACCTACACCGTACACTTCGACCCACAAAACGGGCAGACTATGCCCGACCAGCTCGCCGCACCTGGAGAAACAGTGAATCAACCGGGCACGAACCCCAGTAAGGGCGACTCCCGCTTTGAGGGCTGGTACACCGCAGCAAGCGGTGGCAGCAAGTGGAATTTTGGCGCAAACACGGTCACCAGCAACATGACCCTGTACGCGCAATGGACCGACAAGTATGATGTGATTTTTGATGCCAATGGTGGCGACATCACGCCCCTTCGCCAGCGGGTGTATTCGGGCGATCACGCCATTCAGCCCGGAGTGATTCCCTCGAAGGATCACGCGCGATTCGACGGCTGGTTCACCGCCCAAGACGGCGGACGCCAGTGGATCTTCACCACTGACACCGTCAGCGCCAACACCACCCTCTACGCCCACTGGACCACCTACACTGTGCACTTCGACCCGCAAAACGGCCAAACCATACCCGACAAGCTAGCTGCCCCAGGCGAAACAGTCACCGCGCCCAGCGACCCCACCAACAGCGACTCCCGCTTCGACGGCTGGTTCACCGCAGCTAACGGGGGCAGGAAGTGGAACTTCACCAGTGATACTGTGAGTGCAACCATGACCTTATACGCCCATTGGACCGGGCGGGTAACGGTCAGCTTCGACCCCAACACCGGCACGGGCACACCCTCCCGGCAGCGCGTGCTCACCGGCGATCACGTCGGCCAACCTGACCTGACTCCCAGCAAAGACCACGCACGCCTCGACGGCTGGTTCACCGCGGCAACAGGCGGACGCAAGTGGGACTTCAGTGTCGACACCGTCAGCGCCGACACCACCCTCTACGCCCACTGGACCACCTACACCGTGCACTTCGACCCGCAAAACGGCCAAACCATACCCGACAAGCTCGCCGCCCCAGGCGAAACAGTCACCGCACCCAGCGACCCCGCTAAGGGCGACTCCCGCTTCGACGGCTGGTTCACCGCAACAACAGGCGGACGCAAGTGGAACTTCGCCAGCAACACCGTCAGCGCAGACACCACCCTCTACGCCCACTGGACCGACCGGATGATCGTCTCGTTCTACTCGAACGGTGGCACGCCGAACTTCCCCAGCCAGCGTGTGCTCCAAGGCGGCACCGCCAGCAGGCCCACCAACCCCACCCGTAGTGGCTACCAATTCGCTGGTTGGTTCACTTACTCAGACCAGCCTTGGGACTTCAAGAGGCCAGTGGTTTCTAACGTCACACTGCTCGCCAAATGGGACTCGTATGACTTTACTATGACTCCCGACAGGGGCCCCAAAACTGGCGGCACTCCCATCGAAGTCAAGCACACTGGACAGCCAGGCGTGAAGTTTACGCAGCTGACAGCGGGCTCTGCGCAAAGTGTGGCGCTTGGTTCTGACGGGTACGTGTACGCCTGGGGCTACAACGGCGATTATGAGTTAGGCGACCATACGCTCACAGACAGCAAGCTACCCATACGAGTGCACACACCGGATGGCATCACCTTCTCCTCCATCGCAGCGGGCTACCGGCACACGCTCGCCATAGGCTCAGACGGCCAGGTGTACGCCTGGGGCTACGACTGGAGGGGTCAGCTGGGTATCGGCAACCAGTCATCGACAGTCGTCCAACAGTTCATTCTGCCTACAGGAGTGAACGCTGTAGAAGTAGCTGCCGGCACTGAGCATTCCCTGGTCTTGGGCGACGACGGCAAGATTTATGCGTCTGGCAGCAACGAGTACCATCAGATAGACGACAGCAGTACCAGCAGCATCTATAGGACTCCGATAGCGATTAGTGCTCCTGGCGGCGGGCGATTCGCTCATATTGCGGCAGGCGACCTGTTCTCTCTGGCCACGACCGATGACGGCAATCTCTACGCCTGGGGCCAGAACGACTACGGCCAGCTGGGCTTCTCGGGCACCAGTACCGGACTGCCCCGACAGGTGTCGCTGCCTGCCGGAGTGAAAATTACCCATCTGACAGCCGGAAACTTGTCCGCCGCGGCCTTGACTGAAGAAGGCGACGTATACACCTGGGGAGAGAACAGCGCAGGCCAGCTCGGTAATGGCAGCTGGACCAGCACAACCCCAGCTAAAATTACCATTCCCGGCGGGCCTGTGGAGCAACTGTATATGGGCAACGCGCACGCGCTCGCGCTGACAAGAAACCACCAGCTCTACGCGTGGGGTTCCAGCAGTTTCGGCCAAGTGGGCAACGGATCTGGTGGACAGATCAATACGCCTACATTGATTAACCCGCCTGGCAGTGCCATTTTCGCTAGCATCGGCACTGGCCCCGCATCCTCACACAGCCTTGCTGCCAACACCCTGGGCGACATGTACGCCTGGGGAGAAAACTACGCCGGTCAGCTGGGAGACGGTGGAACCACAAGTCAATACACCCCTCAGAGCGTTCAAGCTCCCCGGACCGACATCACAAAAGTGCGGTTCTTGAGCGTCCCCGCGACCGGAAGCCTCAATACATCCACCGGTGTGTGGTCAGGCACGAGCCCGGCTGGCAGCCCAGGAAATCTGCAGGTTTATGTCTCCTGGACTATAGCTGGCAAGGAACAGAGCGACCAAACTCTTCTTTGGCGCTACTTGGATATTTACACCATCCACTTCGACCTCGGCGGCGCCCCCGGTTCCGCTCCAGCCGATCAGGTTTTCAGTGAGGGCGATGCCCACCATGCCACCTGGCCCATTGTGCCTATCAGGGCTGGCTACGAGTTCGCCGGCTGGTTTACGCCCACTGGCCAGCCTTTCGACTTCACCTCGCCGGTGCGGACGAGCGCTAACCTGACTGCGCGCTGGGATAGCACCGAATTCACCCTCACACCCAAGGCGGGCCTGACTACGGGCGGCACACACTTGACGCTCAATGGCCCAGGAGATCCGGGCTTCCGCTTTACGCAGGTGTGCGCTGGCGAAGATTCGAGCGTGGCTCTGGGCTCAAACGGGCTCATTTACGCTTGGGGCAACAACACTTCTAACGAACTGGGTAATGAGTCCACGGTTGACAGCCGTACTCCCGTGCGCGTGCACACCCCGGCTGGCCTTACCTTCAGCAGTATTGCTGCGAACGGGTCGTATGCTCTCGCAGTGGGCTCGGACGGGAAGGCGTATGCCTGGGGCAACAATTCTTACCGGCAGCTCGCTAACGGAGGGTATGACAACAACGACAAGCCACAGGAGTACCTGCTGCCGGCGGGCGTACGGGCCGCTGAGGTCGCGGCTGGGTACTCACACAGCCTCGTGTTGAGCGAGGATGGGAAAGTTTACGCAGCGGGCACGAACTATTTCGGCGAAGTAGCGAACGATACCAATGTCCGCGACTACCGCACAGCTATACCGGTGAACCTCCCCGCTGGGAAGACGTTCGTGCATATCGCGGCTGGCAAGTACTTTAGCCTCGCCCTGAGCAGCGACGGCGTGCTGTACACCTGGGGTTATAACAATGTTGGCCAACTGGGTAACGGAAACATGACTAATCACGCCGATCTCCAGCCTGTGAGCGTGCGCGCAGGCCTGACCTTCACGCAAATTGCAGCGCGTTCCAACTATGCTGCCGCCATCAGTGACGACGGTGCCGTCTACACCTGGGGGGCGAACTCTAGCGGGCAGCTGGGCACCGGCGACTATGTCATGCACTCCCAGCCCACTGTGATTGCGCTGCCGTTCAGCCAGAGAGCCGCGAGTATTAGCACGGGCGAGAGCCACATGATTGCATTGACCACTACCGGCGACATGTACGCTTGGGGCAAGAACACTTACGGGCAGCTAGGTACTGGCAATCTCAGCGACCAGCTTTCACCTACCCCACTCAGCGGCGTCAGTGGTATCGCATTTGCCACTGTATCTGCCGGGACCCGGCACTCCCTGGCCGCAAACAAGGCCGGCGATATGTACGCTTGGGGCTACAACTACGAGGGGCAGCTGGGCGACGGCAGGCACACCGATAAACGCCTGGCTACGCCGGTGACCAAACTCACCAACACCGTCAGCGAGCTGGACCTCGACACGGCTGCCACTACCGGCCTCACACCAGCAGGCACCGGAGTCTGGAACGCCGATAGCGCACCCCACACTGACAGCAGAGTCAACGTGGTCGTCCACTGGAACCACGCAGGGAACGAGCAAACCTACACCATCACCAAAGGCTACGAATACTACACTTTCGCCAGCCTGATGAAAGCAGGCTCAACGCCCCTCAAGCGCTACAGCGGCAGTATGCTCCTGGCAGGTAGTACCCTGGCCGGCCTGTTCTACGCAGGATATGAACTCACCAAAGGGCGCCGCAAGGGGCCTCGTCATTCACTCCATTCCAGCCTCGCGTAATCTCGAGAGTTGGCAGGCGGACATACCCTGAATTTTCCCTGACCTTACCCTGATTCAACCCTGAAAACGCGCTGCTCGAGATCGCACAATGCCTAACCTGATGAGAGAAACGCTCGAGATAGGGCGGCAGGTCGGCGCTCGGTCAGGGCTGATCCCGGCTGAGGGCGCGCAGACGGTTGCCTGTATATCCTGCTTCGTCAGGAAGTCGGGCAAGGGGCAAGGAGGACCGAACTGGTGAACGTTAATCGTGAGGCGGGCGAAGGGGTGGTGCCGGTGCCTATTTACACGGTCGAAGCCCAGGGGCTCTCCATGCAGGTTTCGCCCAGGCGCGGGGATTCGCTGACCATTTTGCAGGGTGTGGACTTCCAGGCTGAGCAGGGGCGCATGACCGGGATTGTGGGCCCCTCTGGCTCAGGAAAGTCCACCCTCCTGTACTGCCTGGCGGGCTTGGAGAAGGCGAGCGCGGGCCGGGTAAGCCTGCTGGGGCAGGAGATTACCGGCATGGGGCTCTCCCAGCTCACTCGTTTCCGCCGCAAGCACCTCGGTTTCGTCTTCCAGTCCTACAATTTAATCTCTTCCATGACGGTCGAAGAAAATCTCGCCCTCCCCTTCACCCTACGCGGGCAGCGGCTCCCCCGCGAGAGAGCCAGCCAGATGCTGGACTACTTCGGCCTCCTGCCGCAGAGAAAACAGAGCGTCACCCAGCTTTCGGGCGGCGAGCAGCAGCGGGTGGCCCTAGCTCGCGTGCTCCTTTCGGACGCTGACATCGTCTTCGCCGACGAGCCCACCGGAGCGCTGGACCAGGAGGCGGGCGCGAAAGTGATTGAAATCTTGCGCTCCCTGGTGGCGGGTGGCAACAAAACCGTAGTGCTCGTGACCCACAGCAGCCAGGTGGCAGACCAGTGCGATCGGGTGGTGGAGGTGGTGGACGGCCGCATCGCTCAGCACAGGCCGCAGGGGAAGGTTCTCGTATGAAGGGCATTCTCTCCGACCTGAAGGCGGCTCCCCTGGTCTGGGGCGCTGTCTGCATGGCACTGACCATCACGCAAACCTGCTTGTGCGCGATTATCACCGTCCGCACGGCTATCGAGCTGGGCTACCATGGCTCCGACGACAGCCTGGCCACCACCGCGACCGGCCCCGCTCTGGTGTTCAGCATCATTATGGCCGTCTTCGTCACCTTTTGGGTGGTCACCGCCGCCCTGGGCCAGCGCCGCCACCAACTGGCCCTCCTGGTTTTGCAGGGAGCCACCCCCGCCCAACTGCTCCTGCGCAACCTGGTCGTAGTTGCCGCCCTCTTCATCGTCGCCACCCTTCTCTCCTGCCTGCTCACGCCCCTCCTGGCACCGCTCCTCATGAAGCTCATCCTGGCCGCCTTCGACAACATCAGCGTGCCCTACACCAACGCCAGGCTCTTGAGCGCGCTCAAAGTCGGCACGACCACCGGCGGCGTTACTGCGCTGATTGCCACCGTGCTCACCGTTCGGCCCCTGGCCAAAATACGTCCTATCGAGGCCCTACGTCTGTCGCAAGTCCCACCGGCCCGCATAGGCTTGGTGCGCGCAATTTTCGGCTCAATTGTCACCATCGGCGCTGCCTGCTTCGCCATCTTGCCTGGCTTGAAGGCCCAGCGGGTCAGTGATTTTTCCGCCTACCTGAGCGACCCTTCCTCCGAGGGCACCCTGGCTGGCTTTATCGGCTTCGGCTTTGGGGTAATGTTCTTGCTCATCTTCGCACTGGCAGCCTTCGCCCCCCTACTCCTGCGCTGGTTTACCCGCCTGTGGACCCAGCTCCTGCCCATCCCCTCAGCCATCTGGCGCCTGGCCCGGCAGCAAGCGGTGGGCCGCATCCAGCGGCAGGGCATGACGATTCTGCCCATGACCGCTGGCCTGGCCCTGATGATGTCTTTCGCCGGCATTTTGAGCACCATGCTCCTGACCATGCAGACCAGCGCTAGCGGCTCCTCCCAGGCCAAATCTCCCTCAATGGCTACCATATTCTCCACCATGCTCGCCATGCTGGCTCCGCCGCTCGTCATCGCCCTGGCCGGTGCCTTGGCAGGGCTCATGATTTCGGCCCGCGGGCGCAGTCTCGACCTTGCGCTCACCTATATTTCCGGCGGCAACATCGGCCAGCTGCGCGCGCTAGGCAGCCTGGACGGCGCCATCATGATGACCACTTCCACCCTCCTAGCCTTCGTCATTACCCTGGCCTCCACGTCTTCCGTCGCTTTCAGCCTGAGTCGCCTGACCGGCTCCTTCCAGGTCAGCATCCAATGGATAGCCTGGTTGATCGTTGCGCTCCTGGTCGCCCTATCTGGCACCATTGCCACCGGCCTGCAGGCCCTGACCACCCACTTCAGCCAATCAGTCAACGTCCTGGCCCAAACCATCGGAGAATAGGCGCTACCAAGCCGCCGCATAGCCGCAAGGTATGGGTGCAAGGTGCCATCACTTCTGTCAGTGCAGTCTGGCGTAATAAGTGCTGCTGCCGGGCACCACTTGGAAACCGAAGTGCTCATAAAAGCTACGCGCTGTCTCGTTATAGGGCTCCACAAGCAGGGCGCGAGCCCCTAAGTGTTCGCTGACAGACAGCGCCCTTCGCAGGGCATCTTGCAAGAGCCGCCAGCCCAAGCCCTGCCCTTGAAAATCCTGGTCCACTCCCAGAATCCCCAGCAGCACCACGGGAATTTGACGCGGTGTATTGCGCTGTAGCCAACCGCCTT
Source organism: Bombiscardovia nodaiensis (assembly GCA_033127725.1). Taxonomy (NCBI): domain Bacteria; kingdom Bacillati; phylum Actinomycetota; class Actinomycetes; order Bifidobacteriales; family Bifidobacteriaceae; genus Bombiscardovia; species Bombiscardovia nodaiensis. Next base: position 93,169 of record AP026798.1, on the reverse strand, counting down.
TGACTGATTGGCGCTCAACGCTGTAGGCGCTCAAGGTGTACAAACCAGCCAACTTTCCGCCGTCAGCTAGCGAATAATAGAGCACGGCCGTTCCAGCGGCAGTACAGGAAGAAGCCCGCTCGTGAACCCAGTCGTCAATCCCAGTTTGACCAGTGCAAAAGGAGGCAAAATCCAGCTCACCCACAGCCAGGTCTCCCGCTGAGCCCTCAGCCGAGTGCTCAACCGGGTGGCCAGCCGCTCCCCGAAAACGCTGCGGTCTGCTAAACGTATGCTGTCCGCCGTCTCTCACGCCCATTCCGGGTCCCTATTCAGAAGCTCGTCTACCCGGCTGGAAGCATCGGCAACGTTAGCAGCACCCGAAGTTGGCTCGTCTAAGACCTCAAGAAAACGGTCAAAGTCCTTGCTTGCCAAGCGCAGACTAGTCTCCTCCTCAATGTCTCGGCGGGCAGCCTCCAGCAGGTGCCGGGCCGTCCACTGGGTGAGCGTGGAGGCCTTGAGCTCAGCCGCACGTTCAATCAGAGCCCGCTCTTCGTCAGTCAGCCGAATATCGAGCCGAGCCTTCCTATTTTTCGCCACAGATGCCATTCCCCTATTGTACGTCATTCCTCCGTACAAGTCCAATCCCTGCTCACATTATTTGGCGGGCATCTCACCTCCCACCGTATTCACATCAGCCAGGCCCGAAACAGGGTATGTGTTTGCCAAATGGTGTCAAAAAATGGCACCATTATCGCAATACATATTTAATATTTTTAGAGAGCCGCCCTCGTAGATTTTGCGCACGCGCCGTGGAACCTTCCGCAGGACCTTTGCCCGCCACAAGAAGTACGCCTATGTACTTTCTCTCGCGTGGCCCCGCGCAACAATCGCCTGCTGCAGGTAAACAATCAACAAGCGCGTATTCAACAAGCAAGTTAGGGAGCAGTGCAGAATTGTTAGGGCAGCATCGCCTTGCGCAGCACTGGCACTACGAACACGATGCAGCAATACGTTAGAGTCCCGCAGGCCAAACCGATGATGGTGTAGGCATTTGTTAGTACCTCTCCCCAGGGCCTCCCGACCAGGGCAGCTATCACCCCTACTACCAGAGCGCACAGCCCCACATAGAGCGGAATAGACACCAGTTTGAGCAGGGTCTTAGTAGCAAAACCTCTTTCAGCCGAAATTTTCCCTCCTCACGCTAGCCCCGCAGCAGTGACAGAAAATCCTGTAGCAGCTATGCACAGTCTGTAGTCCCCATCATAAGCGCGCTCCGGGAATTGGGAAAATGTGGATAAGTGTCAGGAAGCCTTATATTTACTCAAAACTGCACGGGAGACGGCGGTGGAGAGGGCTACGGCTAGGGCCAGGGGCATGAGGGCCGGGGCCGGTAGCTGGCAGACCTCGAAGAGCATGAAGAGGGCCATGAGCGGGGCCTGCTGGGAGGCGGCGAGCGTGGCGGCGGCGGCGATGACTGCGGCCTGCCAGAAGGGGATTCCGGGGCAGACGAGAGTCGAGACCAGAGCCAGAATCACACCCATGGCAGAGCCGATAGCAATCGAAGGGGTGAGCGTGCCGCCGGAAGCGCCAGCGCGGATGGTGAAGACCGTGCAGATAACCTTCCACACTGCCATCGTGGCAAAGAGCAGAACAAGCACACCCAGGGAACGCCCGGAACCAGCGGGACCCGCCCCTATGTTGGAGACAGTGAGGTTGGTCACCGTTTGCGCCAGGGCCCGCCCATTGCCCATAATCTGCGGTAGCACTATCGCCACTAAGCCAGTCATGAGGGCGACTGCGGGCAGCTGCCAGAGGATTGGGCGGCCGGTCGTCTGCTGGCGCTCAGCCCAGGTGGTCAGCCGCTTGAAGCCAGCGCCCAGGAGCCCGGCCAGGGGCCCAGCCACGAGCGCGAAGAGCATAGTCCAGCGCGAAAACGCTTCGTGCCCCACAGCGTAGTAGGCTTCGAAACCCCGGATGGAGCCGCCCACCAGGGTAGCCACGGACGACATGCCCAGGCAGACCGCCACGGTGACGAAATCCACCGAGCCCAGGAGCACTTCGATGCCAAAGAGAGCACCGGTCAGGGGGGAAATATAAATGCCAGCAAAGCCCGCACCGGCAGCCGCAGCCACCAGCAAGCGCCGGTCTGAGCGCTGCAAACCCAAGCGCCGCGCCAGCTTAAACCACACGCCGCCAATCATGGCGCCCGCCTCGCGGGGAGCCACTTCTCGACCAATTGAAGCGCCCGTTCCAACGATGAAAATCTGGGTCAGCACATGCACGACGGTCTGCCAAACGGGCATCCAAGCACCGTCGACGGCCTTGGACACCGACGGCACGCGCCGTGTTTTGTTGCGCAACACATACCAAATAATAGCCGCTACTACGCCGCCGATTACCACAGAAATCAGCCGACGAGTAGGCGCTACACCCAGAGGCCCAGGCTCGGTCGGGCTCTCCACAAAGCCCATGAAAGCGCGCTCGACCACATCTAAAAAGAGCGCGAGCAGGCCCGAGGAAGCGCCGACCAGGGCTCCCAGAACTACCACCGATAGGGCCAGGCCCCAGAAGCGCCCCGCTCCTGCTCCCGTTGCCGCTACCGGCTCTTGCTCCCCAGCTTGCTCACGTTCAATCTCTGCCTGCGCGCTCTGATCGCTCGCAGGGCTCCCCGTGCCCTGGCCGTTCTGTGCGATCTGCTGCTGCTCTCCTGTCGTATTCACATCACCTAATGTAGCGGGCAGGCGGGTCAAAGGAGGAGACTACTCACCCAGCTCGATGGCAGCCCAGGAGACCGCTGGCATCTGGAAGGTCAGCTTGCCGTCAGCCCCGATTGCAGCTTCCAGCGCTTGAGGCTTGACCCGGTCGGGCTGGACGGCGGAGTTCGTGGCGTGAATGTCGTCGTCGTGCAACAGTTGAGCAGACTTGACCCGCACGGTCGCGCCCGCAGCCAACGAGCCCAAATCCACGCTGACCGTATGGGCTGCGCGGACGTCGCGGTTGACAGCCAAGAGCACGCCGGACGCGGACTCGCCATCCCAGGAAGCCACGGCCTTCAAGGCATCCACGTTCCCATAGTCCTTGGTGGCCACCTTGGGACCAGCCACCTGCGGCACGAAAATCGAGCCCCGAACGTGCTGGGCAGCCTCGGCGAAGGGGTAGAAAATGGTCTGCTTCCAGGCGGGACCGTTGGGCTCAGCCATAATCGGCGCAATCACGTTGACCAGCTGCGCGCGCGAAGCTGATCGCACCCGGTCCGCATGGCTCAGGAGCGTAATCATCAGGGAACCCTCAACCACAGCATCGGCCACAGTATAAATGTCCTCCAGCTGGTGAGGAGCCTGGGGCCAGGGCTCGGTGTGCAGCCCCTTGGAGCGCTTCCAGTCGTCCTCCTCGCCGTTCCACACGTCTTGGTTCCACACACCCCACTCGTCGAAGGAGAGGGCAATATCCTTGGAACCCTGGTTGGCCGCGCGGGCATCGTCAGCCGCCGCCACCACCGTGTTGATGAAGGTCTCCATGTCCTCCGAGGCTGCGAGGAAGTCCTGCAGGCTGGCCGAACCGCGCTCGTAGTAGTAGGCGTGGCAGGAGACGAAATCGATGTTGGCGTAGGCCTTGGTGAGCACTGTGCGCTCCCAGGATCCAAAGGTGGGCATGTGGGCGGAGGAGGAACCGCAGGCCACCAGCTCCAGGCCCGGCTCGGCCAGCTTCATGGCGTGGGCCGTGCGCTCGACGGCAGCAGCGTACTCTTCAGCGTTCATGTGACCCACCTGCCAGGGGCCGTCCATCTCGTTGCCAATGCACCACATGCTCACGCCCATGGACTCGGGGATGCCGTTCTTCACGCGGCGGTCGGCCAAGGCAGTGCCGGGAGCACCGTTGACGTACTCCAGCTCGTCGAGGGCTTCGGCCATGCCGCGCGTGCCCATGTTGACTGCCAGCATAATCTCCGTGCCAGCCTTGCGCGACCACCGGTAGAAGTCGTCAATGCCCATCTGGTTGGTCTCGGTCGCGTGCCAGGCCAGGTCTCGGCGGACCGGCCGCAGCTCGCGCGGGCCCGTGCCGTCTTCCCACTTGTAGCCGGAGACGAAGTTGCCGCCTGGGTAGCGCACGCAGGTCACGCCCAATTGCTTGACTAAGTCAAGTACATCGGACCGGAAGCCGTCCTCATCGGCCTTGGGGTGCCCTGGCTCGTAAATGCCGCCGTAGACGCAACGGCCCAGGTGCTCCACAAAAGAGCCGAAAATACGCCGCGGCACTTGCGCCTTGGCCTGCGCCCCAGCAAATGAGAGCGCAGCCTGCCCCTCTTGCTCCGCTGCAGCCATACCGTTTGCTTCGTCTGTCATCGTACCTTCAGTGCTCCTTTGCCGATTGATTGATTGCCCTGCCTGCCGCAAGCTCTTTCCTGCAGCAGCAGAGCATATACAACGATTACTGCCAGCCCCTCTACCTTGGCACAGTCCTCTCAATTCTTCAAGCTGCAGCCGGTGTTTGCAACTACTGGCGAGTCTGTATTCCCAGGGCCTGGTAGAGGAAGTCCCTCTGCAGGGTCAGCAGATTTTCCGCCACCACCGGGTCGTTGGTCATGTGCGTGATGCCGGTGAGGGGCAGGACGGTGTGGGGCTTGCCCGCTGCCATCAGGGCCTGGGAGAGCCGCAGGGTGTTCGCCACGGAGACGTTGTCGTCGGCGAAACCGTGGATCAGCATGAGCGGTCGGCGCAGCTTGGGCGCGTCGTCCACTATGGAGTTGCGCTGGTAAACGGCCGGGTCCATGCCCAAATACCGCTCGGTGTAGTGGGTGTCGTAGAGCGTCCAATCCGTGGGCGGCGCCCCAGCGCAGGCGGCGTGAACCACCTCGGGAGCCCGCAGGACCGACAGCGCCGAGAGGAAGCCGCCATACGACCAACCAATCATAGCCACCCGGCTCAGGTCGGCCTGGGGCACCAGCTCCGGCAGGGCCTGCACGGCGGCCACCTGGTCGTCGAGCGTCACCTGCGCCATGTCCTCAAATATGGCCCGGTCCCAGGCTGGCCCCCGCCCGGTAGTGCCGTGCCCGTCGGCAGTAAGCACGATGAAGCCCTGGTCAGCCCACCACTGAGACTCCCAGTAGTAGGACTGGCTCAAAATCACCTGCTGAAAACCGGGGCCGCCGTAGGGCTTCAAGAGCACAGGCAGGTGGTCCTCGCCAGCCCAAGGACTCGACTGGCTGGGCCGCACTACGGCAGCGAAGAGCTGGTCGGCTCCCAGGCGCACAAAGTCTACGTTCGGCGTGAAACCAGGCTGGGCTGCCTGACTCGACAGCCGGGCGCAGGCCTCGACCGCTCCCTGAGAATGGTCTTTTCCGCCACAGATCAGGGCATCGAGCTGAGCACCGGGTGCCAGCAAGGAGTGCCAGGCATGTACGCCCGGCTCCTGCATGGTTCGCCCGCTCATCACAATGCCCCGCCCACAGCGCGAGGCGGTCCACAGGCCGGGGCGCGAGTTGAGCACTTTCAAGCTCCCGTCATAGCCAAAGCGCATTACATCGAACGAACGCGGGTCGGACGAGACGATAGCCAGCACATCGTCGTCGCCCAAGTCCAGCACTTGGCGCAGCTGGCAGCCCGCTGGTGAGAGCGCCTGACCGCCCACATACAAGCGCGTAGTGTCGGCAGCCTCGTCAATCACCGCTTCCGCCAGGCGCCCATCCGGCGTGTAGGCCGGCAGACCAGGCACCAGGTCCAGCCACTGAGGGTTGGCGTGAGTGCTGATGACGCTGGTCTCCAGCGCAGGCAGGTTATCAAGGTGCACAAAGTCAACTACTTGAGTGCGCCCGTCGGTCGATCCCTCCACCTGCAGCTGGTCAAGGCGAAGGTCCAAGATCTGGTCTTGCGTCTGCCGCCGATTCTGCACCAGGAGCAAGGGGCGGCGGTCCTTCTGCCAGCGGACGACGGCCAAGTACTCGTAAGCCCGCCAATCCCAACGCACCTGGGCGAGCGCACTGGCACTGCCATCCGAGCTGAGCGATAGGTAGAAGAGCCGAACTTGCGCATTGTCCGAGAGCGCCTGTGGGTAACGCCGGGCCGTAGCCGGATGGTCAGGGTGGGCCGGGTCACTCAAGTACCAGACTGGTTCAGCAGAAGCGTCGAAGGCCTCCACCAGCAGCGCATCGGAGCCTGGCGACCACCAGAATCCTTCGTAACGGTCCATCTCCTCGCCAGCCACGAACTCGGCCAGCCCCAGCTTGCAGTCAGCCCCAGAGCCCTCAGCCAAGCTCAGAGCCACGCGGGCAGTGTCTGCGCCAGCTTGAGCGCCGATGGTAACCACCAGCAGCTGGCGCCCCGTGGAGTAAGCCACGCGCGTACCGTCGGGCGAAATGGTCGGATTCAAAATACTGTGTACTTTGTCAAGTTGTCCGCCGCCAGCAACATCCTCTCCGACAGCACCCGTAGCATCCTCTCCGGCAGCGAGCCCCAGAGCCCGCGTCTGAGCACTCAGCCCGTCTGGCGCCAGCTGCGTTAGCCAGAGCTTGCCACCCAGGGCAAAGACCAAGCGGTGGCCTGCCGCATCGGCACTGTAGGCCACAATGCCTTGTCCGCCTTCGCGCGAGCGCTCCCGCCGTGCCCGCTCCTCGGCCGGCACCTCCTCTTCGGGCGCGTTGGCCAGCAGCTCGCGGGGGTCCGCCAAGAGCACTTCGCGGTGCTGTCCCTCCTGGTCGAAGGTAGACATCCACAGGCTGGTCTCAAAGTCTTGCGGCCCGTCCGAGCGCAGGAAAAAGGCCCGCCTGCCGTCTCCCACCACGCGGATAGAACGCGGAGCGCCCAGTGTGAATCTCAGCGTGCGCGCCTTGGCCTGGGGAAAATCGGCTACGGCCTGCGCTTGTTCCGCGGCATCTTGACTGCCCTGCCCAGCTAACTGCCCTGTCTGCTCAGCCATGGTCTCCTCTACTTTCCGCTCTGCGCGCCTTGTCTGTACGCTCAATTTGTGCGCTCTGCGCGCCCGCGTCCACCTGCTTACTCACTATCGGTATGCCACTACTCTATGGCTGCACCACCCCAAAGCGCGAACAAGTGTAATAAAAAAAAGTACACCGATTGAAGAAATTGCAAGTATCGGCGGACTTTTTGAGCATTATAGACCTGTTTGCGTAATATGGAAGGGTTAATAGAAAGGGATGACTATGAGCGTTCTCGATCGTTTTGAGAAGAGCGTTGAAGGCGCCGTCAATGGCGTGTTTTCAAAGTTCGGCTCCAAAGATCTACAGCCCGTTGATCTGTCGAGCGCCCTCGAGCGTGAGATTGACGCGCAGGCCATGCCCGTCGGCCGTGACCGCACAGTGGCACCCAACGAGTACCGTTTTAAGCTCTCAACGCCGGACTTCGACCGCATTGAGCAGTGGGGTTCCGAGGCGCTGGCCAATGAGTTGGCCGACAATCTGACCAAGTACGCCGAGAGCCAGCACTATGCTTTCGTGGGTCCTGTTGTCGTGATTTTTGAGGAAGACCTGGACCTGAACAAGGGTGACTTCCACTTGAGTTCGGAGTCGGTGCAGGGCAATGCGGCGCCCGTCACCGCTGCTGCCGAGTCACAAGACTGCCCGGTTCTGGAGATTAACGGCCGCCAGTACTTGCTCACGGCGCCAACAACGGTCATTGGGCGTGGATCCGCCTGCGACATCGTGATTGACGACCCCGGCATCTCCCGCAAGCACCTGCAGATTGACATCACCGACAAGGGTGTCATCGCCCGCGACTTAGGTTCCACCAACGGCACCTATGTGGAGGGTCACCAGGTTCCTGCCGCTACCTTGCTCGACGGCAACACCATCACCATCGGCCGCACCCGCATCCTCTACTGGGCCTCCTCGCAGGAGCAGGAGGAGCAATAGCCCAGGCCTTGACGTAAGGTCGAAAGTACTTATGCTGACCGAACTGACATTCGCCATATTGAAATATGGCTTTTTGGCACTGCTGTGGGTCTTCCTGTGGCTGGCGGTTCGCTCCTTAAAAAAGGACATCGAAACCTTCAGCCCCAAGGTGTCGCGCATCCAGCGCAAGCGTCAGCGTGCCGCAAAAAAGGCCGTGCCTCCTGCCACGCCTGCGCCCGAAGCGCCAGCCGCCCCAAGCCGCCCACACGCTCCGAGCACCAGCCACGGACCTTCCTTACTTGTGGTGATTGACGGACCTCTGGCAGGTTCCTCGCTCCCCCTGAGCCAGCAGCCCATCACCCTGGGCCGCGCTGCCTCCAACTCGATGGTGCTGGACGACGAATTCGTCTCCTCCCACCACGCTCGCGTCTACCAGGACCCCATCTCCGCAGAGTGGGCCATTGAAGACTTGGGCTCCACCAACGGCACTGTGGTGGCCAATCAACGCATTCAAACGCCTACTATTTTGCAGGCTGGCGTGCCCGTTCGCATCGGCGCCACCACCTTTGAACTGAGGTAGGCACCATGAGCGAAACAACCCCTGTCACCAGCTCCCGTGAGGACCTCTTTATCTATTCCACGACCGTCTCCGACATCGGCTATGTGCGCTCCAACAACCAAGATTCCTCCTTCGCCGGCCAGAGCCTGATTGCCATGTGCGACGGCATGGGCGGCCACGCTGGCGGCGACACCGCTTCCACCATCGCCATCCGCTCCCTGGCCCACATTGAGTACGACGACCAGGGCGGCGACGTACAGCGCCTGGCGCAGATGATGGAAACTTCGGTGATTGCGGCCCATGATGCCATCGTTGGCAAGGCCAAGCGCGAGCACCGACTCGCCGGCATGGGCACCACCGTCACGGCCGTGGCTCTGGCAGGCGGATACTGGGTTCTGGCCCACATTGGGGACTCGCGCGCCTACCTTTTGCGCGACGGCCACCTTCTGCGGATGACCCAAGACCACTCCTACGTGCAGCACTTGATTAACACGGGCCGTATTTCTCCGGCCGAGGCCAAGAGTCACCCCCAACGCAACGTGGTCATGCGCGTGCTGGGCGATTTCGACATTGACCCCCGGCCCGACATTTCCGTGCGCAAGGCCCAGGTGGGCGACCGGTGGATGCTCTGCTCCGACGGCCTGTGCGGCGTGCTGGAAGACTCCACCATCAGCCAGGCCCTCTCCTCCATCTCCGACCAGGGCGAGTGCGCCCAACAGCTGGTGACCATGGCTCTCAAGGGTGGCTCCACCGACAACGTCACGGTCGTCATTGGCGATGCCACGCTCTCCAGCGACGCCACCGCCATCGAACTGCCCCAGCAGACCCCGCTGGTGGGCGGCGCAGCTTCCTCGAATTTGGAGGCCATAGCCGACATTGTGCACGAGCCAGTTGCCGCAGCCCCCAAGCTGCGCGACGAGGCCACAACCTCCCCGGCGAAGCGGGCGGCAGCCCTGACCCAGAGCCTGCAAGACCAGGAGGCGCCTGCAGCCCGCGACGAGGCGGCCCACAATCCGGCCCAGGGCGAGCGCAGCCACAAGGCTGAGCAGGCGGACGACGAGGACGAATCCCAGTCGGCCCGAATTGTAGAACCCTCCCAGACCCGCGAAGAGTCGGGCGACCGCAATGTGCCCGACACTGGCGAGATTCCAATTGTGCATAAAAAAGACGGTTCGGCCACCGCTGACCCCTACGACCCGGAAGTGGCCAAAGCCATCCGCCGGGAGCACCTCCAGCAGCGCAAGAGCGAGCGCAGCCACAGGCGCCATATCCGCATGATTGTGGCCGGAGCGATTGTGGCCGTGCTGGCCCTCCTGACCGGCGGCTCCTACGCGGCATACTCCTGGAGTCAGGGGCAGTATTACCTGGGCGAGGACCGTTCCGTGGTCACCATTTACCAGGGCGTGCCTACGAACGTGTTCGGCCTGAGCCTGTCCCACCCAGTACACCACACCGAGGTCAAGGTGGGTGATTTGCCTCAGTCTTGGCGGGAGCAGCTGCGACAGGGCATCACGGTCTCCACCTACGAGCAGGCCCAGGAGCACGCTGATTTAATCCGGCGAGAGTCCCACAATCTCAAGAGCGATCAGGCCAAAGCCAGCCAGTCCCCCTCCAGCGACGCCAGTAAGTCCAGCGCACAGCAAGCTCCGGTTGCCTCCCTGGCTGAGGGGGTGCCATTCACGCGATGATACTCACCCGCTTACGCCGCATGGGCCTGCTGCTTCTGGCGCTTTTCATCGGTTTCATCGGCTTTTTCCAGATGTTCCAGCGCACCCAAGGTGGCATGCCTGCCCAGTACGCCTTCCTCCTGCCCCTGGCGGCCGTGCTGTTCATTGTGCTTTGGATTGTTCTGGAAGTCTATCAGCCCTACGCCAGCCAGGTAATTCTGCCCTGCCTGGTCATTTTGAGCTCGCTGGGCATCACCATGATTGCCCGCATCGACGTGCGCAACCAGAAAGTCGGTCAGCCCACCGCTGTCGGGATTAATCAGCTGATTTGGCTGTGTCTGGCCCTGGTTTTGTGCGCGGGCCTGGCCATCGGCCTCAAGGACTACCGGGTTCTGCGCAAGTTTTCGTACGTGAGCATGGTGGTGGGCATAATCCTACTTCTATCACCCATGATTCCGCACTTTGGCCGCGAAATTGGCGGCGCCCGCATCTGGGTGGGCATCGGCTCGCACACCTTCCAACCCGGCGAATTTGCCAAGCTCTTCCTGGCCTTCTTCTTCGCCGCCTACCTTTTTGACCACCGCGACCAGCTGGCCGTGGCCGGGCGCAAGTTCTTGGGCATGCGGATGCCCCGCTTCAAGGATTTGGGCCCCATTATTGTGGTCTGGGCGCTCTCCCTGGGCGTGCTCGTTATGCAGCACGACTTGGGCACCTCGCTCATGTTCTTCGCCATGTTCGTCTCCATGCTCTACGTGGCTACGGGCCGCAAGTCCTGGATTGCCATCGGCGCAGTTTTCTTCATCGCTGGCGCTATTGCCGCCACCCTGCTCTTTGCCCATGTGGGCGCGCGCGTGGACGCCTGGCTCCACCCCTTCAGCAGCGAGGAGTACAACAAGGCTTTCGGCGGCTCCGGCCAGCTGGTGCGCGGCATCTTCGGCCTGGCGACCGGCGGGCTCTTGGGCACAGGACTGGGCCAGGGGCACCCCTGGATTACTCCTCTGGCCAACTCCGACTTTATTTATTCGTCCGTTGGCGAAGAGCTCGGCTTGGCGGGCCTGCTGGTCGTTCTGGCCCTCTACCTGGTCATTGTGGCGGCAGGCATGGTGGTCGCCATGAAAATCAAGGACGGCTTCGGTAAGCTCTTGGCCTCCGGGCTCGTCTTCACTATGGCTTTCCAGGTGTTCACCGTGGTGGGCGGCATCACGCTGGTCATCCCCCTGACTGGTCTGACCCTGCCCTACATGGCGGCGGGCGGCTCTTCGCTGATCGCCAACTGCGTTCTTGCTATGCTGCTGATAGTGATATCGAACGCAGCCAATCGCCCAACACCGGAGGTTTCCTCGGACACCTTCCGCTACGAAGCCCTGGCAGTCTTGCGCGAGCACGAAATTGACCAGCGCAGGGAGCAGGAGCGCGAACGCCAGCGGACTGGCGACAATGGCAGCAGCGACGAGCAGGAGTACCAACCCATAGTATCCGCGACTTACGGAGAGGAGGACAGCCATGAATAAGGCCCTACGCCAGCTTTTTAACGCCGTTATCGTGCTCTTCGTCATCTTGGGGCTCTCCTCCACCATGATTATGGCCGTGCGGGCCAACGCGCTCAACAACGACCCGCGCAACACCCGCGCCCTCTACGCCGAGTACGGCGCCCCCCGAGGCTCTATTCTGGCTTCTGACGGCTCTATTTTGGCCCATTCAGACCCCATCAACGACACCTTCCAGTACCAGCGCAAGTACACGGCGGGCCCCCTGTACGCCCCCGTCACCGGCTTCTACTCCATCACCAACGGCTCCGACCGCGGCATTGAGAACTCCCGCAACCGCCTCTTGACTGGCCAGGCCGACAGCCTCTGGTTCGACAAAATTCGTGCCCTCTTCACCGGCGCACAGAACAAGGGCGCTTCCATCGAGACCTCCATCAACCCCAAGCTCCAGCAGGCGGCCTACCAGGCCCTGGGCAACCAGTCCGGCTCGGTGGTGGCCATTGAGCCTTCGACCGGCCGCGTTCTGGCTATGGTTTCCACTCCTTCTTACGACCCGAACGCGCTGGCCACGCACGACAACAACGCGGCCATCCAGACTTACAGCGACATCGTTCAGGACCCCTCGAACCCCATGCTCAACCGCGCCACCTCGCAGCTCTACCCGCCCGGCTCCACCTTCAAAGTGATTGTGGCCGCAGCAGCCCTCGAGTCCGGCAAGTACCAGATTGACACGCAGGTTCCCGCAGGAGCCGCCTACACCCTGCCCGGCACGGCCACGAATTTGACCAACGCCACGGCTGCTGGCAATGGCTCCAACGGCAAAATTTCCTTGCAAGATGCCATGGCCTACTCCTCGAACACGGCCTTTGCTCAACTGGGAGTAAGCCTGGGCAGCGAAGCGCTCAACACCGAAGCCAAGAAGTTTGGCTACGGCTCCACCATCACCGTGGACGGCACGGACGCTTCGGGCAACCCCATGAAGGCCACGGCCTCCAAGTTCCCCGCTGACGCCACGCCTGACAAGCTTGCGCAGGCTTCCATCGGCCAGGGCGACACCCTGAACACGCCTCTGCAGAACGCGATGGTGGCGGCCGCGGTGGCCAACGGCGGCAAGCTCATGCAGCCCACGCTGGTGGATCGGGTGCGCTCCTCCGACCTGAGTGTGCTGAGCGAAACCTCGCCCTCCATCTACTCCGAGCCCTTCTCGCAAGACACGGCCAAGGCGCTGACCACCATGATGGAAGGCGTGGTAACGAAGGACTCGCCCAACCTGCAGATTCCGGGCGCCCAAGTGGCTGCCAAAACCGGCACCGCGCAGATTGGCCTGACCAACTCCGCCAACGACGGCTGGACTATCGGCTTCGCGCCGGCCCAGCAGCCCAAGATAGCGATTGCTGTCGTCGTCCACTCCACCTCAACCTACGGCGCTGCCTCCGCAGGCCCTATTATGAAGCAAGTGATGCAGGAGGCGCTCAAATGAGACTCGTAGAAGGACAGCTCATCCACGGGCGCTACCGCTTGGACCAGCGCCTGGCCCAGGGCGGCATGGGCGAAGTGTGGAAGGGCTACGACATTGAGCTGGGCCGTTTGGTGGCTATTAAGGCCCTGCGACCCGACCTGACCAACGAGGAGTCGCGCATCCAGCGGCTACGGGCGGAAGCGCATAATTCCGCCAATCTGGCCCACCCGAACATCGCTGCCCTCTTTGGTTACTACGAGCATGACGGCATTGGCTTCATCATTATGGAGTACGTGCCCAGCGAGTCCCTGGCCGACCTCTACAAGCGCCGGAGCGTGCTGGACCCCATTGAGCTCCTGCCCATCCTGATTCAGACGGCCCGCGGCCTGTTCGTAGCCCACAGCCACGGCGTGATTCACCGGGATGTCAAGCCTGCCAACATCATGGTCTCCCAGTCGGGCGAGGTGAAAATTACCGACTTCGGCGTCTCCTACTCGGCTGACCAGTGCAAAATTACCCAGGCCGGTATGGTGGTGGGCACGGCCCAGTACATTTCGCCCGAGCAGGCCCAAGGCTTGAAGGCCACTCCCCAGTCCGACATTTACTCGCTGGGCGTGGTGGCGTACGAGGGCCTGTGCGGCCACCGACCCTTCACCGGTGCCACGGCGGTAGACATCGCCGCCGCGCATGTGAACGACCCTGTGCCCCCCCTGCCGGACTCAGTAGACCTACAGCTGGCTCAGTTTGTGATGTCCATGCTGGCCAAGGAGCCCGCGGACCGCCCACACGACGCGCTGGTCGTCTCCAGTACCCTGGCTAAGATTGAACAGCGTTTGCTCAACCGCCAGCTGGCTGACACGCAGCTGCTCGACAAACGCAAGCCTTTCCCCCGACGAGTGGCCAGCCACCCACACGCTTCCCAGCCTGAGCCCGAGCCTCCAGCCCTGGTCTATCATCCTTCGAGCGTGCAGAACAGCGCCATTACGCATTTGATTACCAACATCAACAAGAGAGCACGGATCGTGACCGACAATCCTCAGACAGCAAACGGAGGGGATTCCCTATGAGCATCGTACTACCAGCTTCTCTAGCCAACGGACGCTACACGATTGGCCAGCTCATTGGCCGTGGCGGCATGGCGGAGGTCCACACGGCGCTCGACACCCGCCTGGGGCGCACGGTCGCCGTCAAAATTATGCGCTCAGACTTGACCAACGACGAGATCTTCCTGAGCCGTTTCCGCCGCGAAGCCCACTCGGTGGCGCAGCTGAACAACCCCAATATTGTCTCGATTTACGACTCGGGCGAAGAGGTGCTCACCGACGACTCTGGTGCCCAGGAGCGGGTGCCCTACTTGGTGATGGAGTACGTCAAGGGGCAGACCCTGCGCGCCATCATTAAGGCCAACGGGGCCTTGAGCCAGCGCGATGCCGAACAGGTGATGCTCGGCGTTTTGAACGCGCTCGAATACTCCCACCACATGGGCATTATTCACCGCGACATTAAGCCCGGCAACATCATGATTTCCGAGCAGGGCATCGTGAAGGTGATGGACTTCGGCATCGCCCGCGCCCTGGACGACTCTGCGGCCACCATGACCCAGTCTCAGGGCGTGGTCGGCACCGCGCAGTACCTTTCCCCCGAGCAGGCGCGCGGCGAGAACGTGGACATGCGCTCCGACCTGTATTCGGCTGGCTGCGTACTCTACGAGATGCTGACCGGACGCCCGCCTTTCAGTGGCGATTCAGCCGTAGCCATCGCCTACCAGCACGTCTCCGAAGTCGCCACTCCGCCTTCCGCCATCGTGCCCGGCCTGCCCAAGATGTGGGATTCCATCTGCGCCAAGGCCATGGCCAAAGACCGGCAGAACCGCTACGCCACGGCCACCGAGTTCAAAAACGACATCCTAGCCTTTATGAACGGTGGCACGCCGGTCGCGGCCGCCTTCAACCCCCTGACCGACCTGGCCAACATGAAAGCCCGCAAGGCCGCCGAGCAGGAGGCAGCTACCTCCACGTTCTCGCCCATTGACGAGTCCACAGCAGCCACGCAGGCCTTCGCTCCCCTGCGCGAGACTGGTCCTCAGCTGGCAGGCGTGGCCGAACAGACCGCCATCCAGGCGCGCAACCGCAAGGCCGAGCAGGAGGCCAAGAGCCGGAAGAAAAAGATTGTCGTTTCCTCTATCGCCGCCGCCCTGGTCCTGATTTTGGTGGCTCTGGGCGCCTGGACTTACCTGAACAAAGACAAGCGCGACATGGCCACCGTGCCGGAGATTAACACGCAGATGTCCAAGCTCCTGGCCAAGGAGAAAATCACTGCGGCTGGCTTCCAATACCAGGAGGAGTCTGACCCGAACTCGGCCGAGCCCGAAGGCACCTTCACCAAGCAGAGTCCCAAGGGCGGAGCCAAGGCCAAGAAGGGATCCACGGTCACAGTCTGGTTCTCCTCCGGCCCGCAGTCGGAGAAGATTCCCGATGTGAAGGGACTGACCCAGGAAGACGCGCGCACCAAGCTCGAAAAAGCTGGCTTTAAGGTGAGCCCGTCCGCCTCGGTTGAGGACTCGGGAGACGTGGCGAAAAATCGCGTCACGCGCACCGATCCGGCTGGCGGCCAGGCAGCTCCCAAGGGCTCGAACGTGCTGATTTACATCTCCTCGGGCATGACGAAGTTGCCGGACGTGGCGGGCAAGAGCCAAGACGAAGCCCGTAACTTGCTCCAACACTTCACGGTCACCATCCAGAAGCAGCCTTCGGACACCGTGGCCAAAGACATGGTCATCTCGTCCGACCCGGCTGCGGGCACGTCGATTGCGCAGGGTTCTATGATTACCCTGACCGTCTCCGACGGCATGAGCATGAAAGACATGACCAACAAGACGCTGGGTGAGGCCAAGAGCGCGCTCAATGGGGTGAAGAACATTAAGGTCAATGGCCCCTCCGAGGACAACGCGGTGGTCACCGCTCAAGACCCCAAGCCCGGCACGTCCATCGACAAAGACAAGGACACGGTCACGCTCACCACTAAAGAGGGAGCCATCACGGTGCCCTCCTACACGCCCGACCAAACCACCCTGGGCGAGTACCAGCAGAAGCTGTCGGCGGCCGGGCTGAGCATGAATGTCACCGGTCCGACGGACTCGAGCGCGCTCGTCCATTCAGTGAGCCCGCAGGGCAACGTCAAGAAAGGCGACATTATCAAGGTGTACACGAGCAGCCCGTCCTCGAGCTCAGGCTCAGGTTCGGGCTCGGGCTCAAGCCCTAGCCCCACTTCGGGCGGGTCGAACTAGCAGCTGGCATCAGGCGGCCTAGGGCGAGTACGGGGTAGTTTCCCGGGCTCTCCTGGCCCGCCTGGCCCGCCTGGCTCTCCGAGCTTCCCGGCTACCGGGGCTGCCCGGCTGGCACGCTCAGCCCAGAGCGTCTTTTCATCGCCTGGGCCTAGTATCTATGAGTTAATCGCTGTATATCCGCGTACTATCGATGTAAGAGGAGGATGGCATGTGCGGCATTATCGCATTTAGCGACCGCGAGGTCCTGGACAAGGACATCACCATCCAGGCCATGATGAAGATGATCCAGCATCGCGGCCCCAACCAGGAGGGCTCCGGCTACTACGCGAACGAGCAGGTGGCCCTGGGCTTCCGTCGGCTCTCGGTCATCGACTTAAAGTCCGGCAAGCAGCCAATTTTCAACGCCGACGGCTCAGTCGTCATCACCTTCAACGGCGAGATTTACAACTTTAAAGCCCTGCGCAGCCAGCTGGTCGACGCAGGCTACCAGTTCAAGACCAAGGTCGACACCGAAGTGCTTCTCCACGGCTATGAAGAGTGGGGCATGGATGGGCTCTTGAAGCGCGTGCGAGGCATGTTCGCCTTCCTGATTTGGGACGACAATACCAAGACCCTCCTGGGCGCCCGCGACTTCTTCGGCATCAAGCCGCTCTACTACTACCACGAGGGTTCCACCTTCATTGTGGGATCCGAAATTAAGGCCTTCTTTAAGGAACCGCATTTCAAGCGCGAGCTCAACGAAGCCGCCGTCAAGCCTTTCCTCATGAACCAATACAACGACCTCAAGGAGACTTTCTTCAAGGGCGTTTACCGCTTCCCCGCTGGTCACTGGTTCGAGCTCAAGGGCAACGACTTCCAGGTTCACCGGTACTGGGACGCGCAATATCAGGTGAACTATGAACGCTCCGAGGCCGAAACTGAGGAACTGATTGACCGCGCTGTGCAGGAGTCGGTCGAGCTCCACACGGTCTCCGACGTGCCGGTGGGCACCTTCCTCTCCGAGGGCGTGGACTCCTCCTACGTCACCTCCCTCCTGAAGCCCCAAGAGGTCTTTTCGGTCAACTTTGACAACGGCCCCTTCGACGAAGTTGGCCCGGCACAAGCCCTGGCCGACCACGAGGGACTCCACTTCAACAAGGCCACCGTCCACGCCGACGAAGCCTTCCGCGACTTCGCCGAGATGCAGTACCACTTGGACGAGCCGGATGCCAACCCCTCGGTCATTCCCCTCTGGTACCTGTGCCGCCTGGCCCGCAAGAAGGTCACGGTCGTGCTCTCCGGCGAGGGCGCAGATGAGCTCTTCGCTGGCTACCTGAACTACGGCGACCACTCCTCCAACCCGGCTATTCGGGCCCTGGCCGAGGATCTGGGCAAGCTCCCCAAGTGGCTCAGGCACGGCATCGGTCACGTCTTGGCCAAAATGCCGAATTTCCCCGGGCGTGTTCAGCTTTACACGCACACGGCCGACCCGGCGGAGTACTACACAGGTCAAGCCTTTGCCTACGACATGGCCCAGCCCACGGCCTTCAGCTCCCAGCAGGCCAACTCGGTCTTGCAGCCCTCCTACCGCAACGATTTGACGGTCAACGGTATCTACCAGGAGGACTTCGCCAAGGTCAAGGACGCCGAAGACATCAAGCAGATGCAGTACATAGATCTGCACCACTTTATGCTCAACGACATCCTCCAGAAGGCCGACAAAATCTCCATGGCTCACTCCCTGGAGCTGCGCGTGCCCTACCTGGACCGGGAAGTTGCCGAGCTGGCGAATTCGATTCCCTCCAAGCTGCTCTTTAACCGCCACAACACCAAGGACATCTTCCGCAAGGCCGCCCGCCGCCACCTGCCAGACGAGTGGGCCAAGCGCCCCAAGCTGGGCTTCCCGGTGCCCATCAAGGTCTGGCTGCGGCAGGAACCCTACTACAAGCAGGTGCGCGCCCTCTTCCAGGAGGACTGGGTGGCCGACATCTTTGACCAGCAGCGCATCTTGGGCCTGCTCGACGCCAACTATGCGGGCAGGATTGACGGCCGTCGGCAAGTGTGGAACATTTACACTTTCCTCACCTGGTACAAGCTCTACTTCGTGGAATTTGACCAGACTGTGGCCAAGTACGAGCACCTCCAGCCCGACGTGCAGAACTTCGTAGACGAGGGCCGCCTGAACTGAGGCCCGACGGGACTGAGCAGGGTTGAACAGGGCTGAGCCGAGGCGGGCTCAAGTACGACACCGCGATCCACAAGAGCCAAGCGCGACCGCTGAAGGTCAAAAACGGGTCAGCAGGCCCCGGAGCCGCGCGAGTTGCCAAGAACGAAAAGGGGGCCAGGCAGAGGGCCAAAGCCCCTCCTGACCCCCTTTACAGGCCATTTTGGGCAGGACTAGAGCGCCCTGCCCTAGCTCTGCCCAGCCGCCAGCTCGCTCCCCCTATACCGTCGGATAGTTAGAGATGGCCCGCATGAAGGGCACGTTGGCAGCCATCCAGGGGAAGACCCACTCGAAGAGCGCGCAGGCCACAGTCAGCAGGAGCAGGGCCATCAGCACGATGCGCACAGGTTTGATACCCGCCTGGTGCCGGGTCAGCCAGCCGTAGAAGCTCAAGTAAGGCTTGGGTTCGCGCCCGTCGGAGATGGCCTCCAGCTTGGGGTAGCGCCAGGCGAGCAGCGCAGCCAAGTAAATAACGATGTAAGCGAGCAGGAGCAGGGTCACAATCGGCGACAGCGTGCCCATCTTGACCAGGGGCGAGGAGTGGGTCTCGCTCACGATGGTCACACCGCCGTTGCTCTTGGCGGCCAGCTCCGTGGGCACGCCGTCGGAAACTTTCGCCCAGTAGTCCAGCTCACCCCAACTAATCCAGCGGTGGGCGGCCGTGGCGTACTTGGGCTCGCAAGTGGTCAGCGTAATCGTGGCCTTGGTGGCCTCCTGCTCCGGGTGCTCCGGGTTGGGGGCAATCACATCCACCTGGGTAGGGTCCACAATTTTTTTCGCCGTAAAGTGGTAGACGTACCAGTAGTCCTGCGTGCGCACCACAATCGGGTCGCCCTCGCTCAGCTTGTCCACGCTCGACAGGGGCTCGCCGTAGCCAGCGCGGTGGCCTGCGAGCGCAAAGTTGCCTATCTGCCCCGGCATCTGCGTCTGCGAATAGTGGCCAATGCCGCCGTAAGCCAGCAAATCAGCCGAAGTGCCCTCCACTATGTTGCGCTGCCAGGTGGATCCGAAGCGGGGCACATACAGCTGGGCAATGAGCTCCCCGCGCTTGGCGGACTGGGGCTGAACCGGGGCCTGCCCGTCCTGCTTAGAGGCGATTTTCTCCTCTCCGCCCTTGTTGGCGGCGGGCTCCGACCAGGAGGAGGCCTGCCTCGTCTCCATCTGCGAATGCTCAGACTGCACGCCGGTCCACCAGAGCTGCCAAATCACATAGAGGCCGCAGAGCACAGCGAGCGTGGCCAGGATCTCCCCCACAATGCCGGCCACCCGCGAAACTGTGCCCTGACGGCGCACCGCGTTGGTGTGAGGCGAGAGATGTTTACTCGTATCCGACAAATTCTCGTTCATTGCTGCACTTTCTCATCAACGGTGGCGTATTGGAGCGGCTGGAGCATGGAAGTAGCCTGCGGGAACTCGATTTTGTCCGAGCGCTCAAGCTTCCAGCCTAGTCCTAGGGTAGCCACATACTCCTTGTAGATGCTCACCGAGGGCGAATCATCTAAGGCGTCGGTCATCCGATTCACCGGCCCAATAGCTGCAATAGTAAAAGGCGGCGAGTACTTTCGCCCGTGCAGGAGCAAGACATTGCCCACGCAGCGCACGGCCGAAGTGGGCAGCACGCGCTGGTCCTGAATCTGCATGGATTCCGCGCCGCCTGCCCACAGAGCGTTGACCACGGCCTCCACATCTTGCTGGTGGATGACGTAGTCGTTGATGTTCACGCTCGAGCCGGTGGCGTCCACCTTCTGCTGCCAAAGGTTGGAGTCGTCCAGGGTGACCTTCACGCCGGGGCCGCGCACCGCCTTGAGCACCGTGCCCGAGCCCGCCTCTTCGCTCACCTTGGAAACATCCTTGCTGTCAGTGAAATTTTTGAGCGCGTCAATCTGGGAGCTCATTTGGTTGATTTCGTGGCGGAGCTGCCCCACCTTGCCTTCGCGCTCCTCCAGCAGTCCGGCCGTGTTCGAGGTAGACGTGACCGTGCGGTTCACGCGCACGTTGACCGTGAGCATGTAGCCCACCAGGGCCAGAATCAAAGCCACGCTCAGGCTGCCGATGAGCGAGCCATGGGCGCCGTGCTTGGCTCGCGGCTTGGCTGGGCGCTTGCCGTCATCTTTGGGCTTTGCATCAACCATGCGGTTCCCTTCTTCCGCTTGCGATATAGTTACTTCGAGTGTAACCGGTACTATGTCTTTATAGACTATTGAAGGAGAATATTCTCATGGCAGAGCGCGAAGTCCATGATAGCGGCGTGGCCGAAGGTGGTGAACTCGATGAAGCACAGGGGACTGCTTCCAAGGCTGAAAAGCAGAAGGACAATCGAGTTGTAGCTGAATCCATCGAGGCTACGATGGCCCAGGAGGATGAGGACGAGCAGTCCGAGGACTCCGCAGATACGGCCGGCAAGAAGTCCAAAGCCGACGGCCGCGAAGACATTGACAACGAGAGCGACGACGAGTACGGCATCTCCATGGACAAGGTTGAGGCAGTGCTCAACCAGAGCGTGGACGCCAAGCACATGACCCCGCAAATGCGGCGCATTGTGCAGCGGCAGGCCGAGAACTCGAAGCGTGTGGAAGAGACTATCAAGGGCACCAAGGCCAACCCCCGTTGGTTCGTTCCCCTCTTCGTCACGCTGATGCTGCTGGGCCTGGCTTGGATTGTGGTCTACTACATTGCAGCCAGCATGGGCCACCAGAGCTTCCCCATTCCCGGCATCGGCCAGTGGAACCTGCTCGTGGGCTTTGCTATTCTGCTCCTCGGCTTCCTGCTGACCATGGGTTGGCGGTAAATACCCCGATACAGCGTTGATGCCTGCGTCGCCTGCTGAGGCAGCGCGGGTCCTCTTCCGGTTGTACTAAACAGGCCTCGCATTGCTGCGGGGTCTGTTTGCGTATGGGCCCCTGCGAGCGCGGCTGCGGCGGCGGCAGCTGCCGGGCCTGGCCTGCTGCCGAGCGCGTATGCCGAGCGCGACCTTGGCGCAGGATGCAAACGGGGCTTGAGGGCATGTCCTATTGAGTGCAAGCGATGGGTGCAACTTCTGCGCAAGGCTGCGGTGGACCGCCTTCTGGAGATGTGGATATGTGGACAACTGTGGATAAGTTGGGCCTTTGTTGTGAGCTCCCAGGAGGCTTATCCACCGTTGTACACGGCTTGTCCTCCACTTATCCACAACGTTACGCACAAATGTGGATAGCTTACAAGCGTGTAGTTCATAGCTCCAAAAACGCTCGGCTGAGGCTCTCAGAACGGCAGAAGAACGCCGTTTATCGGGTTCTGACCCAAGCAGAAGACTGTGATGACCAGCAGGACCAGGCCAACGAGTAGTCCACTTATCCACATTCTGGCCGTTAGAGTTTTCCCCCGCAGGAAGCCCAGGCCGGAAATAAGCAGGAGCGTCACCAATCCGCCCGTTACAAAACCGCCGATATGGTCCTGCCAGGCGATACCCGAGATGAAGAAGGGCATGGCCAAGTTGATGGCCACAAAGACCAGCATGGAGCGAATGTCCGTACCCGAGCGCCGGTAGACCACCAAAATAGCGCCGAAGAGGCCAAAGATAGCGCCGGAAGCGCCCACGGCGGAGACTATCCAACCCTCGGGCCTGATCAGCGCCGAAATCAGCAGGCCCACGCCGCCGCCAATGCCGCTGAGCAGGTAAAGCGCCAGGTAGCGCCAGTGGCCCAGCATCCGCTCCAAGACGGGCCCCACGGACCACAGGGTGAGCATGTTGAAGAGTACATGGGTCACGTTCGTGGCGTGCAGGAACATGGACGTGACGAAGATCCAGGGCTTGCGGCTCACCAGGGCGGGCATAAAGGCGCCGTTGCCTATCATTTTGCCGTACAGGGTCGGGTTCAGGTAGTAGCCGTAGAGCTCCAGAAGCCAGACGGCCACGCACACCACCGTGATAACCGCCGTAATGACCGGCCCGCCGTCCTGCCAGTAAAAACGCAGGTGGGACTTGAAACGGCTGGGTCGCTGCGGCCTGCCCGACCCCTGAGAACCCTGCGGCTCCGGTCCCCCAAAGGGATAATACTGGGCCTGATTGCCCGGCACCTGCTGCCCATACTGAGACTGCTGCGGCTGCTGGCCTTGCTGACCATACTGCGACTGCTGCCCATACTGCCCGTACCCCATCGACTCTATAGGCTGCCCGAACTGAGCCTGCTGAGACTGCTCGCCATACTGCGGCTGCCCGGACTGAGCTTGCTGCGACTGCTGCCCGAACTGATCCTGCTGTGACCGCTGATCATACTGAGTCTGCTGCGACTGCTGTCCGAACTGCGATTGCTGAGCCTGCTGGCCGTACTGATTCTGCTCAGCCTGAGCTTGCTGGTCATACGAAGCCTGCTGCGACTGCCCGGACTGCGGCTGCTGTCCGTTGTGGTCGCCCTGCGCGGGCTGCTGGTCAGAGTGGTATCCGCCCGCTTCCGGCTGGCGCTGTGGCTGCTGCGGATTGGGCGTTGGTGAAGAGCCGTCATAAGTCATGTCCCCATCCTACCGGTCAATTCCCAATCGCGCCTCCCCTTGTCTCACCAAGCAAAAGGCCACCAGTCTTTACGGAACCGGTGGCCTAGCTGACATATCGAAAGGTGACAATGATAAACTCCCCACAGTTCGGAATCTAAAGAGACAAAGAGGCGAACAAACACCAACCATCTCCAAGTGAACCGACCCCGTACTGCTATAAGCCAGTATAAGCAACAGGCGCCGCAGTCGGCAACAACGCAAGAGGCCACCGGTCTTTACGGAATCGGTGGCCTGACTGCACAATAAGCAACGGGACGAATGATGAGCGCCCCGACAGTTCAAGGTCCAACGAGACGGAGCTTCAAGCGACCGCCCCAAAAAAATCTCGAAGTGAACCAACCCCGCACTGCTAGTAACCAGTATAAGCAGAAGTGCACAGTCGGCAACAACGCAAGAGGCCACCGGTCTTTACGGAATCGGTGGCCTAGCTGTTCTACATCAAAAGAGGACGGATGATAAACGCCCTATCAGTCGGAAGTCCAAAGAAGCATCAAAGTATAATACCCGCTTAAAGCGCTTCTCAGTGGACTGACTTCCCACTGACATTTTCATTATATGTTCTCGGCGGCAATTTCGCAAAGACGGATGCAGCTTGTAGCATAGATATCACCACTCAAATGTTAGGTACTTCTTGGACGAAGAACCGAATCACACGAGTGGTCGGCCGGGTCAACCGGCCCGGCTGTTTTAACTATCAAAGAAAGGTGTCATTATGACTCCTGATGGTAATGAGCCGGGCTCTCCCGGGTGGGGGACTGTGATGGTCATTCCGATGGCCATTCTCGCTAGCAAGGTCGATTCGGCTTCTGCTGTGCTGCTTTTGGGCGCGGTCGCTTTTAGCGGCTTCGCTATGAGCTGGTTCAATACCCGTTCTTAGAGCGGCTGCGGAGTCTGGCGCAGTTTACGGCTGCCCGGGCCCCGCCCCGCTCAACGATTCGCCTCTCACTCCTCTCTCAACACAGCACCGACACCAATCCACAAGGCGCAAAGACACGCTAACCCGATTTATTAGCATCCTCAGATCCGACTGAGGCAAAGAGCTCCAGTCATCATAGCTGTTTGCAAACAAGCTCAAAAACCTTTTCAAGTAGCTCTCTAGCTACTTTCAAGCAATTGCTCAGTTGTCTAAGATACGTAGTGCGGAGTAACAAAGTGAACTCCGCACTACTCCGCACTACTCCGCACTACTCCGCACTACTCCGCACTACTCCGCACTACTCCGCACTACTCCGCACTACTCCGCACTACTGAGACACTACTGAGACACTACTGAGACACTACTGAGACACTACTGAGACACTACTGAGACACTACTTGAAAGGAGCTTGAAAGATATTTTCAAGCTCCTTTCAAGCTCATTTGTCGGGTTGATGGATTGGGGGTGAGGGCCACTCGTGACTAGGGGTTGGGGCGGGGCAGCGGGGGTTAAAACACAATGGCGTAAAGCGGGTGGGGGTGGCTTTGGGGCGGATGATGGTAGAGTGGGCTTAGAAAACTGGGATTTGCGTTACGCGCGCCTGCGGTTGGGGAACGGCTGGGCTGCGGTTAGACGCACACAAACTTTGAACGGTGCCACAGGGCACCGTATATGACTTAAGGGGTACAGGTATGCGACGGTTTCGCACAGTAAGCGCCATACTGGCGCTTATCTCCATGAGTGTCCTGGGGGGGGGGTCCACCAGCCTAATCACCCCACCCCAAGCGCACGCTAGCGAATCCACCCAATTCCGCCTGTCCCCCAAAACCGGCCCCGCCGCCGGAGGCACCGCCGCCACCATCACCCCCTACACCATAGGCGGCGTGAAATTTACAACTGTGAGTTCTAAGTACTCTCATACTCTTGCCCTAGGCGACGACGGTAATGCATACTCTTGGGGTGAGAATCAGTATGGGCAACTCGGTGATGGCACCACCACTCAACGATTAACGCCAGTCCGCGTGCAAATACCCTCTGGCGTGAAGTTCACACAAATTAGTGCAGGCGGTTCGGAAGACGACAATTTGGACTGGCGTTCTGGACACCATTCTTTAGCTATCGGAACCGATGGCCATATTTACTCGTGGGGCAGAAACAATAGAGGCCAACTCGGGCTGGGCGATACCCTTAATCGATCAATACCCACAAAGCTAGAATTACCGACCGGAGTAACCCGTTTCACTAGTATTGCCGCGAGCTGGTATCAAAGCTTTGCGGTGGCAGACACAGGGAAGGTCTACGCTTGGGGCAGCCAATCTAGGTTTCCTCTAGGCACCGGTGACTCGGTTGACCATTTATCTCCTACTCTTGTGGTTGGCATACCCAACAACGTACGCATTACTAGCATCAGTGCTTTATGCGGTTTCGCTATGGCATTAGGCGATAACGGTGTCATCTACACATGGGGTGACAATTATTTTGGAGAACTCGGAGTAGGAAATACTAATTCATACACCACCGCGTTCGCAGTTAACCCTCCAGCTGGATATAGGTGGACAAGCATCAGCGCTGGCGGCTATACAGCTTCAGCTACAGCTAGTAACGGAACTACCTACATGTGGGGATACTTGGCCCGCGGACAGCGTGGCGACGGCACAGACAGCTCGAACAGATTAAGTCCTGTTCCTGTAACCATTAGCATGCCTGCTGGGGTTCGTGTCGTGAGCATGAGTCGAGGCGGCTGGCATACTCTCGTCCTCGGCAGCGATCACAAAGTCTACGCATGGGGAGACAACTGGTACGGAGCCCTAGGCAACAGCACCCTACCCTCCGGCATGGGGGTAACTGGAGCTAGAACACCCACTCCAGTAGACGTGCCAGCAGGTGTCACCTTCATCAGTATCACAGCCGGCTACTGGAACTCCTTTGCCATCGGTAGTGACGGCAACACCTACGGGTGGGGCATGAACGCATCAGACAGTGGCGGAGGCCTCGGCGGACAACTCGGCGACGGCAGCACCACCAACCGTAGTACTCCGGTGCGTGTGGGTGGGCCGATTACGATAACCCGGGTCACGTTTGGGGGGATTGTCACGCCGGGTACGGTCACACCAGTTTCGAGTATTTGGACAGGGAATACTCCGCCTCACGCTCCAGGTGATGTGGATGTGATTGTCAGCTGGACCCTGAACGGGGTTGCACAACCGGATGCGACGCTCCGGTTCCGGTATTTGGATACGTTTACCGTCAGTTTCGATCTGGATACGGCTCCGGGTAGTCCACCGGGTTCGCAACGAGTGTTAGAAGGGTCGAAAGCGACATGGCCCGTACAGCCCTCGTGGGCTGGGCATGGGTTTGTGGGCTGGTTCCTCAACAACAAGCCCTACACGTTCAACGAATCCGTCACCAGCAACATCACCTTGACCGCTCACTGGGAAAGTGGCATCACTTTTACGATGGACCCGAACCGCGGACCTAACAGTGGCGGAACGAGCGTTACGATTACCCCGCATCCTAAGGGGTCGAGTGTGCTGTTTACGCAGGTGTCTGCGGGCTGGTATCACACGCTCGCCATCGGCTCAGACGGCGACCTCTACGCCTGGGGGAGAAACGATGCCGGACAGATAGGAGACAACAGCACCACCAACCGGCTACAACCCACCAAAGTCATCACACCAAACGGAGTAAAATTCCTCAAAATCAGCGCAGGACCTAGCAACTCCTTCGCATTGGGTAGCGATAACCATTGGTACGCGTGGGGATTCAACACGAGCGGCCAACTGGGTACTGGTACCACTAGTAACCAACTAAAACCCCAAGCTATCAGCATGCCCGCTGGAGTAGGCGCGTACACGCAAGTCAGTCCAGGAAGAGACCATACCCTCGCTATCGGCGACAACGGTACTACCTACGCTTGGGGAGCCAACAACAGCGGACAGCTCGGCGACAACACCACGAGTAATAAGCTCAGCCCAGTAGCCGTACAAACACCAGCTGGCGTCTACCAGTTCACTCAAGTGAGTGCCGGTTCCGGTCACTCCATCGGTATCGGAGACAACGGACAAGCCTACAGCTGGGGATCCAACCAATACGGCCAACTCGGCACCCCAGCCATCAACGTAGGCAGCACAAGCACAGTACCCGTGCAAGTCCAGCTACCCGTCGGCGTGAGCACGTTCAAGCAAGCCACCGCCACCGCTGACTGGTCACTAGCTATCAGTGACACCGGTCGTATTTACACCTGGGGGTACAACGGCGACTACGAGCTCGGCAACGGCACCACTGTTAACCAGTCGCTACCAGCCGAACCCACCATCCCTTCTGGTATCACCTTCACCAGTGTCACCACCAACAGTAATAGTGCGTTAAGTATTGGCAGTAACGGTAGTATCTACGCTTGGGGCTACAACGCCTCAGGCCAGCTCGGCACCGGTAACCAAACCACCCCAACCCGGCCCATCGTCGTCAACCCCAAACCCGGCACCACCTTCACCAAACTCCTCTCCGGCTGGAAACATGCTATCGGCATAGCCAGCGACGGAACCATCTGGACCTGGGGCGACAACCAATACGGGCAACTCGGCGACAAACAAGGCGGCTCACCAGGTGCCCTCAGCTTGACCCCGGTAAGCGCAGGCATGCTCTACGACATTAACGTCACCGCCGTCAAATTCGGCACTACCCCAGCCCAAAGTGGCCCCACACCCAACGGCACGACCGGCACCTGGACCGTCACCTCCCCCAGAAACGACGCAGGCGGCCCAGTCCCGGTCGTCATCACCTGGACGTTGAACGGAGTAGCCCAAACCGACTACCCCATCCACGACTTCACCTACCCCTACATCCCCCTCAACCTGCCCGCCGCCGGAACCATCCCCTTGCAACGCCTAGGCGGAGGGAGCCTACTCGCCATCAGTATTATCACGGCAGTATCTCTCACAGGCCACCAACTCACGAGGGCCCGCAAACGCAGAACAGGCCAGCACTCACCCCGCCCTAACCACTCAAACCAAAACTAAGTATCCCGCTCGCGCCCAAGCCAGCCGTCAAGTCCGGAGCAAAGTATCCCATGCCCCGGCCACACCGAAGCGAGGTGGAGCGCGAGCCTGCGACGCGAGAGCAAACTGTTGGTGGGGTTGGTTGTGAAGCAATAAGAAGTTCCCCTTGCTGAACAAGCAACCCCACCAACAGCGCCCCCCAGAGCGCAACACAGCCTCAAATCACAACCAAGTAGAATCACCAAACCGAGCAAGCAAAGCCAAATCCAGCAAACAAGCGCCAAACCAAGCGCCAAAGCCCAACCAAGTATCAAAACAAAACCTGGTATCAGACCCCAAACCAAGCGCCAGGATCCAACTCAGCCTCTAAGCCAAGCAAGCCACAAGGTTCCCGCACAGCGCTAGGACCCTTCAAAGCGTCAGAGCTCAATAAAGCACCAGAACCCTGCCAACTGTCAGCACCCAACACAGCCTCAAACCCCCAACCGAGTAAAATCACCCAACTAAGTCAGGCACCCCGTGCCCACAGCCTCCGAAGCCGAGCAAAACCTGCGGAATACCAGGAAAAGTGCTAGGGTGGAAATAGTATTTGGGGCGCATCGTGCGGTTCAGATTTGCTGTTGCTGCGGTAAGGGGAACCGCGGAGTATTCCACACTGGCAACTGGTGAAGCGCACGGCGTTGTACAACATTGTGCGAAGAGACTTGTCATGCGTGCAGTTCGCGGTTTATCTACGGCGATAGCCCTTGCGGCTGTAGCCTGCCTGGGGTTGCAGGGCTTCTTTGCGCCTGTCCAAGCGCAGGCCGACCCAGCGCCGGACCAGTTCGCCATCTCCCCCGACGCCGGAGACACAGCGGGCGGCACTCAGGTCACCATCACTCCGTACACAATTCCCGGCGTGAAGCTCCTGAGCATCAGCTCGGGCAATTCCCACACGCTGGCCATTGGGGACGACGGTAAAACCTACGCTTGGGGGGACAACAGCCACGGCCAGTTGGGCGACAATTCCACTACTGCCCACTTGGTTCCTGAGAGCATTGCCCCGCCTGCGGGGGTCAAGTTTACGCAGGTGAGCGCGGGCGGGGGCGGCCAGCATTCCTTGGCGCTGGGCAACGATTACAACTTGTACGCCTGGGGCATGAATAATAAGGGCCAGCTCGGGCTGGGAGACACTACGGACCGCTTGATTCCCACGAAGGTGACTGCGCCGACGGGTGTGCGCTTCACCAGCATCGCCGCTGGCTGGGATTTTAGCCTGGCGCGCGGCAATGACGGCAAGGTGTACGCCTGGGGCAACAACGATAATTCGATGAATGCTGACGGCGGAGGCCAGCTCGGAGTAGGTGATACGGCCGCCCGCTCGACTCCCACGGCGGTGGTGGGCCTGCCAGCCAGCGCGCGGTTTGGGGTGAAGAGCATCAGCACGCAGGGGTTCACTTCCCTAGCTTTGGGCAACGACGGCAACATTTATGCTTGGGGCAACAACGCTTACGGCCAGCTCGCTACGGGCGATCAGACCAGTCGCGCTTCCGCGGTTGCTATTCCCGCCCCGACGGGCACACAGTTCAACCGGATTATTGCCGGGCGCTACACCTCGATGGCTATGGCGAACAACGGCAAAACCTATATGTGGGGCGACAGCCGCTGGGGTCAGTTCGGCGACGGGTCCGGCAATTCGCCGACCGCTCCCCCGCTTCTTGCGCCCACCGAGGCGACCATTAAGATGCCGGAAGGCGTGAGAATCGCCAGTATCAGCCGGGGTTCGGCGCACACTGTGGTGGTGGGCAACGACGGCAAGGCTTACTCTTGGGGGAGCAACAGCACTGGCCAGCTGGGCAATACGAATGTGGGCGTGGGCTCTTGGATCGCTACTCCTGCGCCGGTAAGCCTGCCCTCTGGCGTGACTTGCACGATAGCGGCTGCGGGCGGCAACAAGTCGTTCGTGGTGGGCAACGACGGCAATGTGTACGCCTGGGGAGAGAACACTGGAGGCGCTTTGGGCGACGGCTCGACTGCTGCCCGCTCTCGCCCGGTGCGCGTGGGCGGCGTGGTTACTATCTCGCAAGTCCGCTTCGACGGTTCCTACGCTTCTGGCCCCTCGGTTGACCCTATTTCCAACGCTTGGACCGGTTCGACACCGCCGCACGCAGCAGCCGCGGTGGAAGTCCAAGTTGACTGGACTGCCAACGGAGTCAGCCAGCCCATGGCGAGACTGAAATTCTCCTACTTAAGGGCCTACACTGTCACCTTCAAGGCCAACAAACCTGGCGTGCCCGACGTGCGCCAATCCGTGCCAACAGGCCGTTACGCACACTATCCTAGCCCTACTCCTGCTTGGGATGGCCGGGCTTTCAACGGCTGGTTCCTGGACGGCCATCTCTACGATTTTGGCACTCCGGTCACGCACGACATCACGCTGACCGGCCAGTGGGGCGATTTTAGCCTGACGCCGGTCGCAGGGCCCGTTGCGGGCGGCACGAACGTGACGATTACGCCTCCTCCGCCTATTCGCTTTACCCAGATTTCCAATGGCGGCGACCACACACTGGCCTTGGGCAGCGATGGCAAAACCTACGCCTGGGGCTGGAACACATACGGGCAGTTGGGCAATGGCACTACGGTCAACCCTGGCGACCCGCACGGTTGGGAGAACAGCGAGTGGGGCAGCACTGAGATGGATCAGGTTTTTGCTCCGGTTCAATTTATCCGCGTTTGCGCCGGATACCAGTATTCGCTGGCTATCGGCGTGGACGGTAAAACCTACGCTTGGGGGCTGAACCGCCACGGCCAGCTGGGGTATGTTTCCAACAACGGTACGATGGGCGCGAACACGCTTCCCTTGCCCGTCCAGACCGACCAGCATTTCACGAGCCTGAGTGCTGGCGGCTACCACACGCTGGCCCTCACCGCGGACGGCACGGCTTACTCCTGGGGCGATAATGTCTTCGGGGAGCTAGGGCGCACGGGCACGAACACCAGCCAGCCAGCTCCGGTCAATACGAGCGCTAAGTTCACGCAAATCAGCGCGGGCCTGTCCGAAGAGGACGACAGCACCCAGTGCGGTCACTCCCTGGCGCTGGCCACGGACGGCACTATTTACTCATGGGGGCACAATGGCTACGGGGAGCTGGGGCGCACGACGGCCAACTACCAGGTCAATGCCGACCCTCAGCCTATCAATTCGACGCTCAGGTTTATCAGTGTCAGCGCGGGCGAAAACCACTCTCTGGCCGTGGATCAGAGCGGCAGGGGGTACGCCTGGGGCTACAACGAAGCCGGGAAATTGGGCAGCAGCGCGCCTACTGCTGTGGGCAGTTCGGGCGTGCAAATTGCGCCTATTGACATGCCAAATGGGGTCACTTTCACGCAAGTGAGCGCGGGCTGGGACCATTCTCTGGCCTTGGGCAGCGACCACCTGGTTTATGTGTGGGGCAGCAATCGGCAGCGCCAGTTGGGCAACGGCTTCGGCAGCCCCAATAGCGACGACTACAATCCGCACCCTACGCCGGCGCGAGTGGCAACCGACACCCTGCCGGAGGGTGAGCAATACACGGATATTCGCGCCGCCGGATACTATTCGCTGGCGCTGAGCTCCCAGGGCGACATTTACCAGTGGGGCGATTTGGAGCAGCCCGGCTGGGGCTACGGCTACGACGGAGGCCTTATGCCCGGACCCCAGATTGAAGTCACCAGCGTTGATTTTGGCGGCGCGGCAGGCTTGCAATTACATTACGATGATGGCGACCACAAGTGGCATGTGGTGACTCCTGCGCACGCGGACGGCACGGTGGACGTGACGATTGGCTGGACGGTGGGCGGCCACGCGCAGCAACCGGCCAAACTTCGCTTCACCTACTACCTCTTCCTGGGGCTGCCCGCAGCAGGTAGCATACCCCTCCAGCGCCTAAGCGGCGGCACCCTACTCGCCCTCAGTGTTATCACGGCAGTATTTCTCACAGGCTACCAGCTGTCAAGGGCCCGCAAACGCAGAGTAGGCCAGCACTCGCTCCGCCCGAATCACTCAAACCGAAACTAGTTATTCGGCTCGCGCCCAAGCCAGCCGTCAAGGCCGGAGCAAAGTATCTCATGCTCCGGCCACACCGGAACGAGGTGAAGCGCACGAGCCTGCGATGCGAAGCGAGCTGTTGGTGGGGTTGGGTTGCCAAGCAATAAGCAGTTTCCCTTGGCTCCACAGCCAGCCCCACCAACAGCGCTCCCAGCACGAAACGCACCAATCAGAGATCAAAAACCCCAAAATCAACAATTTCAATTCGTAAATTCGTAAATTCGTAAATTCGCAATTTGCGTCCGAAAATCATCAATATGGCCCGAAAATTATCAATTTCACTATCAAATTTGTAATTTCGATTCGCAAATTTGCAATTTCAGAGCCCAAATTGCAAATACAATTATCAATTTCGCAATTCCAGTCGCACCCCGTGTACCTCATACAGCATTCGTATAGGGTTGCACTAAAAGATTCGCAATTCCCCTCCCTGCACCGGATGAGCCCCCAAAAATCACGCAAAGACACACGTAACCGCCACATTGTTTCGATTAGACTGGGGATTATAAGTACCGACTGTGCGGGAAGTCGGGATAACACGTTGAAACATTGAAACGTTGAAAGGAACCACTATGGAGAACAAATCTTCAAACGGCTGGAAGTTCTTTGCCCTGCTCTTCGGCACCCTGCTGGCTGCCGTAGTTGCGCTCTTTGTGTACAAGCAGCAGAACCCTGAGTACGATCCTTGGGAGGAGCCTTGGGAGAATTCCTCTTCGCCCGTCGACCTGGGTCTGCCCGGCGAAGGCGAGTCCGAAGAGGCCGATAGCGAGTCCGAGTCCGGCAGCGAAGCTGACTCCTTCAGCGCCGCCCCAGCCCAGAACTAACTTCACTCCAGTATTTGCGCTGTGCAGGCAAGTGCCGATCGCACTGAGCTATGAGCTATGAGCCAGTGCGCGGCTCTGTATTGCATCAGCACTAAAGGCGATATAAGAAGTCCCGACCGGTGAAGTCCGTTACTCCCGGTTGGGGCTTCTTGCGTTTAGCATCTGCCCGCCGCTCAGTCCACGCTCCAAGTTCACGCCCAGGGGGACAATAGACGTATGAGTGCTATACGGGAGCAGGATATGGACGAGGGCAGGCGGGACTTTCTCGCTTGGCGGGACGCGGCTAAGGAGCTCGCGGCGGGGGCTGGGAGCGAGGCTGAGCGGCTGAATATTGAGCCGGACATGCCCCGCAAGCAGCTGGCGATGGCGGTGCGCTACTCCCTGCACATGCTGGAGATTAAGGCCCCTGGTCCCGGGGTGGAAGTGCGCGTGGCACCCTGGGGGGCTATCAAAATTTTGGACGGGCCGGCCTCTGACCCCCACAATCTGACCCCGCCGGACGTGATTGAGCTGGATCCGGACGTCTGGCTGCGCATGGCTGCCGGGGTGACCACTTGGGCCCAGGAGAAGGCGGCCGGCCGCATTAGCGCAGTCGGCGAGCGCGACGACCTCCACGAGCTCCTGCCGCTGGTATAAGGCCTCAGCGGGCATTCAGCCGTCCGCCTCACAGGAGGAAACAGACGGCTGAACAGTCGAATAGAGCCAGTTTTGCGCAGTTGCAGCAACTAAACAGCAACTAAACTGACTTAGTCTTTCTCAGGCTTAGAAGCGCCGGTCTTCGTGTTGGCAGCAGCCTTACCAGCCGACCGCGTGGCAGACTTTGTAGCGGGCTTGACAGTAGCCTTCGTAGCCGACTTTTCGGCCGACTTCGCCGCGGGCTTCGCCGCCGACTTGCTCGCCGTACTTTTGGCCGTGCGCGCCGGTTTGGCAGCGGTTGTGCTCGCTGCAGCAGTCTCGCTCTTACTCGCCTTGGAAGTCTTGCTAGCTTTAACAGCCTTAGCCGCTTGCGTGGCCTTAGCCTTGGAAGCAGCGGTGGACTTCTTCACGGCAGACGTGACTTTTTTCGCTGCCGCCGCAGTCTTCTTGGCAGCAGTCGAGGCCACCGAAGCCTTCTTCGCAGTAGGGGCTTTGGCGCTCTTTGCAACCTTAGCGCTCTTGGCTGCCTGGGCGTCTGCAGTGGGCTTGTCAGCCGAAGATCCAGCAGACTCAGGCGACTCAGCAGTCGCTGAAACCGAAGAAGCCGCAGCTTCCCCCGCCTCTGCCCGCGCAGCCGAACCATTCTGCTCGCCACTTGCCGCTGCGGCAGCACCCGAAGTCGCCGGTTTGCGCTTACTGAGCGCGGTGGGCACTGGAATCGGAATCGGCTTGTGCGGACGAGGCTTCACCACTGGAATCTCGCCCGACGTGGCCTTCGCCGCCGCCTCAGCCGCCCAGCGCGCATAGTCGTCTAAATCGTCATCTATAGAAGGCTTCGAAGCAGCTGCTGGGCTCTGTGCCGCTGTGCTGGCGGCCGCCTGACTGTGCTGGCTCCCTGACTCGTCTGCCGCCGCGCTGAATTGCTCCTCTACCACCTCAAAGGGATCCGTATGCCCTTCGCCAGGTTCGCGATTTGCCAATTCCTGCTGCAGCTGATTGTAGTCAGTGTCAGTTGTCAGATATTTGAGCTTACGGGCTATTTTCGTCTGCTTAGCCTTCTGACGTCCGCGGCCCATCCGACCCCCTTCGCCAGTCTGTGCTCTGTAAGCAACGTGTCTTTATATATGCATTACTTTCGAGGGTACCACTTGCGAGCTTGTCGGCTCGGACTTTTACGATAAAAGCAATATTTAGTCACACTTTTGGTAACACTTTTGGCCCCATGTGAGCGCGGGGCTCGGCAAAGAGGGCAGGCTTATGGCGAGCGAGCAGCAGGTAACGGCAGCAGGCAATGAGATGAGCGCCAGCTTCTTGGCCGCGAAAAAACGCTCGGACACCCTGGAGAACAAACTCGACGCCAAGCCCGGCGACTTCACCATGCTCACCGGCGACAGGCCTACTGGCCGCTTGCATTTAGGCCACTATTTTGGCTCGATTAAGAGCCGGGTGGAGCTGCAGAATCGCGGCGTACACACCAATATTGTGATCGCCGACTACCAGGTGATTACCGACCGCGACAGCACCGAACACATTCAGGAGAACGTGCTGAACATGGTGCTTGACTACTTGGCAGCAGGCATTGATCCGGTGAAGACTATGATTTTTACGCACTCGGCTGTGCCTGCGGAAAACCAGCTCATGCTCCCCTTCCTCTCGCTGGTGACCGAGGCGGAGCTCCACCGCAACCCGACCGTCAAGTCGGAGATGGAGGCGTCGGGCCACGCGCTCACCGGT
Source organism: Bombiscardovia nodaiensis (assembly GCA_033127725.1). Classification (NCBI taxonomy): domain Bacteria; kingdom Bacillati; phylum Actinomycetota; class Actinomycetes; order Bifidobacteriales; family Bifidobacteriaceae; genus Bombiscardovia; species Bombiscardovia nodaiensis. Next base: position 57,982 of record AP026798.1, on the reverse strand, counting down.
CTTTTGCTCACCTATCCTGTGCATCAGGCCTGCGATATCCTCTTCTGCAAGGCCAACGTGGTGCCCATCGGCAAGGACAACCTGCCGCATGTGGAGCTGACGCGCACCATCGCCCGCCGCTTCAACGAGCGCTACGCCCGCAAGAATCCCGTCTTCCCCGAGCCGGGAGCAATTCTCTCGGACGCGCCCGAAATTCCGGGCCTAGACGGTCGCAAAATGAGCAAATCCTACGGCAATTCCATTATGTTGAGCGCCACCGCCGAAGAGACGGCCAAGCTGATTAAGAAGTCCCCCACCGACTCCGAGCGCCGCATTACCTTTGACCCAGTGGGCCGCCCGCAGGTCTCTGCCCTGCTCACCACCGCCGGGCTGGTGACCGGCCGCGATCCCTCCGAAATTGCCGAGGAGATTGGCGACGCGGGCTCTGGGGCGCTGAAGCAGTACGTCATCGCGTCGGTCAACGACTTCCTGGCCCCCACCGCGAGCGCCGGGCCGAGCTGGCGCAAGACATGGACTCGGTGCGCGACATCCTGGCCGAGGGCAACAAGCGCGCCAACGCCATCGCCGAGGAGACCCTAGACCAGGTCCGCACCGCCATGGGCATGAAGTACTGAAAACTGCTTAGATGTCGTAGCGCCAGGAGCGGTCGGTGATGACCCGGGCCGTGGCCAGGCCGATGGGTAGGCAGATGATGACCATGAAGGCGCGGAAGGCCCAGTCCAGGGCGCTCAGGGTGTTGAACTGGCCCAGGTAGAACATGGCCCGATACATATAGAGGCCCGGCACCATAATCACGATTGAGGGCACGGTCAGGCAGATACGCGGGAAGCCCACGTCGGGCGGAAGCCAGCCGTGGCGGACCGAGGAGCGCCAGGCCGTGGCCAGGAGTCCGGCCAGGAAAGCGCCCAGGAAGGCGGCCATCTCCGGGGGCATGCCCGCTAAGTCTTGCATTTCCAGGCGCAGGGTGTCGGTAATGGCACCGATGACGGCCGCGACCAGGGCCATGCGCTGGGGAGAGTTGAAGAGGACCGAGAAGCCCCAGACACCGCAGAAAGCCGCAAGTGCCCGCAGGCCGCCGGTGGCCCACAGGCTCAGGTTCAGGGCCTCAAAACCTTGGGGACTGAGCTGAACCAGGCGCGCGACCACCCAGCCGCCGAACGTGGCCACCAGGATGATAGACATGGCGTAGGTCAGGCGCTGCACGCCCGAGGGAAAGTCCATTTTCGCTATGTCGAGGCCGCCGGTGACCAGCGGGAAACCGGGAATGACGAAGAGAATTGCACCGATGTAAGCCGTGTCGTGCCGCAGGGCCACTGGGTCAAACAGACCGACGAAGCGCAGGGTGCCGATGCAGGCGAGCGCGGCGATAATCACGGCCACGCCGGTGACGAAGAATTGGTTGATTTTGCGGCCAGCCAGCACGCGCCGAACCCACTGGCCGATGCCCGCGCCCACAAAAGCGCCCGCCATGTCGTAGGGCCCGCCGCCCAGGAGGAAGACGAAGGAAGCGCAAGCCACGGCCGAGGCGAAGCCCGAGACGAGCGGCGAATACAGGGGTTTGCGGTGTTCGATGATGTTCAAGCGCTCGTGGGCCTGGCGCACGGTGACGCCTCCGCCGGGCTGGGAGTGGCGCAGGGCAGCGGGCAGGCCGCGGCTGTCGCGCTTGCTGGAAGGCTCGGGCTGGCTGGCTGGGCTGGACTGAGTCAATTGGCCCGTCTGCGGCGCAGGTTGGCCGGATTGAGTAGGCTGGGCAGGTTGGCCAGACAGCCCCGGCTGCCCAACCGCTGCGCCCGAGTCCTTCTCTAAGCCCTCTGGCGCTGCCTCTGACAGAGGAAGGCCTGCTGACTGCTCTGGCACTAGGGTCAGCCCATCAACGCCCTTCTGCACCCCTTCCTGCGCCCGTTTTGCCTTGGCTGCACGCTTGGCCTGCGCCTTCTGTGCCGCCTGAGCTGCCCGAGCGGCCTCGGCCTCCTGCGCGTGCCGCACTGCCCAGTGAGATTTCACCTCGTCCAAGTGGTCCACGAGCTCCTGGGAGATGTTCGCCGCTCGATGGTAGGTAGAGCCCTGCCCGCAGTTCACGGCCAACCAGTCGGCGAAGTGCTCCAGGAGCCAAATGCGCTCCGTATTGACTCCAGTCGTCGGCAAATCAACCACTTCGGTGACTCGCTCGCTGCCGTCCGTGCAGGTGGCTTCAATGTCGGTCAAGTTGACTTCCGCCCGCACATGCACGCCCAGGGGGTAGGCTATCCGGTGCATCATCTCGCGCACGCGGAAAGAGCCAGTGCCGGAGCCCAAATCCAACATGCCCACGCGCATAATTACGCTAGCTTTGGCGGCCACGCAGGCCTCTTCCAGGGGCTTGTCGTAGTCGCGCTTAATATCTCTCATATTGAGAGGAATGTTCCTGTCAAGACGATCCGAAGGCCGCCCAGCTGCCCCCGCCGCCTGGCCCGCCTGCTCAGCCTGGTCCATCTGCTCTGTCTGCCTACTATTCGCGCCCACTATCACTGCCGAAATCCCTATACCTTACCTGCCGCCGGATTCTCACCCAGCCGTGCCATATCATTGCCCCAGAAGAGGAAAGCTCGCGCTCCAAGCGCCCGCCTACCCCCACTCTACAACCGCCCGCAACATACCGCCGCAAGACTGACTGCTTCTAGCAGGCACAAGGTATGAGCGCAGGTCTAAGAGAGGTAAGCTGTCCTCAAGCAAACAATCCCGGCAAGATCGCGAGGGGGCCGAATGAAACTTGTAGCGTATGATTCGCAGTTCAAAGAAAGCCTTGACCAATACCAAATTGAGAACCTGACGTTCACCGGAACGCCAGCTCAGGCACTTGCACGCGCCCAGAATGATGGCGAATATCACCCAATCCTGTCAATCAACAGCGCAGGTGCTATCACTAATTTCTTCGTCTTAGACCACGGATCCGACCGCTTGCGCTACGAACACCGCGAAGACTGCCTCCTGCTCAGAAGTTTCTCAACTGACTCCCGCTACCTGCGCCAAGGCTACGCCCTTCAGTCACTCCAACTCCTATCGGACTATGCTCACCGCAACTTTCCCGACATCCCGCTCGTCGTGCTGGGGGTCAACGCCCGCAACTCGCCCGCGCAGAAGCTCTACGAAAAAGCTGGGTTCACCCGGCTCGAGCGCACGTTTACCGGGGGCAAGGGGCCTCAGTTTATCTACCGGCTCGCCGTTTAAGAGGGTGAGAAGTACTCCCGCAGATAAAGGAAATGCCCCAAACCTCCCGACTTTTGGGGGGAATTGGGGCGTTGTGCTTTGCTCGCTGGTAGCGGTTCGCTGTTTACGCGGACTTAGACGCGGGAGCGCTTGGTCACCACTAGGCAACCGGCTGCGGCGGCTATCAGAGCCAGGGCAATGCCTGAAACTGCGCTCACATCGGCACCGGTCTTAGCCAGCTCAGCCTTGGCTGGGTCGGCCGCTGGGTCAACCTTCTTGGCGGCAGGAGCAGGCTGAGCAGGTGCCTTAGCTGCAGGATCATTGACCTTATTGTCAGCAGCGGTTGGGGCTGCGGGCTTAACAGGGTCTGCTGCTGCGGGCTGCTGCGGGGCTGCGGGCTCGGGCAGCGGCGGCGTGGCAACCTGCGTAATCGCGTTGTCCGCCAAGCTCACCTTGGTCCAAGCCTGAACCGTGCCCTCTTCGTCCAGGGCCACGACCGTGTGCTCACCGGTGAAATCCTTGGGAATGAACGCATCGTAGTAGTAACGGTTCTGGTCGTCCTTCTTCACCTGCACGTACGGAGCGCCGTTGGGAGCGGTCATCTTGCTGGGGTCAGAGTAAATGTAGGAGTACCAGAAGCAATCTTCGCCAGCGTCCACCTTGGCCTTGCAGGCTTCCTTCAAGGAGTTGATGTAGAAGCGAGCAGAGTGGTTCTGGTCAATCTGGCCGGGCGTGATGTTGTCCTTACCCTGGTTCGTCAGCTGTCCTTCAGCAATCGACTGCGGCTCAGAAATAGTAGAGAAAGCAGGAGCTGCCTCAAGGAAGGTGTCGTAATCACCGCCAACTGGGTCGCCAGGCTGCGATCCGCCGTACTCCACATTGAGACCGACCAACACGCGGCTCATGTCCACAGGCACCTCTTGGTTGAGATGATCCCACCCCAGCTCAGAAATCTTAGACATATACGCATCCGCATCCCTGGTGTAGTCACGCCCAAGAATGTTGTTATACCCGCGAGTGGCATACGAAGTCGAAGGATCCAGGCCAATAATGGAAAGACTGGACGTGCCGCTCTTGTTATCAGCAGTCACGTCTACCGCAGTGCCCCAACGGGCAAACTGCTGCCGATTGGCCACAGCATCTTCATCGTCTTGAGTGTGCATGCCGTAAATTTTGCTGTAATCTTCTTGCGTGAGCTTGCTGTCGGCCACGCCGATAGAGCTGTCAAAGCCCGAAGCACCGAGCCATACGCGCATTTCTACACCGGTATCTTGAGTGAACTGGATTTTCGGCTTAATGCTCGTAATCTTTTCAAAGAATAAGGATGGCACGATCCTCTTAATAGGACGGCGAGTATCGTTGATTTTGTAGTCAAACGTCAGATTCGCAGTATGGGCGCCAATCTCAGAAACGCGAATATTGCTGATTGAGACAGCTTCCCCCGGCCGACTCGGAGCTGGCGTTTCTTCAGCGTTAGCAACCCCAGCCACGCCTGCCACCAACGTCCCCACAGCAGCTAAGCTGACTACCCCTGCCAGCCAGTGCTTTACTGAACCCCTCTTCATTGATTTCTCCTTCACAAATTAGCCATATTGAGCTATAAGTAAAATCTACACTACCTTTTAGACTCCTCTCTGTAACCCAATAAACCATTAGCATTTCGGCACAGCTTAGATCTCGATTGCGCGCTATCGTCTTTGCTCAGTCGTCCGAAAGCATATGCAAGTGCCCCAATTCCGCACTTTACCAGCGAATCGAGCATGTCGATTGCTTATGCAAACAGCCAGCCAACGCTTTAGGTGGAAGCGCTTAGCTACTTGGATACCAGCTGCGGCGGCCATGCGTGCTTCCAATGCAGCGATCTCACGCCGCCAGACCCTGCTCAACTTCTTCGTTTTCCTTGCCCTTGCGCCGCGCACGCGCCCCCGCAGCCAAGAGCATCAGGGCAACTCCGCCCGCCAGCAGAGCCGCAATACCAGGCCCGCCTGTTAGAGGGAGTGTGAGGTTATCGGTATAAGAAAAAGCTAATTCTTTCTTTATTTCATGCCTTTGCCCGCCCAAAGACCATCCCAAGGTGACATCGACCGGCCCCTCTGCATGAGCAGGAGTTTTAGCGGTCCATTCATTGCGAACGCTGTCATACGTCAAGTCGCTAGCAGGCAAACCATCAAAAGTGAGAGTGACGTCCAACTTTGAGCTCTCTTTTGGACTCTGTTCCGGGTTAGTGGAAACACTGCCAAGGCCAAGCTGGCCAAATTCATTGGAGCCCCACGCGAAAATGCGCCCCTCATCATCAAGAGCTAGGGCATAAGCATCACCGGCTGACACTTGGGTAAACTTCGTCACTCCAGCGACCGTTATCTGCACTGGCGAGTTCCGCTGGGTCAGCGAGCTGTCGCCCAACTGGCCTTTTCTATTGTCGCCCCAGGCATGCAGCTTGCCCTCAGAGTCTATGGCAAACGAATGCTGGTCACCGGCAGAAATTTGACTGACTTGCACACCATTGGGCAGCCCAAGTTGCACTACACCGGGAGTCGCATGTAGTAAATAATCAGCCGTTCCGTTACCCAACTGCCCCAGTGCGGCCCAACCCCAGGCATAGGCCTTACCATCACTGCCTATAGCCATGGAATGGTAACCACCAGCGCTGATTGCCGTAAACTTTGCTAGTCCTACCGGCAATTGAACTTTTTGAGGAAGCAGCCGCTGCGTAGTCGTGCCATCTCCCAAACGCCCATTGTCGTTCGAACCCCAGGCATAAATATTCCCATCGTCTCCCAGGGCCAGGGTGTGAGAGTAGCCTGCGGATATAGCTACGAATTTAGTGACGCCTGCTGGCAGCGCGATCACCTGGGGAATACTTTGATTGGTCGTCGAGCCTATTCCGAGCTGGCCGTCTCCATTGCTGCCCCAGGAATACAGGCTGCCGTCTGAGGCGAGAGCAAATGAGGAATATAGCCCAGTGCTAACGGCAGTAAATGTGAGCCCGTTAGGAAAGCCGGGAACCAGCGCAGGCACCGTATGCGAGCCGGTGCCCCCAAGCTGTCCGTAGCTGTCGTCACCCCAGGCATACACTCTGCCGTCACTGCCAATCGCTAGAGTGTGCCTGGCCCCAGCAGAGAGGCTGGTAAAACGCAAGCCTCCCGGTCCAGAAATCTTCACCGGACTGGAGTGGTCGGTTTGAGAAGCATCCCCAAGTTGCCCACTATCGTTATGACCCCACACGTAAGTATCGCCCGTGCTCGCCGTGAGCAGTGAGTGCCCAAATCCCGCCTCTATTCGCGCACCTTTCAGTTTCCCCATAGTCGGCGGTTTAATAGTCACCGTTTCGCCGCCACTTATTATGCCCGCATTGGGAGTAATCGTGAAGTCCGACTGGCTACTCCAGTGAGCTTCCACAGTCAGATTCGCGGTCACTGGTTGGGTGAAATCATAGGGGGATCCGTTTAAGAACCATCCTTCGAAGGTCATGCCGGTTTTAGTTGGGTCACTAGTCGGCCGCGTGGCTTGAGCACCGTCAGCCACGTTTTGCACGTTCGGCACTGGAATGCCACCCTGAGTATCGAAGGTAAATGAATGTGCACCCACTTCAATATAGGTAAAAGGTATGCCTTGGAAGAGCGCGCCTGACTGACTCGAAACAGTTACAGAGACTGGCCCAGCCGAATGAGCCGGTGTTTTAATCCTCCACAGCTGATTATGAACGTCAATTGTTACATCAGTGCCAGGCCTACCATCGAATTGTGCGCCGGTCACCCATACATCTTGCGGCCAGACTATGACTGGGGTGGTGGAGCTGTTGGCTGCGGTGCCGTCGCCGATCGGCTTGCCCCAGGCGTACAGGTTGCCGTCGGTACCAAAGGCCGCCGAGAACACGCCGCCTGCGTTTACGCTCGTGTAGGTCACACCGTCGGGCAGGTCCACTGCGGTCGGGTACTGGTTGCCCGTTATCTGGCCCCAAGTGTAGGCGATGCCGTTCTCCGCCAAGGCTATGGAATGCGTGTAATTACCGGCGCTGATGGCGGCATATTTTGCACCGGAGGGATTGTTGACCGGCGCTGGACTGGCAGATATATCAACGCCCGCAGGCAGATCCCGCCCCAGCTGGCCCCACTGGTTGCCGCCCCAGGAGTAGATCACACCCTTATCGGACAGCGCTAGGGTGTGGTAATAACTGGCCGACACCGCCTTAAATTCCACCCTTCCGCCCGAGACAGACACCATCACGGGCGTGGACCGATCAGTTGTACTCCCGTCTCCCAACTCTCCGTACTGGTTCGCGCCCCAGGTGTACAGGTCACCGGTAGTGGTGAGCGCCGTTGAATGGAGCTCACCGGCCGCAATGGCTTTGAACCCCACGCCTGCGGGCGTATGCACAAGCTGGAAGTTAGAGGAATCGTTGAAGGTGCCGTCGCCCAGCTGGCCGCGGTCATTATCGCCCCAGGCGTACACCTGGCCACCGCTGGAAAGCGCCAGAAAATGGCCGTTTCCGGCGCTCAGCTGGGTGATGTGCTCCCCCGCAGGAAGCGTGTAGGAAAATGGAGTCGGCTCATTGACGGCACGATTGCTCCTCGTAGCGCCCCAAATGTACACATTGCCGTCCGTGCCCAAGGCCGCCGAGCTGTAGTATCCGGCCACGGCTTGCGTAAATCTCACACCCGCCGGAGCTTTGACCAGCGTGGGCGCATTGCGGCTGACCGTGTCCCCAACGCCCAACTGACCCTTGTCGTTCTCACCCCAGGAATATATGTTGTGGTCGTTGGCCAGGGCCAGCACATGCTTGTAGCCCGCGCTCACGCTGAGAAAGTGCAGGCCCATGAGCGTTGGCGGCTTAATCGCTACGTTGGTGCCGCCCGCAACCGGGCCCGAGGCCGGGAGTATGGAGAACGAACCCAGTGGGGTCCAGTCGGCGGTGAGCGTTATGTCGCCGGTCACCGGCTGAGAAAAATCGTAGGGAGCGCCGCCCAGCTTCCAGCCGGTCAGCACATAGCCCGGGCGCGCTGGGTCGGCAGGCCAGGAGGCTTGGTTCCCGTCGTTGACCAACTGTGTCGAAGTCTGCGGCGTAGCATCGGGGCCAGCGTCGAAGGTGACAGTGCGGGTGGCCCGCAGGAGGCCGTCGAGCCGGTAGGTGAACGTGAGCTCGGGCGAGGGCTGCTCCACTCCGCCGATTGACCAGGCCACCTCCACAGATACTTCGCCAGCCGCGTGCTTGGGCGTCCGCAGACTCCACTGGCCGCTCTGCCCGTCCTCAGACAGGCCCAGATACTGCGGGCTGGAGCTCGCAAGGCCGCCGAATTTTATCGATGTAACCGCCACAGGAGTCACCGCACGAGGCTTGAGCTGGACCGTGTCCGCGCTGCTGCCCGCGCTGTCGCCGCTCGCGTTGCCGCTATTTGCGCTACCGCTACTTGCAGCGGCACTATTCGCGGCAACGCCATTCATACCGGCATGATTCACGCTGGCACTGTTTGCACTATCGCCATTTGCCTTATCGCTGCCCGCACCATCTTTACTCGCGCTATCGCCATTCTCGTCGGCACCATTTGTGCTGGCATTCTTCGCAGGAGTACCATTCGCACCAACTCCGCCCGCGTCTGCACCACTCGCGCTGGCAGCGCTCACCCCGGTACCACTCACCCCGGTACTATTCGCGGCAGCAACGCCCGCCTCAGCGCCGCTCGTGCCGAGGCCCAACTGCCCTTCATCGTTGGAACCCCAGGCGTACAGGCCGCCTCGCTGGTCTATGGCAATCGTGTGCTCGCCGCCAGTGCTCTCCTGAACGAAGCGCACGCCCTCCGGCGCAGCTACGGCCTGCTGCATACTCCGCTCACGAGCCTTAGCGCTGCCGTTGCCCGGCTGCCCGTCATCGTGCTGCCCCCAGGTGTAGGTGCTCAAAGCGCCCGAACTGGGGTCTCGCAGGCGCACGGACACATCGGTCGCGCCCACGCTCACTACCTGGTCCAACACCATCGCGCCCGGCAGCACCACTTTGACCGGCTCGCTCCGATTCGTCTTGCCCCCGTCGCCCAGCTGCCCGTAGTCGTTGCGACCCCAAGCGTAGAGCACCTTCTGGCCCGCGCCGCTCACCGCGCCGCCCGCAGCGCTGCCCACCGCTGAACCCGCCCCCGTGGACCGCCGTACCCACCGCCAGCGAAAAATCGTCGCCCGCATAGATGCTGCTGAACTGGCTCACGCCGTCCGGCAGCGCGAGTTTAGTCGGCTTGGCCCTGTTGCCGCCGGCTCCCAATCCCAGCTGCCCGTAGGCGTTACTCCCCCAAGCGTAAATGCTGCCGTCTTTGGCCAGGGCCAGGGAGTGGTGGGCACCGGCAGCAACATCTGTAAACTGCTCCTGGCTGGAGACCGGCAGCTTGAGGGTGACCGTAGTGCCGCCAGCAACCGGGCCAGATTCCGGCGCGAGTGTCGCCGAAGAGCCCTCTGTGGCCGAGGCAAGGAAAGAAGAGACGGCAACCGCACATAGGGCAAGCACCAGGCTGGCAATGACCACGGTCGCCAGCCAGCGACTCATTCTTCTATGCGCAAGCACAATCCCCCCAACTGCACACTCATCCGTGTGCTCGGCCCCTTCGCGCCTGCCAAGCTGCAGCCCGGCAAGACAGCCGACAAATACTCCTTACCCTTGCAAAAAAATTCCCCGTCAGCACATACTCGTGCCGACAGATCCCCGGTCTCAGCGATTCCCCTTCGCTCAGCCCAAGCACCTGCCAATATTGGCAAAGCGCCGTACTATTTTTACCATGGCAAGCCTACTTGAACACGCTGATAGTTGTCTGAGTGCACTATCGGTTGCACCAAAGTTTACAACCTTGCAAATCTCCATACATAGGCCTTGCCTTCTACGAACCGCCGCAACGACCTGCGCCTCTGGCTGACTGCGTGCGGCTGTTTAGTGCCGATTCTGGGGCGGCACGCTTTCCAGGCTACCTGCCCGAGCGAGGGAGCAAAAGGAGCAGCAACAGAGGATGCAAAAAGAGGAAGGCCGCGCCTATATCTGTGACTTTTTACACAAGAGTGCTGCCCGCCCCCAAGCTCCACCCCCGCCTTATCGCGCAGGTACCGTAGATTAGAGGTATGGGATTATGGCTCAATATATTGCTAGTCTTTGTGTTCCTAGTCATCGGGGCGGTCTTCTCCTGCACCGAACTCGCCCTAGTGAGCTTGCGCGGCTCCCAGCTCGACCAGATGGAGCAGGAGGACGCGCGAGGGGCCCGTGTGGCTAAAATTGCGCGTGATCCCAACACCTTCCTTTCGACTGTGCAGATTGGCGTCACGCTCTCCGGCTTCCTGTCTGCGTCTTTTGGCGAATCCTCTATCTCGCCTGCCATTGTGCCTCTTGTGGAGGGCTGGGGCGTGCCTGCCCGCGTCGCCGCGCCCCTGACCACGATCGTGCTCACGCTCATTATTTCTTACTGCTCCATCGTCATCTCCGAGATGGTGCCCAAGCGCATCGCCATGCAGCGCACCGAACAGATTGCGCGAGCTGCCGTGCCCGCCGTAGACACCTTTGCCAAAATTTGCCGCCCTGTAATCTGGGCCATCGGCAAGAGCACCAACAGTATTGTGCGCCTTCTGGGCTTCGACCCCAACGAGACGGAGAGCGAAGTTTCCGACAAGGAGCTGCGTGTACTCGTCTCCTCCAACACGAACCTAAGCAAGGACGAGCGCACGATTTTGGACGACGTGTTCGACGCCTCGGAGACCAGCGTGGCCGAAGTCATGCGCCCCAGGGCCGACGTGGTCTTCATTAGCGGCGACACCGGGCTCAAGGAGGCCGCCGATTTTGTGCGCGACGAGCCCTATTCGCGCTACCCGGTGACCGGCCGCAATTTTGACGACGTGCTCGGCTTCGTGCATGTGCGCGACCTGCTCGATGTGCGCGACCCCAAGGCGCGGACTGTGGCCGATGTGACCCGGCCCGGCATCTCCCTGCCCGGCACTTCCAAGCTCCTGCCCAGCCTGGAGCAGCTGCGCAAAAAGGGCATTCACCTGGCCGTTGTAATCGATGAATACGGCGGCACGGACGGCATTGTCACCTTGGAAGATATGACCGAAGAGCTGGTGGGAGACATCCGCGACGAGTACGACCTGCCCGAGGAGAAGGGCGGAGCGCGGCCCGATCGCACAGCTTTTGTGGACGGCGTAGCCACGATTGAGGGCGGCATGACCATCGAAGATTTCGCTGACGTGACCGGCATTGAGCTGGAGGACGGGCCTTACGAGACGGTTGCGGGCTACTTCTTGGCTCACACCGGCAAGCTGGGCGAGGTGGGAGACGTACTCCACTCCGACGACGGCTACGACATGGTGGTTACGCAAGTTGACGGCAGGCGCATTGAAACCCTGCAGGTGCGCAAGCACGAGGCCGACGCTGCGGACCAGAAGAGCGAAACTAGCCAAGCCAGCCAGACTGAGGACACCGGCAATGCGGGCAAGGAGAAGAACAAGAGCAAGAGCAAGACCGCTGGTAAGAACGGGAAGCAGTAGCTCCTGCAGCGCGTTGCAGCTCCTGTGCGCAAGTGCGCTCAAGCGGCCAGTGGCGAGCGCTGCCCTCCAACCCGCCTATGAGCCTTTCTCCCAGTACTCTGATTACTCTATAAGAAGCGAAACACTGCGTCCTCGTCTGCAATCTCACACAAAAAGACTCCCGTGAAGTTGACTTCCAGCCGGAGCCATCTACTCTGGTAGATAAGGCCAGGTCGCATAGCGGCCGAGCAGCTGTCAGACTCAGCAGGTCAGACCGGAATGTATCCGGCAGGCAGCAGACGAAGGAGTAATCATGGCATTAGAATTTACCGTCCCAGGACTCGACGCAGACACCTGCGCGAAGACCGTCAAGATTTTGCAGAACCGCTTGAGCAACGAGCAGGAGTGCGCGCTCGTCTTGAAGCACGCTCACTGGAATATGAAGGGCAAGAATTTCATTGGCATCCACGAGATGATGGATCCCGAGGTTGATTCCGTGCTCGCTATGGCCGATGAGACCGCCGAGCGCATCGCCACCTTGGGTGGTCAAGCCGATGGCCGTCCCGACGACATCGTCAAGAACCGTACCTGGAAGGGCGTCGAAATTGCCGGCCGCCAGGAGGCTCTGGACTATCTGAAGGCCCTGAACGACTACTACACGGAGTTCATCAAGGCCGACCGCGAGGCCATCAAGGAGCTCGACGGCCTTGACGTCATCTCCTCCAACATCATCCAAGATCATGTGCAGGAACTCGAGCATTTCCAGTGGTTCATGCGCTCACATCTAATCTGAGCTATGCTAAAAGTGGAAGCTATTTAATTTAGCCTCCTCCTTATTAAGGGTTATGAGCTTAAAAACTCATAACCCTTTTCTCTTTTTCACCGTTCTGGCTAGTTAGGGTCAGGCTTGCGCAGCGGCATAGAAGCTGGCATGAGGATGGGCCCTATTGCACTGCTGCCCACCAGCAGACACTTACAAACACACTCAATGCTTACTGGCGGAAGGGTTCGCAGCCGTTTTTAGACACACATTTTGGCGTATAACACGCAAAAACTCGCATAAGCACAAAGTTCAATCGCATCGTTACACTGGTAGTGGGAGGCTGTTATGCCTCATGCCGGGAAGACTGGTCGGCGACGCAATATTCGTGTCACTACCGACTGGAGTCACCGTGTCAACTACTTCCCGCTCTCTGCGCCGCATTTTCCGCTCTCTGCAAGTGTTCTCCAGGGACGACCGCAAGGCTGGCGCTCTGATGATGTCCACCGCCGTGCTCGGTCTCCTCTGCGCCAACTTCCCCGGATTAAGCAGACTCTACCAGGCTGGCATCTCTTGGATCCCTCTCTCCCAGCTCCCTCCTGCGAACTCTCTGCACATATCGCTAGGCGAGTGGATCCAAGACGGTCTGCTCACTGTCTTCTTTCTGGTCACCGGCTTAGATTTACGGCAGGAAATGACTTCCGGCAGCTTGCGCCACCCCAAGCAGGCGCTGCTCCCCTTGCTAGCCGCCCTGGGAGGCGTACTGGCCCCGATTGCTCTCTATCTGCTCATCAACGCTAGCTCGCCCGCCACCATCAGCGGCTGGGCCGTGCCAACGGCTACCGATGTAGCTTTCTCCCTGGCCGCCCTGCAGGTCATAGCCCCCAAAACAAGCCCCTCCGTGCAAGCCTTCCTGATGACGCTGGCAGTTTTTGACGACATTATTGGTGTCGTCCTTATCGCTCTCTGCTACTCTCAGCTGGAACAGGTCTGGGGCTTACTCCTGACTGCTCTCTGCCTGGCTATATGGTACGCGCTTACCCGGGTGAGGCAGCTGCACTGGCCTCACCGAGTGGGAGCACTTGCAGCGGCTCTCGGCGCTTGGTACGGCTTTCTCATCGCAGGCGTTCACCCGGTTTTGTCTGGTGTCGCGCTGGGTCTGCTCACACCAGCCCGACCCGCTCCCGGACAGACAAGCTCGCGCGCAACCCGGCTAGCGTCCGCTCTGCTACCCCTCTCCGCCTTGCTCGCCCTGCCGCTTTTTGCCTTCTGCTCCATGGGCATCCCTCTTCACGAGTTCAAGCTTTCCTGGCTGTCAAGCCCCGTTTTCTTAGGTATTTGCCTGGGACTCGCTCTGGGCAAGCCCCTAGGAATCATGGCCGTCCTGACCCTCTGTTCGACCCTGGGCCTGAAACCACCGCTGGGAGCGCGCCTGGCTGACCTACTCGCACCCGCCCAGCTGTGCGGCATTGGCTTCACCATGTCCTTTCTCATGGCCAAGCTAGCCTTCAGTGACCCAGAGTTCACGAATATCGCCCTAGTTGGTGTACTCGTAGGATCCTTGCTCTCGCTACTCTTGAGTGCATTCACCCTGGCCTGTAGGAAGCACTTTGCAGGTCACCGACCGGCAGCGAGCACGGCCCTCCAGTAGCCCACCATCCTGTTGCGAACTTACTGCCGGAAAACCTTGGTGTAGGAACCCTCAGCGCGGGGGCGCACTATGATTTGGTCGATGTCAACCGTGTCGGGTTGGCCTAAGGACCACTGCACGCAGTCGGCTATGTCCTCGGCGGTGAGCGGGTCGGGCACACCAGCGTATACGGCCTGGGCCTTGGCCTGGTCGCCGCCGAAGCGCTTGGCGGAGAACTCGTCCGTGTGAACCATGCCCGGCGCTATGTCAATCACGCGCACCGGCTTGCCAATGAGCTCCAGCCGCAGAATTCGCGCCATTACGCGCTCTGCCGCCTTGGAAGCGCAGTAGCCGCCACCTCCCTCGTAAGGCTCAATGCCAGCCGTGGACGAGATAATCAGCACAGTGCCTTCAGCCGCTTCCAAAGCAGGCAGGAACTTTTGCGTGATGCGCAGGGTGCCCAGCACATTGAGCTCATACATAGCCCGCCAATCGTCCAAACTCGACTGAGCCACCGAATCCTTGCCAATGGCCGCACCTGCGCAATTGACCAGCGCCTTCACCGACCCGCCCGCGAGCACCGCTTGAACCGCAGCCTGCGTAGAAGCCTCGTCGGTCACATCGCACAGCTGGTAGGTAAAAGCCGCCCCGAGCTCGCCAGCGAGCGCCTGCAACTTCTCCTCCCGCCGGGCCAGGCCCACCACCTGCCAGCCCTGAGCCACCAGGGCCCGGGCGCTAGCCGCCCCAATCCCGCTCGAAGCACCGGTCACCACTGCCCGACGGGCACCCTCATTTTCCGCCATTTTTGCTCCTTCCTTGAGCCCAACTCCCGGTCAGGGCAGGCAGTTAGCCATAGCTCTGTCCAGCACCCAAACCTGCCGAATCAGGTCGTCTGTCACTCCTTATCCACCACGGTACTCGACTTGCACTTCATACGAAAGCCCAGCAACCAATGTGGTCGAATGTGAAACTTATCCACATTGTTATCCACCGAATGTGCACTACTGCTTACACAATCATGTACTGATTGAGCTGCCTGCGCAGGATCCTCCACTCTGGCAGATACGAGCTCATGAGGCTCTGGAAGTGCGCCCCATGCCCGCTGGCGCGCAAGTGCGTGAGCTCGTGGACCAGCACATACTCCAAAAATTTCGGATCCATCCAAGCAAGCTCCAGATTCAGCCGAATTCGCCGGGTCGCAGGCGTGCACGACCCCCATCGCGTCGTCATCCGCCGAAGGGTAATCGCGCTCGGCCCCAAGCCCACCACCGGCACCCACTTGTCCAGCAGGGCGGGCAGCTGTCCGGCAATAATCTGCCGCGCCTGCTCGATTCTTTCTTGACTCAGGCCTCCCGGCTCACCCGCTCTTGGCCCAGAGCCACGCTCACAGTGCCCATTTTCCACCCTATTGCCCACTCCGGAGCCCTGCCCAAACGCGCTTCCAGAACGCGCAATACGGCTCCGCGCCTGCCGAATCCAAGCCTGGCGAGAGCTCACAAATCGGCGAATTTCCGCCTCTGACAGCCTCGGCGGAGCAGTGACCTCTATACGCCCGTCCGGCGGTTTGACCCGTAAGTACAAGTTTTTGATCCGCTTGCGCACCAGCAGCACCCGCTCAGTGCCCACTTGCAGCCATTCGCGGGAAATTTCACCGCTTTTGGGGGCGCGATTCCGGGTTGCAGCGCAAGATACAAGCATGCTTTCATTCTCTCCTAACCCTATGATTTCCGCCACGGCGCGCCCCTTTTCGCCTGCCCAACCAGCGCGACATACTGAGACACTCGGAAGCGCCCAGCGAGTTGACTTCTGCTGCCTATCTGGTAATCTGACTGGTTGTGTGATTGCTTATCACGCGGTTCGGGCCCGTAGCTCAGCTGGTTAGAGCGCATCCCTGATAAGGATGAGGTCGGAGGTTCAAGTCCTCCCGGGCCCACGCAAAGATTTGCTAAGATAAATCTTGCACTTGTATTGAGTTTGGGGCTGTGGCGCAGCTGGTAGCGCATCTGCTTTGCAAGCAGAGGGTCAGGAGTTCGAGTCTCCTCAGCTCCACAAAACACCCTAGAACGGCTTGAAATGGCGGTTCTAGGGTTTCTTTTTTACCATGAAAGAGGTGGGGAAGAAGGTGGGGTTTCTGTTATGCTGACTGGCATGTACGGAGAAGGCAGCGTCTTTTACAGCGAATCTAAGCGCACCTGGATCGCCCGCTACCCGAAGGGCCAGTTCGGCAAACGCATCCAGGGCGAGGGCAACCGCAGGGAGAAGGCGCTGCGCAACCGCGACAGGGCGCTGAAGCGCTGGCTGGTCAATCCCAACGGGGTGGGCAGCACCAGCATCAAGGCGGTACTCGCGGACTATCAGGGATGGCTGGAGACCAGCGACCGGCGCAGGAACACCGTCACAAGGAAGATGGAACGCCTCAACCGCTACCTCAAGCCCTTCGAGACGCTTAAGATCACCGAGATAGACGAGGGCGTATGCAAGGCCATCATCAGAAAGGCGAAGGCGAACGGCAAGAGCGACAAGTCACGCATCCCCAACCAGCTCTTCAGCGAGATGAACCAATTCCTCAACTGGTGCATCAAGCACCGCTACCTGGCCAGCAACCCGATGGACACCCTGGAGAAGCCCGGCTACGTCAGCAAGGCGAAAGACCTCAACGAGGAGCATATAGACCAACGAATCAAGATGGGCATCTGGCTGCTCAACTTCACCGCCCGGCACACCAACGAGTTCGGCACCGAATACGGCATGATGCTGGCCGCCAGCCTTGGCCTTCGCGCCGGGGAGATACGCGGGCTTCAATGGTCGTGCTTCCAACACCTCTTCGACCGGGACTTCGCCCACACCACCGTGACCGTCAAGCAGATCTACGACCGGGACGCGCAGACCGGCGAATGGAGCCTGCAGCACTGGACCAAATCGAACGCGAAGCGATGGCGGGAGATCGCCGTCCCAGAGGCATGGGCCAGCAACCTCTTCGAATACTACATCTGGTTCCAAGACCATCATCCGGACTTCCCCTACGACTACCGCGGCTATTGCTTCCTGAACAGCATGGACAGGCCGTTCAAGGAGCAGCTCCAAGTGGATAGATGGACGAACCTCAAACGGATATACATGGACCGCAACCCCCAGACGGCCGAGATAGACAGGACGATGAGACTACACGACATGCGGCATGTGATAGCCTCGCTGCTTGTCATCAACGGGGCGACCATCGAACAGGTCAGGCCCATCCTGGGCCATATCGACGACGCGACGACGGAATACTACACACACCTGGGGGCGGGCTTCGAGCGGAAGACCATGGAGAAGCTGCCGGCCCTGCTGCAACACGGCATCAACACCGCGAACTTCGTCCTATCCGACTGGGGAATGGACGACACCGACTAGCCACCGTAGAGACCCAGCCACACACGCAGCAGGAAATCCCCATGCGCATACAGCCCGGCCACATCCACACCTTCAGGCAAACCGGTCAATCGGCGGATCTCATCAGGGTCAGCACCGGCACGAATCAACACTTTGTATGACAGCACGTCGTGACGGTGCGCCCGCAGATACGGCTCAATCATCGTCTGGGTCATCATCATGTTCCACTTCCTGGTTTTCGAGGGCATCCGCCTGTACCTGCAGAACCACAGCGCCGCAGTCGCAGACCACGCGCCAGGCAGGCTCGTCAAATGTCCAATCCTCAACACGGCAGGCACTGGCAGGGGCGGGAGTCACCCGACCAGCCGCATCCACATGGCGCAGAGTCGTCACCCGAGCCTCCAGGATCTCCATCACCTCCAGGACGGTGTCCCGGTCATACAGGCCCAGCAAATCGGCCCAAGTCCTCATTTTCATGTCACGCAGCTTTCACTAGATCTGCCAGCCGAGCTTGTTCGGTTGGCACACTCATATCGATCTCGGCCGTGATACGTCTGTGGAGCGCGGCCTTGTCCTTGTCCGACGCATTGCGGTACTGGGCAGACAACGGCCAGTTCGAGCAGATGAAGACCGTGCTCCAGGCCGCCCAGATGTTGGAGTATCGCCGGTCAAGCTCGATCGGGAACCGGTCGAGATAGACCAACAGATCCTTCAGCGCGCAGTCCTCACGGAACTCGTCCATCAGCAACACGGGCTGAAAACGATAATTCCCCCACGGATCACGGCCACCGAAGCGCACACTGAACAGGTCCTTCGACCTGGGGAACAGAGACCGGACGAATGTGGTCTTGCCGCAGCCGGTCGGTCCATACAGATAGAAGACCTGGATATCATCCCGGTTGGCATCCATCCACTTCGCCGAGTGCCAGGAAGCCCAGAAGGAATCGGCGTACCCGCGATTGTCGGCGGAGAGGGTGACACCCAGATCCTCGTCCAGCATGATGTCCGCGGGAGTCATGCCACTTTCTACGGCCTGCCTGATGGCATCCCTATCCACCCTCTGACCCTGGCCACCGGACTTCATCGCCTTGGCCTTGAATGCATCCGAGCTCCACCACGGGCCACCAAGCCGGGTGTCTGATTTGGCACAATAGCGGGAAGCAGCACCCACCTTCCTCGTTTTCTCTATATGCGCATCGGGCATACCCAGCTCGGTAAAGTCGCGTTTGATATCCGACCAGCGCCGATCAGTGCCATGGGGCAGCAGCAACGCAGCCTGATAATGCAGATAGCCGTCTTGCTTGCCTTTTTCCAATTGGAAAACCCAATCGGCACCCTCGTACTGACCCAACGCTTTCTGAATCAAAGATATTGGGCGGGTGGGGATATCGTCCTCCGCTTCCGCGCTGATGGTGAAGAACCACGCCCTTGATCGGGCGTCGTGCTTTCCACCATTTTTGGCGGTTTCCACCATTTTTTCGGCCTTTTCCACCATTTTCATCCCCATTCACATCCCTCGGCAGCCCTACTGCCCATTGGCAAACGTAATATTTTCCACCATTTCACCGAGGTCCTGTAACACTAGGACCTCGGCCGCCAGCCGCTACGCGGCTGGCGACGGGCGTTCGCGCACCGCCGCAACTGGGGCACGAGCCCAACCGAGCCGAGCACCGTCGCACCGCCACGCTCGCCGTTCCGTCGCGCTGATCCGGACAACCCCCTCCGCCGCTTATTGCGGCTACGGGGGCCGTCCGTCTCATCGCTCTCGCACCGTCGGCGCACGGCACGGCGTCGCTTCCCGGCCGGCAGGCATCGCACCTTCCCACGTCGGCGCACTTCACGCCCTCACACACCCAAACGCCTGGCATTCGCCTCCAGTCGCTCACTGAAGGTCAATGCCGCATCTTCCTGGGCATCGGGTGCTGCGGCTTGACCGGCGGGTTCGGCTGTACCGGCCCCGCTTCCCTCCGGTCGAAGAACTCGGCCAGAGCTTCCGTCACAATCGCCGCCATCGAGATTTCCAGATCCGCGGCCAACTTCTTCGTCCAGACCTTTAGATGGGCCGGGACCGCTGCCTTGAGGTAGCGGGTCGGTTCGTGTTCCGCCGCCAGACTTGTTCCCCTGGGCGTCAATTTCGTTCGCTCTCCAGGTGATATGTCTGACTTCTTTTGCGAAACTTGCTCCGGCCCGCTCTTCGATTTCAGCAATGGCCCGTGGGGAGAGGTCGCTGTCTTCGGAGCCGAGATAGACCTGGATCCACCCTGCGAGGGTGTCTGGCGCCTGGAATGCTCTGTCAAGCCCCAGAATTCCTCGCCATTCTCTTCGTCTGATTCGTCCCATGTCATGCCTTCACCCTCTCAACCTCAATGCCATCGGCCATGACCGAGTAACCGATCCGACGAGATCCGTCGGCCAGATACGGGGTGACGACGACCGAGCCGGTCAGCCTGGCCTTGGTCAGCTCCGGAATCTTCGCGGCTGGCTTAGCCAGCACCTTGATGGTGGCGCTTTTGTCGATCCGACCATCGACCTTCACGGCCACGCCGCGCAGGGCATAGACGGACTTGCCATCAACCTTCTTCAGATCGTCGGTGCCGAATTCCTTGGCGGGTTCCATCGTGGCAGGGTCGAGCTCTTCCAGAGTGACGACCTCAATGTCGAGGGCGTCGGCGCTTGTCCTGATCTTCATGGCTGTATCTCCTTCATGAATGGGGCCGGGACGTTTTCCCGGATTCCCCGTCACGGAGTCAATATCAAACGAAAACAGCTCTTTTCGCTCCTTTTTTGGGGTCTTAAATGTGAGCTTCGTCACATTTCGGATACTTCTGGGCTGGAGAACGGGCCTAACGGCCCGGCTGGGGATGGGGCGAATCACCCACGTTGCGGCAGCACGTTGCGCCACCTCACCATTGAGATGGGTCAGCGTTGAAGCATAATGACTACTGAAAGTTAAAAGGGTGGGGAAGAAGGTGGGGTTTATGGATTATCAACCTACAGCTACGCTGCAATGACAGTAGTTAGGCCATTCTTATTCTGCCAGTAGTGAAGTCTCCTCAGCTCCACAAAACACCCAGAAATGGTTGGAATACCAACGTTTCTGGGTTTACTTTTCCCACAGAAGCAAGTGACGCATTCCAGTAATTGTGATTTTGCGCACACTGGCCTACATCTTTCTTTTACCGAAACCTAAGAATGGCATAATTGCCCGGTGAGCGAAAAATTATATGAGAGCGTTACCAATTCGGCTGGCGCAGAGACTAGCGAAGAGAACCTGAAGCCCCTCTTCCCTGGGCGCACCTTTATTTCCACGGTCTTGGACGCGGCTGGCAGTAAAGACACGATGACCGGCAAGATGACCGGCAAATACCTGCAGCGCGCAGTCATGGCGGGCCTCTTCGTGGGCATTTTCTTCACCGCATTCTTCTACATCGTTGGCCAATTCGCCTCAGACCCTGCCAATCCGGGCCTCAAACTGGCCGGCCGCGTCATCGCCGCACTCACTTTCGGCTGGGCGCTCGTGCTCATTTATTACACCAATTCCGAGCTGCTCACCTCTAACATGATGGTGGTCACCGTTGGCGTTTACCACAAGCGCCTAGGCTGGCTCCACTCCCTACGCATCCTCGGCTTATGCCTTTTGGGCAACCTGCTGGGCGCACTCATAGTGGCGATTATCTTGCGCTTCTCCTCCATCATCTCGGGCCCAACTATGGACCAAATGCTGGCGGCCGCATCAACAAAAACCGGCTATGTGATGGGCGGCTGGCACGGCATCGCCGACCTCTTCGTGCGCGGCATCCTCTGCAATTTCTGCATCAATATAGCCATGCTCATGGTCTACAACGGTAAGCTTTCCAACGATTTCACCAAGTGCACTATCATGGTCGTGGCCGTCTTCGTCTTCGCTTTCTGCGGTTTCGAGCACTCGGTCGCCGACTCGGCCCTCTTCCTCATTCTCGGCATGTACGGCAAGGTCAACGCTTTACAAGCCATCGCCACTGTCGCAGTCGCTATGCTTGGCAATTTCGTAGGCGGCGGCATCCTCATAGGCCTCAACTTCGCCACCATGAACGACGAACGCCGCTACTCCCCCGAAGCCCTCGCCGAGTAGGCTACCCATCTTGCTTATACTCAAGCTCGCTCGTCAGGAGGAAGCGGGAGTGGATCGTAAAGGTAGTGGTCAACCACGGGACCCACAATGCGCCCAACTTGCTCAACCGACATAAGAGCGAGCGGTTGGGCATCGAGCACGTACCGCACAACAAGTAGTCCCAACATTTGCGTGCCGACAAGCATCATTCGCTCTTGGACATGATCCACTCGCAGATTACGAATTTGTGGCGAGACCAATTGCTTACTCACAAATTCCACCATCATCGACCTCATGTGCTCGTCACTGCCGACATTGCGAATCATTGCCAAATAGAGCTGCCCAAGCTCGGACCCCCCTATGAACTCTAGGAATGCACGAACGAAACTCTCTCCGGTGTGCACAGCCGCAGTTGCATCTTCGCGCTGTAGCCTATCGAGCAAATGGCTTTCGCCGATAATCTCTGCCACAGTAGTTGCAAATAACTGATCTTTCGAGCCAAAATAGTAGTGCACCAGTTTGGGATCGCAGCCAGCTTCGCGCGCAATTCCTCGCATGGTGACATGGTCAAAACCTTTGTCAGAGAACTCTTTGCGCGCAGCTGCCAAGATATCCGTATACGTCGTGGACGCTTCGCCAGTCTTTGGCCGGCCCCTGCGATGGCCCTTCGTCGCCGTCTCCTGGCTTTGAGCAGTCAGACGCGGCCCACCATCGTCCTTCTGAACTTTCGCCGTCATTGAGAATCACCTTTCGTGCGGAATACCGCCATGTTACGGCCTTGCTAAATCCGTCGTATTGCCTCAGCTTAGCAGATAAACACAATATTCACCAGATGAAGAATATCGTGCTATTCTTTTATTCATCATTCGATGAATAATCGACGAATGCTTGCAGTGAGCTTCGCCGAATCACCCAAGGAGGTGCCTAGTGAAGGCGCTGATAGTCAAGGAATTCCGCGAGCTCTTGCGAGACAAACGCACGCTTGCCATGCTCATAGCCATGCCCATTTTGCTGCTATTCATTTTCGGATACGCAGCCAACTTCTCGGTAGACCGAGTCAAAGTCGCCGTCATCGGCGAGCAAGCGCAGAGCTACCAAGAGCGCATCGACAAGCTCCAGGCCGTCAAAGAGGGAGTTACCATCGTCAGCACGAACCCTGCGCGATCTGGGCAAAACGATGCCGAACAGATCTTCCGCGACCGCAAGGCCGATGCCGTTATCAGTGTCAAAAGTGACGCAAAATCCAGCGACCAGCTGGCCGATCAAGCCGACATTTATATCGACGGTTCAGGCCTCTTCGCCGCTCAATCCGCCAAGCGAGTTTTCCTGCAAATGAACGCAGAAGACGTGCAGGCCAGCATGAAAGAAACCCGCGCCAAAGCTGAAACTGCTCAAAAAACCGCCATGCAAACTCAGCAGCAAAGCATGCAAAACTACCTGAAGCAGATGCAGGAATACCAAGTTCAGGCTCAAGCCGCCGCCCAGCAAGGCCAGCCAGCACCGCCAGCGCCTCAAATGCCGCAGGTTTCACAGCCCCAACGCTCCGGCAATTCCGACCCAACGACTGCCTCTGTCAGCGCCAAAACCGACAACACCAAGGTCCTCTTCAATCCAGAACTCAAGACCTCATTTATCATGATTCCCGGCCTCATCGGACTCATCATGACCCTCATCGGCACGATGATTACCAGCATCGGCCTCGTCCGCGAGCGCGAGCAGGGCACCCTAGAGCAGCTAGCCGTTATGCCCATCCGCCCCGGCGCGGTCATTATGGGCAAAATTGCACCCTACTTCTTGCTGGCTCTGTTCGACATGGCCGTCATCACTGGCTTAGGCATGTGGGTCTTCGGCCTGCCCTTCAACGGCGATTTCTGGCCCTTCCTTTTAGGCACGATCATCTTCCTGTTCGTAGTTCTAGGCCTGGGCATTTTTATCTCGACAGTATCGCAAAACTCGGGCCAAGCCGTGCAGCTCGCTATGATGCTGGTCATGCCTCAAATGCTCTTAAGTGGCATGATTTTCCCACTGGAATCGATGGCCTCGGTCATCCGTTGGATTGGCTACTTACTACCGCTCACATGGTTTAACGAACTGACTCAGGGGACTATGCTCCGCGGTGCTTCTTGGGGTTCCACTTGGATGCCGCTCCTTATTTTAGCTGCCGAAGCCGTGATTATTTTCAGCGCTTCCACGCTCAAACTGCGCAACCTACTCACTCACGGAGGCGGACGGTGAACGCACAATCGGTAACACTCAAACAAGTCAGCGTCACATACCACGGTTCAACCAGCCCGGCCCTCAACCGCTTTACCGGAAGCCTTGTGCCCGGCGAAGTTACGGCCTTGACCGGCGGCGATGGCGCAGGCAAAACCACCCTGCTCAAACTGCTGGCGGGCCAAGTTCAGCCCAGCGATGGCAGCGTGGAGGGCCTTCCCGGCAAAGAACGCCTCGGATACCAGCCTGCTGATTCTGGCGTGTGGCGCGACATGTCTGTCATAGAAAACATGCGCTTCTCGGCGAGCATTTACCACATGTCTGAGGTATTGGCTCGCCCGCGCATCCAGCAGCTGCTGAACGCTGCGAATCTTGACTATGTCCGAGACCGCACTGGCCGCAATCTCTCCGGTGGCATGCGCCAAAAGTTGGGCGTCATCATGGCAGCTCTGCACAGGCCCGACCTGCTCCTTCTCGACGAGCCCACCACCGGCGTAGACCCCACCAGCCGCGAGGAAATCTGGACTCTCATCTCTGCCGAAGCGGCCGCGGGCAGTGCCGTAGTGTTCGCCACCACTTACCTAGATGAGGCTGAGCGCTCTTCCAAGCTTTATCTGATGAACCGCGGAAAGGCGCTGGCCTCTGGCACGGCAGCGCAAGTGCGAGAACAGGCTCCCGGTCAACTCTGGCAGGCGGGCAGCGCTCAGGGCAAAGAGCTCAGCAAGTACTCCCTCTTTGGCACCAGCTTGGAAGAGCGACCGGCTCAGGCCGCTTTCCACAACTGGCGGCGGGCCAATACCGCTTACATTTGGACCAACCCGCAAGACCACCGGCAGCCAGCCGACTTCACCAAGGCCAGCTTCGACTTGGAAAACGCTAGCATCGCCTTCCTGCTCGAAGACGACGAGCGTACATCGCCAAGTCAGCAGAGCGTGCAACAGCGCAGTCAACCAGAACCAAACGGCACAAAGTTCGCGGCAAAACTTCCGAATCGCGAACATTCGGCCACTGAATCGCCTAAAGTGGCACAAATTTCGCGGCAGAACGCTCGAATCGCGAACATTCGGCCGCTACCGGGTTCACCGGCCACTAACCAGAGCATAGACGCACCCGCTGGCACTCCTCTCCTGGAGGCAAGCAGGGTAGTTAAGCGCTTCGGCAACTTTACCGCCTTGCATGGGGTGTCGCTAGACGTGAAACCGGGCGAAATCGTGGGCCTCATTGGCGGCAACGGCGCGGGTAAGACCACGCTGATTCGCATTCTCCTCGGCCTTGAGCAGCCAACGGAGGGTTCGGGCGGGCTCTTCGGCAAGGCTCCCAGTCTGGATTCGCGCAGGCACATCGGCTACGTACCGCAAGGCATGGGCCTCTACCCCACTATGTCGGCTCAGGAAAACATGGACTTCGCTGCCAGCATTTACCAGGCCCAACCAAGAGGCTGGGTGGCTGACTACGCCAAGCAGTTAGGCAAACTCCCGGTGGGCCAACAGCCGCTCGGCGCTCAACGCTTACTGGCGTATGCGATTGCAGACGAGCATGAGCCCGAACTGCTTATCCTCGACGAGCCCACTTCTGGCATGGACCCGGTCTCGCGCATGAGGCTCTGGCGGGAGCTTCATCGCAAGGCAGACCAAGGCTTGGGAGTGCTCGTGACCACGCATTACATGGCCGAAGCCAGCCAGTGCGACCGCTGCGTCATCATGGCTCGGGGCCGAGTCAAAGCGGAGGGCACTGTGGACCAAATCATCTCCGGGCACACTTCACTCAGTTTGGAAACCGCCAATTGGGAGGAGGCATTCAACCAGCTCAAGAGCGCCGGCCTGACTGTTTCGCTCGACGGCACGACCTTGCGCCTGCCCGACGCCGACCCAAGCCAGGTTCAGCGAGTCTTGCAAACCGGCGGAATCGAAGCCCAGATAAGCACCGGCAAAGCTACGCTGGAAGAAATTCTGACCTTGGTAAGCGGCGACGACTCAGGCCAGTAAATCGTTGGAAATGCGGCGATTCGGCGACCGGCAGTACAAAGAATGTCGTGATGTTTCTCACCAAACTATTGTCCACAGCCCGCTATTTTGCTAGGGTGCAGAACAGATGACTTTTGTTGGACTAGAGCAGAGTATGAGACATGATTAGCAAAGATCTTTTGAAGCTACCGGGAGCCGACCTTCGCCGCTCCATCACTATCGGCGTCCTCCAAGCAGTGGGCGCTTTAGCCGAAATTTTTATGATTCTCCTCGCCATTTTCGGCCTGGGGCAGCTCTTCGGCCTGGCAGCGCCCATCTGGGTTGCCGTCTTTGTCACCGATCCGCTCACGGCTATCATCTGGCTCCTGGCCCTCGCCGCCATCAAGTGCCTATGCGTCATGGTGGCCAATCAGACGGCCCTCACGCTGAGCGGCCGCATGAGCGAAGCCCTCTCCCAGGACCTCTACCTCTCCCTCTTCGACCCCACGCAGGCAGCGAGCGCGCAGGGAGACGAAGGCCGCAAACCCAACCAGAGCCTGGCCATGCTCTCCACGGAAGGCGTGAAGTCGGTCTGCTCCTATTTCAGCACTTTCCTGCCCGCTCTTGTGCAGTCCCTGCTCATGATTGTGGTGGCAGCCCTGGTTCTTCTACCCTTGAACTGGGCGGCCGGTCTCATTGTCATCCTGGGCATGTTGGCCCTGCCCTTCGCTGCGAATATGACGCGCTCCAAGGAAGTTGCCACGCAGGTGGAGCACATGAAGAAGTACGACCACGTTGGTGTGCGCTTTGAGGAGGCCCTGCGCGGCCTGAATACGCTGAAAATTTTCCACGCCGACGAGCGCGAGGCTCAGCAGCTGAGCGAGGATTCGGAGGGCTTCCGCAAGACGACCATGGCCCTGCTGGCGGGCCAGTTGCGCAGTCTGATCGGCTCCGACGGCGTGATTTACATAGCCGTCATCCTGGCCACCGTCGCCACTATATTCTTGCAGCGCCACAACCCCATGGGCATGATGACTGCCGTGGTGGTCGCCGTCGCCAGTGTGCGCCTGTTCACCCCGGAACGTCAGCTGGTCTATCTCACCCACGCCGGAACCGTGGCCATCAAGCAGGGCAAGGCCATCGCCCAGGCTCGTTCACTGCGCACAACCACGTCGACAACAACTGCGTCTAACGCAACTGAGGGGTCCGCAGCACCCGCAAGCGCACCCGACGCCGTCCCCTCTCCAGCAGCTTCAGCAGCTCCCAACGCACATCTGTTCTCCGGCATCAGCGCAGAGCACCTCTCCTTCGCTTATCCCAACGGCTTCCAGGCCTTGAGCGACCTGTCGTTCAACCTGCCGCCCACCGGCCACTTCGCACTCGTCGGCGCTTCAGGCTCAGGCAAGAGCACGCTCGCCTCGCTCCTGGCAGGCCGCCTGACCCCCTACGAGGGTTCCGTCACTGTAGACGGGGCTGAGCTCGCCAGCCTGCCGCCAGAGCGTTTTATCGACCTGGAGACGGTAGTGACCGGCAATGACCACCTCTTCACCGGCACCGTGCGCACGAATTTGGACCCCGCGGGCCTGGGCTACTCAGACGAGGCGCTGACGCAAGTCCTCCTCCAAACCGATTTGCTGGACCTCATCGCCGGCCGCGGTGGCCTCGACAGCCCCATTGAGCAGGCTGGTGCCAATCTTTCGGGCGGCCAGCGCCAGCGCCTCTCGATTGCACGCGGCCTCCTGCGCCATTCTCCCGTCTACATTTTCGACGAAGCCACCAGCGCGGTAGACCGCGAGCACGACCAGACCCTGGCCAGCCTGATGGACCAGCTGGGCCGCCAGTCTCTCGTCATCACCATCACCCACCGCCTAGCGGGCGTGCGCCAGGCCGACCGCATCTTCATGCTCGATAGTGGCCGCATCGTCGAGTCCGGCAACTTTGACCAGCTCGCCAGCCAGGGCGGCCTCTTCGCCCAGCAGTGGCACGAGCAGGATCGCCTGGAGAACTTGACCGCCGAGGGCCAGCAGCCCTCCCCCAGCTGCCTCAGCCGCTTTCCACGCCGTCCACCATCAGCCCCGCACCCGAGTCAGCACCAGCCGCCCAGCCTGCCGACACTCAGCAAGCTACCGGCACCTTCGCCACCATGAAGCGCATGGCCAAGCTCATGCTCCCGCTCATCTCCGTGGAGTTCAAAGCCATCGCCTGTGGCACCCTGGGCCACCTGTGCTCCATCTGGGCGCTCATGTGCGCCGCAGGAGCCATTATCGGCTTCTTCACCCAGGGCACAGGGCTCACCGGCTCCTGGCGCCCCCTGGCCGTCGCGGCAGTCGTCATGGCCCTCCTGCGCGGCCCCCTGGCTTACGGCGAGCAGCTACTCAACCATCAGATGGCCTTCTCCACCTTGCGAGACATCCGCACTGCCGTGTTCGACAAGATGCGCGCGCTGGCACCGGCTAAACTCCAGGAGCGCGGCCGCGGCAACCTGGTCACGGTCATCACCAACGACATTGAACTCCTCGAAATCTTCTATGCCCACACCCTCTCCCCCATCTGCATCGCCATTGTGACCGCCCTGGTCAACACGATTGTCCTGGTCTGCTTGAACCCGCAGATGGGCCTGGCTGCCTTCCTGTGCTACCTGGTAATCGGCCTGGTGCTCCCCTTCCTGTCGGCCAAGTCCACCTTCCGCGTGGCCCTGGCCGAGCGCAACGCTCAGGGTGCCCTCCACTCTCAGCTGCTGGAGTCCCTGGACGGCCGCCGCGAGCTGGTGGGCCTGGGCGCAGCAGCTCACACCCGCGACCTGCTCGCCGACTCCACGCAAGACATGCTCGACGCCCGCTCGGATACGGAATTCAACTCGGGCTGGAACAACGTTTTCACCCAGACAGCCACCCTGATTGCCTTCGCCGTCGTCGCCGCTCTGGGCTGGTTTGTGGCGCTTTCCGGCTCCGTCTCCTTCCCGGCGCTCATCGTCGCCTTCGTGGGCTTCATCTCCTCCTTCGCCCCGCTGGTCTCGGTAGCCCGCCTGGGCACGGGCCTGCAACCCACCCTGGCCGCCGCCCGCCGCGTCTTCTCGCTCATGGACGAGCAGCCCGCGGTCCAGGAGAACGCTGAGGGCCTGGAATTGGGCGCTTTCACCGGTATCAGCGCCCAAGGCCTCACCTTCAGCCATGCCAGTAGCCCGAACGAGGCGCAGCCAGTCATCTCCGGCATCAGCTTCGACATTCGCCCTGGCTCTGTCGTGGGTATTCAGGGCGAAAACGGCGCGGGCAAGTCCACGCTCATCGACCTGCTCATGCGCTTCCGCGAGCGCACCGGCGGGAATCTCACCATTTCCGGCCAGCCCATCGAAGCCGTTCGCACGGCTGACCTGCGGCGGATGGAGACCCTAGTCAGCCAGGACACGTTCATTTTCACCGACACCCTGGCTGGCAACATTGCCATCGCCCAGCCCGACGCGAGCCGGGACGACATCGCTCAAGCCGCTCAACAGGCGCACCTGACCGACGTGATCGCCCAACTGCCTGGCGGCTTGGACCACACCCTGACCGCCAACGGTTCCGAGCTCTCCGAGGGTCAGAAGCAGCGCCTGGCTGTGGCCCGCGCCTTCCTGAGTCAGGCCCCCTTCATCGCCTTGGACGAGCCCACGTCCAACATGGACGCGCTCTTGGAGGGGCAAATTATCGAGGCCCTGCTCGAAAGTCAAGCCGGCAAGACCTACCTCATCGTCTCCCACCGCCCAGCGGTTCTCTCCCAAGTCCAGCAGCTCTATACGCTCGAGGATGGCCAGCTGACACCCGCTAACTAGCTCAGTAAAAGGTCGCCTAGCAGTCATCAACCGCTAGGCGACCTTTTTTATTGCTCTGCACGTAAGCAGCTCCCACGCCGACCTGTCGGCCTGCCTGGTGCAGCCCTTATGCCGCAAACGCTCCTGCCAGCCCTCTAGTTCAGCGCCTGCCCTATCGGCGTATCGCCTTCGATGATCCGGTAAATGCGCCCCACGCTGCTGGGCTGATCCAAGCTAGCAGCCAACATTGCGGCCACGTCGGGGATGGCAATCGACCCAGTTCCCTGCGGATCCGTGCTCACCCTGCCGGTGCCCGCACGCTCCACCAGCGTACCCGGCTCTACAATCGTGTAATCCAGGCCCGAGTGCATCAGGTGGTCGTCGGCAAAATATTTGGCTGGATAGTAGTCCGGCAATTGCTCAATCACCTGCTGAACTTCCGGCTCATCCCAGCGCTCTAAGTCCGCCGCGTAGAGGGCGCCCAGCATCACATAGCGCTTGATTCCGGCTTGTTTGGCCGCTTCTATGGTCTTGATAGCGCCCAGAGCGTCTACCCGAATCACATCGGCTCCGCGCGAACCAGCCGTAAAAATAATCGCGTCGGCTTGTGCCCGCCGGAAGGCTGCTGTCATGCCTTTCAAGTCTGCGGTCATATCAAGGCTGACCGCCTCGACTTGTTCGCCTGTTTCAACCTGCTCAATGTGCCGCGCATAGGCCACCACAGCCTTTCCCCGCTTGGTCAGCTCCTCAATCGTAGCCTTTCCCACACGCCCGCTGGCGCCTACTACTATCACTCGCATATCCGCTCCTCTGCTGTTCATCTTGCTTCCCATTATCCTCTGCGGGCCACTTGGGCGATGCTTTGCGCCCTGCGGATAAGTTCCTACCAAGCGCCTACTGCGCGAGCTCGCTTGCCGTGTTGCTGCACGCAAAAAGCGGGGGAATCCATCCTTCTGGATTCCCCCGCTAGAGCAGGGCTATTCGCCTCACTTATGCGAGCTGGCTCACAAACTGGCGCAAGGCCCGGCTGGCGAGCGCTTCGTCGGCTCCCTCAACTTCGAAGTGCAGCTGGTCTGAGCACTGAGCGCCCAAGTTCATCACATCGATGATGCGCTTGGCGTTCGCCTGCTTGCCGCTCTTGCTCAGGCTCACTCTCACCGCTGAGCGATAGCTGAGGGCCTGCTCAGCCAGCAGGGCGGCCGGCCGAGCGTGCAGACCGCCCGGGTTTTTGAGGGTCACAGTAAACCTGCAAGTCACTCCTATTCCCCTCCCTCTGTGCGCTCCTGTGGCAAGCTGCCCAAGCGAGCTCAGCGGCCGTTGTCGAACTTGAAACCGGTGCACTCTTCGTATTCGCTGACCATCTGCTGCCAGGAGCTTTCGATGTTGTCAGTCAGGCCGAAGAGCCCAGAACGCCCGATGACGTACACGTCGGGGTTGGAGTCGGCAATCATCTTCCAGTGAGCCTTGTTGGTCGAGCCGTCCATCTCGATTTCGTAGCCGTAGCCCATTTCTTCGCGCATTTGGCGCAGGAGGGTAATCTTATCCAAGCAGCCGGCGAGGAAGCGCTGGCCCGCAAAACCGGGGTCAACGGTCATGACCGTAATCTTGTCGAGCAGGTCAATGTAGGGCAGGAGGGTGTCTACCGGGGTCTCGGGGTTAATCACCATGCCAGCTTTCAGGCCAGCGTCGTGAATCTGGTCAATGAGCCTGAAGGCCACACCGTTCGAGACCTCAGCGGGCATGCAAATCATCTCGCACTTCACGTCGATGAGCTGCTGCACCCAGAAAGGCGCGTCAGTGACCATCAGATGGGCTGACATGGGCAGGTCCGATATCTTACGCGTCTGCTCGATAAACCACGGCGAGAGGCTGATATTGGGCACAAAATGCCCGTCCATAATGTCGATGTGGTACAGGTTTACCTTGTTGTTCAAAAAGCTAATCTGCTCCTTGAACTGGTCCAAGTCCATCGTCATCAGAGAGGGAGCCAGCTGAATAGTGCGCGTTGTTGCTTGCATAACTTCGTTTATCCTTCACTTATCGTTTCTTCTGGCGCAGTGCGGGCCTAACAAGTGTGTTCGCTAGGCCCGCGAGCGCGTTACATCACTTGAATGTCGTCCAAGTTGAGGTCATCCTCTTCCTTGACGTTGGCTTCGTCGGCCAGAGTTGCGTCAAGAGGCACGTCCTTCTTGATGATGGCGTAGACCACACCAGTCACCAAGACGTTGCCTGCGATGGCCAGCAAGCCGACCCACCACTTGGCACCCATGGTGGGGAGCATGAGGAAGCCGCCGAAGGGCACGGTTGCACCCTTGCCGTCGGAGAGGGTCATCAGGATGGCACCCTCGCAGGCGCCGCCCAGACCGGCAGCTACTACACCGCGAACGATGTCGTTCATTACGATCGGGATGGAGCCCTCAACAATGTTGACCACGCCCATAGGCACGGCCGACTTCAGGGTCTCAACCTCATCGCGGGTGTAGATGTTCTTGCGCAGGAGCTTAGCCACCAAGTACGCAAATCCGAAGCCGATGGGGGTAGCAGTGTTGGTCAGCTGGAGGGCTGTGACCGGGCCGTTAATGCCCTGAGCCTGCAGGGTGAGCGCAAATGCGAAGGCCGTCTTGTTGATAGGACCGCCGAAATCGACGATACTCAAGGCACCCAGCACGAGGCCGAAGATGAGGTTGGAAGCGCCGTTCATCGAGGTCAGCACGTTGGTCAGCCAGGTGGTGAACCAGGCCACGGGCGTACCAATGATGTAAATCATGATCAGACCGCTAGCCAGCGAGGCCAGGAAGGGCACGATGAGCGTGGGCATCAGGCCCTTAGCCCAAGAAGGCACCTTCACATACCGCAAGACCGCGAAGGCCAGCCAGCCGGCGATGTAGCCGCCCAAGATGCCGCCGATGAAGCCAGCGGAGATGGCCACGGCCGCCAAGCCGGTCACGAAGCCGGGAGCAATGCCGGGCTTGCCAGCAATCGAGAAGGCAATGCCGGTGGCGATGATCACTGGCAGGAGCCCGAGGGCCTTACCGCCCAGGGTAGCCATGGCTTGGAAGAAGTCGAACTTCCCCATAACCAGGCTGTCCTGCGCCTTGCCGCCGAACGCCATACCAATAGCGATAATGAAGCCAGCCCCGCACACAATAGGAATCATGTAGGAGATGGCCGTCAGCAAATGGCCCTTAAAATTGGCCTTTTTCCAGAAATTATTCATGGTGACTTCCTCGTCTTTCCAGGTAATTTACTTGCCAACAATCTCATGCAGCTTAGCGATGAGCTTGTTGGGGGACTTGATAGCGGTGTCGGTGGAAACTTTCACTACTTTCTTGCCAGTGAACCGCTCCTCGTTGGCAATTTTGATGTCGACAGCTAGAATGACAACATCCGCATCGTTGATATCCTGCTCGTCCAGCGCGTTCTCAATACCAATGGTGCCCTGGGTCTCAATCTTGATGTCATCGCCTGCAGCCTTAGCCGCATCCTCAAGCTTTTGCTGGGCCAAATACGTGTGTGCAATTCCAATGGTGCACGCCGTTACGCCTACAATCTTCATACTGTTCTCCTTTTAGCTGTGTTGCTGAGTTCTTATTGGTCCTACTTGCTGAGCGCTGCGACTACGTCATCCACGCTCTGCGCCCGCAAAAGCGCTTGAGTCACCTCGTCTTTAGCCAACTTCCGGGCAAAGAGTGAGAGGAGCTGGAGGTGCTTCTGGGAACCCTCATCGTCCGCCCCCACGGCGAAGAGAGCCACAACTTTCGCCCCGGTATCGTCGAGCGACTCCCAGGGGATTTCATGGTCGAGAACGGCGATAGCAATGGCATTGCGCTTCACAGTGCTCGACCGCCCGTGGGGTATAGCCACATGCCCGCCTATGCCGGTAGGTCCCTGCCCCTCGCGCTCGTGTATAGCGGCCACGAAGGCGTCCACGGACTCGATATACCCCCGCTCCTGCAAGAGCGTGGCCAGCTTGGTAAAGACCTCTTCCTTGGTCTCCACCTTCAAGCCGGTCACGATAGTGCCGCGGTCGAGAATCTCGCTGAGTGATTCAGTTTCCACTGTCATTCCCTCTCCATATCTATGAGTTGGCGTACATCTTCGCACTGACCGCAGCTGAGCACATTTGCTACCCTGCTGTCAGCAAGTTTTCGATACCACTGCCGTAGCTCTGCCACGTCCGCGAGCGCGGGCTGGGCGGGCAAGAGCGTCACCATAAAGCGCTCAATCGGCTCAGCACCCTCCCAACCGCTGATGGGCTGGGCAAGTTTGAGCATGACGACGGCGCTGTGCAAGACGGTGTCGCTCTGCAAGTGGGGGTTGGCTAGCTGGTCGCTGACCAGCGTGCTGCCAATGCTCTCGCGCTCTTCCAGCAAGCCCGGCACCAGCTGCGCGTCGGCTACCAGGCCTTGCTCGCGGGCGT
Organism: Bombiscardovia nodaiensis; assembly: GCA_033127725.1. NCBI lineage: Bacteria > Bacillati > Actinomycetota > Actinomycetes > Bifidobacteriales > Bifidobacteriaceae > Bombiscardovia > Bombiscardovia nodaiensis. Next base: position 24,099 of record AP026798.1, on the reverse strand, counting down.
AGGAGGCAATCCACTCGAAGAGGTCTGCCTTGCTTCGAATGCCCTCGGCCGATTCAGGTTCCCAAGCTATGAGCCATTTCATAGGTTGTCCCCCTGCCTGCGAATCTGGTCCACCTTGCGCTCCAGCCGCTCCTGATCTTCAATCGTGAGCATGGCAGAAACCACGAGGGTTGGCACAGTGATGCTCTCTGGCAGCCCTACTGTCGAGACCACGAGCGCCACTTCGGGGTGCATGGCGAGCGTGCCCTGCAAGTCGCGCGTGGCCACTGTCTCAACAATGTGGAGCCCCGAGAAGCGCTTTTCTATCTTGGCCTGGAGGAGCTGGGCCGTGCCCAAGCCGGTGGTGCAGACCAGTAAAATGTCGAGCGGAATGCGCATGTTTTCCACGGCCTGCGCAAAGTAGACGGTAATGAAACCCACTTCTGCATCGTCGATGGGGTTCAGCCCGAAGCGCTCCACCGACTGCTCGCTGGCGCTCTTGACCGCTTCAAAAAGGTCGGGATACTCGAGGCGGATTTGCTCCAAGAGGTTATTGTTGACCTTGATGTTGTTCTGCAGCCTGTTGAGCAGGGGCTTCATGTGCTGGGATAGGCTGGCGAAGAGGGCCGAGCGGTCAATGCCCTCGTAGCGTGGGTCAGCAGTGACGGTGTCTATCAGATAGTGGGTTAAATCCTCCACCATTTGCGGCATTTGAGTGGTACCGGCCTCGGGCTGGCGGTCGTCAATGCGTGAAGATGTCAGGTACTGGTAAAGGTAGTAAATCTCTACGTCAGGTAGCTTGGCATTGAGGTAGGCGTTGAGGTTGTCGATCACGATCTTGCACACGTCCGCAATCTTGCTGTGTTCATCCAAGGCCTTGCGCATCTCGGGCGTGCTCTCGCCGTCCATCAGGCTGCCCACCACCCGGTAGCGCTCGATCATAATGTAGAGATGGGTAAAGATGTTGACCCGGTAGGGGTAAGGAATTTCCGCGTGAATCAGCTCCTCAATTAAATCGAGCTGGTGGTTGACGAGCGCCGCATCGCGCTGCTGCACCCGGTGGTTGGGCTGAATAAAGCGCCCGGAATCCTCGCCCGCGTCGTAGGAGAAGAGCCCGGTAATGGCTTTGCGAATGTTGGCTTCGCTCCCCTCCACCCACACGTAGCCGGAGGTGCGTTCGAGGCAGAGGTGGAATTTATCGAGCAACATGCGCAGGGAGCGCAGGTCGGTCGCCATGGCCGAGTCGCTAATGCAATACTTACCCCACAGATCTTCGAGCCGGTAGCGGTGGGGGGCGCTCATCAGTAAGTGTTTGATAATTTCGTCGCGTCGTTCCACCGATGTGAGCCGACTGACGTCGATGTCGCCCTGCTTGTGGCCGCGGTTGTAGCGCAGGTAGCGGTCTACGTTGAGCTGGTAGCCGCGTCCGCGCATAGATTCGATCACCGATTCGCCGTATTGGGCGTTGACCTGCTTGACGAGCCGGGAGATAGTTTTGGTTGAGACTTTGAGGGCATCAGATAACTCATATCCGCGCACATAGTCGCGCCGGTTGAGCAAATACTCAACCAGAGATCGCTTCATATCGGTCATCGTCGTCCAGCCTCCTTACCTCTTCCAGACTACCGAGAGAATGGCGGAAATACGGGCTTCTTCGTACATAATCGGTTCCTTTGCTAACGGACAATCTCTCCCCCATGTCTCGTATTTGCCTTCCAGTCAAGGCCCGGGCTCCTTGGGCAATCGCCGCGCTGTGCATGGTCTGTGCAGCACAGCATCGAAAGTGGCTTTCCCCGCGAGCAGCCCCTTACTGTTGAAGTATGCAATACGAACTCAGAACCTATACCTTATCTGATGAGGCGAGCGCTCAAACATACTTCCGCGTGCATTGGGCCCGCCATATTCGCAGCCTGGCCAAGTGCGGTATCGGGGTGGACCACGTCTTCCTCAATAGGGCCGCCTGTCAAGTCATCGCTATTTGCACCTACCCTGATGGGGCTGACATTCAAGCGGCAGACGAAGCGTACATGCGCAGTCCCGAGTTCCGTGCCGATATGGAAGGTTTCCCCATGGACGCCATTGTCAAGGTCGAACCTTGCATCGTTGAATCCGCTGATTTCCTTCGGTAGGAGCAAAAAAGCCCCGCCAGGTTCTGCCCGGCGGGGCTTTTCTATATTAAGTATTAGAAGGCATACTCCATGACGATTTCTTCGCCATCTTTCTCACCATTAGGCACAAAGCCAGCCTTCCGGTACACATGCTCAGCACGGTCATTGCCAGGCATATAGGAGATCTTCAGCTGCTCGATAGACTTATCAGCAGTTGCCTCGTCGATGAGAATGCGCAAGGCTTGGCTCCCATACCCCTTATTAGCGAATTCCTCGGGTATGAGGATCCTCCATATATCGCGCACCGGCTTGTCCGCGGCATCATGCGTCATTACGAAGCCTACGAGTTTGTCGTCATCATACATGGCTCTGGGCTCGCTGGTACCGTCATTGCGGTAGAGCCAGGCCTCCGCCATCGAAAGGGCGTTGTCCGGCACAAAATCTTCCCCCTCCGGCCGTTTCAGCTCCAGCACCGGGAAGAAGTTGTCCTTAGTAATCGCCTCCAAATGCACCATAGCAATCCCTTTCTCCGCTTCCACCATTATTGCTGCAACATTATCAGCCCCCCCCCCGTGCGCAATGTGAACTTCGTGACTTCCGACGCAAACGCAAGGAAAAGCTGTCTTTACTTATGCATCGTGCTGGCCTGTGACTCACAGCTTGCCTTTGCTGGTTGCTCTATTGTGGGCCAAGTCGTATACCAAGCAGTCAACCACACGACTGGCGAAACCCTCCGTGAACCCATGTGCACACATGTTGGCGTATAACCCTGGGTGTGTTTGGCTGCCTGGCTGGCTGTGGGTTTGATGGTATGCCCAGGCGTATACCAACCAGTGTGTGCTTGGCTGCTTGCTGGCTGGTGTGAGGGCTGGTGTGGGTTGCTGGTTTGGGTGTGGGTATAAGTAAGGCCTCACTCAGCAATACAAGTTGAGCAAGACGGCACTGGCTTAACATATGGGAAGAGGTCCCGTCCAACAATATTGTTGGGTGGGACCTCTTCTGTAACAGGTGATTGCGGCGGTGTGCTACTCTCCCACACCCTTCCGAGTGCAGTACCATTGCCGTGCTGGGCCTTAGCTTCCGGGTTCGGAATGGGACCGGGCGTTTCCCCCAGGCTATGACCACCGCAAAATCTTCAACTATCCCTCTATGCAAGGGCTTGGGTCATGGTTGGGGAACCGGCTAGTAGACGCGGATGTATGCTTTCTGATTACTTGCAGGAGGACCACATATGCTCTCATGTTAACCATACGTGTAGTCTGATACGTGATGCTCACACTAGCAACCCACCCTCACCAAGAGAGTGGGGGTTTGTGATTACTATCAGCCATTAGTACCGGTCAGCTTCACCCCTTACAGGGCTTCCACATCCGGCCTATCAACCATGTGTTCTCCATGGGGCCTCACACACGTCAAAGCGTGTACGGAATTCTTATCTTGGAGGGGGCTTCCCGCTTAGATGCTTTCAGCGGTTATCCCATCCGAACGTAGCTAACCGGCCGTGCCACTGGCGTGACAACCGGCATACCAGAGGTTCGTCCACCCAGGTCCTCTCGTACTATGGGCAGGTCTCCTCAAAATTCCAACGAGCGCAGAGGATAGAGACCAAACTGTCTCACGACGTTCTGAACCCAGCTCGCGTGCCGCTTTAATCGGCGAACGGCCGAACCCTTGGGACCTGCTCCAGCCCCAGGATGCGACGAGCCGACATCGAGGTGCCAAACCATCCCGTCGATATGGACTCTTGGGAATGATCAGCCTGTTATCCCCGGGGTACCTTTTATCCGTTGAGCGATGCCGCGTCCGTACGCCGGCACCGGATCACTATCTCCGACTTTCGTCCCTGCTCGAGCCGTCACTCTCACAGTCAAGCTCCCTTGTACGATTACACTCAAAACCCGATTGCCAACCGGGTTGAGGGAACCATTGAGCGCCTCCGTTACTCTTTAGGAGGCAACCGCCCCAGTTAAACTACCCGCCAGGCACTGTCCCTAACTAGGATCACTAGTCGAGGTTAGAAGCCAGACACAAACAGAACGGTATTTCACATTTCGACTCCACACCAGCTAGCGCTCATGCTTCACAGTCTCCCGTCTATCCTACACAGTCTCTGCCTAACACCAATACCAAGGTATAGTAAAGGTCCCGGGGTCTTTTCGTCCTTCTGCGCTTAACGAGCATCTTTACTCGTACTGCAATTTCGCCGAGTTCCTGGTCGAGACAGTGGGGAAGTCGTTACGCCATTCGTGCAGGTCGGAACTTACCCGACAAGGAATTTCGCTACCTTAGGATGGTTATAGTTACCACCGCCGTTTACCGGGGCTTAAATTCACCGCTTCACAGCAAGCTGTTAACGGATCCTCTTAACCTTCCGGCACCGGGCAGGCGTCAGTGCATATACAGCGGCTTACGCCTTCGCATGCACCTGTGTTTTTGGTAAACAGTCGCTACCCCCTGGCCTGTGCCACCCCCAAACGCTCCACATGCAAGATGCTTCACCCCCAGGGGTCTCCCTTATGCCGAAGGCACGGGAGTAATTTGCCGAGTTCCTTGACCAGGATTCACTCGATCGCTTGAGTATACTCTACTTGACCACCTGTGTCGGTTTAGGGTACGGGCGGTACCAGCACTCACGTTGAAGGTTTTCTTGACAACAAGACACACCGGATATCAGGGTATAAAACCCCCCATCATCACGCCTCACGCTATAAGCCAGACGGATTTACCTATCTGACACGCCACACGCTTAACCACGGATAACCACCACCGCAGTCCGGCTCTCTCATTGTGTCACTCCCACGCTGCCATCCCCACCTCCACCAAGAACCACACCCGTCTCAACAATCCGAAAACTGTATCAACAAGCATGAAAGACTCAGCTTCACCAGTTCAAGCTTGACGCACTAACACCGGTACGAGACTATCAACTCGTTCATCCATTCGACTACGCCTGTCGGCCTCGCCTTAGGACCCGACTCACCCAGGGACGACGAACGTTGCCCTGGAACCCTTAGTCATTCAGCGGACGGGATTTTAACCCGCCTTTCGCTACTCATGTCTGCATTCTCACTTCCACACAGTCCACAACACGGTTACCCGGCTGCTTCACCCCATGCAGAACGCTCTCCTACCCAACAACCAAACGGCTGTTGTCGCGTCTTCGGTGGTGTGCTTAAGCCCCGCTACATTGTCGGCGCGGAGCCACTAGACCAGTGAGCTGTTACGCACTCTTTCAAGGATGGCTGCTTCTGAGCCAACCTCCTGGCTGTCTATGCGACTCCACATCCTTTCCCACTTAGCACACACTTAGGGACCTTAAACGACGATCTGGGCTGTCTCCCTTTCGACGACGGAGCTTATCCCCCGCCGACTCACTGCCACGATACACTTCACAGGTATTCGGAGTTCAGCTGCCCTCGGTACCCCACAAGGGCCCTCAGGCATCTGGTAGCTCTACCCCCTGGAAACAATCACATGACGCTGCACCTAAATGCATTTCGGAGAGAACCAGCTATCACGGAATTTGATTGGCCTTTCACCCCTAACCCTAAGTCATCCCCTCAGTTTTCAACCTAAGTGGGTTCGGTCCTCCACGCGGCCTTACCCGCGCTTCAACCTGCTCAGGGCTAGATCATCCCGCTTCGGGTCCAGAACACGCAACTCAAACGCCATATTTCAGACTCGCTTTCGCTACGACTCCCCCACACGGGTTAGCCTCGCCACGCATCACTGACTCGCAGACTCATTTTTCGATAGGCACGCCATCACCCCCCAAAAGAAGGCTCTGACGGATTGTAAGCACACGGTTTCAGAAACTCTTTCACTCCCCTCCCGGGGTACTTTTCACCTTTCCCTCACGGTACTCGTTCACTATCGGTCAAACAGGCATATTCAGGCTTACCCAACGGTCTGGGCAGATTCACACGAGATTCCACGAGTCCCGCGCTACTCGGGAATAACGATCAGTAGACCATGCATTACCAACTACGGGGCCATCACCCTCTCCGGCCAGGCATTCAATCCTGTTCATCTCACACACGGTTTTATCACTACTGCCAGCAGCGTCGGCCACTAGACACGTCATCCCACAACACCATCATCGCAACCCCCGACGGGTATCACACAACAATGGTTTAGCCATCCTCCGCTTTCGCTCGCCACTACTCACGGAATATCTTTTCCTGCAGGTACTGAGATGTTTCACTTCCCTGCGTACCCCCCACCAAAAAGGTGGTACCAGCCCATAACAGCTGGTGGGTTTCCCCATTCGGACATCCTCGGATCAAAGCCCTGTCGGCAGCTCCCCGAGGCTTATCGCAGCCCCACACGTCCTTCATCAGTCCTGTCTGCCAAGGCATCCACCATGCGCCCTTACCAGTAACCACAACCACCAGCCACCAGCAGACCACACACCTATCAGACTACAATCAACACAAAATATAAGATCACTACAAGCAATCAACCAGACTCTTTTCACAGAGCCCGGCGAAAAAACATACAACAAACAAACCAACAACCGTTGGCTCATTTGCTCGCGTCCACTATCCAGTTCTCAAACCACCACCACACTCCAACCAACCACCACCCACACGGGAAGCAATCCAATCAGAGACGGTACCCGAAACCACCCGCAGGCAGTCCGGGAACCCAACAGTATGCTCATACCACGCTCATGATCTTTCCGCGCCAGTACAGTCCACCAACCACCAGCAAACCTGGCAGCCATGAACCACGACCCCACACCAAACAGCATGAGGAATTTTCAAATAATCTCCGTAGAAAGGAGGTGATCCAGCCGCACCTTCCGGTACGGCTACCTTGTTACGACTTAGTCCCAATCACGGGTCCCACCTTAGACGGCTCCCCCCAGTAAACTGGTTAGGCCACCGGCTTCGGGCGCTACCCACTTTCATGACTTGACGGGCGGTGTGTACAAGGCCCGGGAACGCATTCACCGCGGCGTTGCTGATCCGCGATTACTAGCGACTCCGCCTTCATGGAGCCGAGTTGCAGGCTCCAATCCGAACTGAGACCGGTTTTCAGAGATCCGCTCCATATCACTATGTCGCATCTCGTTGTACCGGCCATTGTAGCATGCGTGAAGCCCTGGACGTAAGGGGCATGATGATCTGACGTCATCCCCACCTTCCTCCGGGTTAACCCCGGCGGTCTCTCGTGAGTTCCCGGCATAACCCGCTGGCAACACGAGACAAGGGTTGCGCTCGTTGCGGGACTTAACCCAACATCTCACGACACGAGCTGACGACGACCATGCACCACCTGTGAACCTGCCCCGAAGGGAAACCACATCTCTGCAGTAGTCAGGAACATGTCAAGCCCAGGTAAGGTTCTTCGCGTTGCATCGAATTAATCCGCATGCTCCGCCGCTTGTGCGGGCCCCCGTCAATTTCTTTGAGTTTTAACCTTGCGGCCGTACTCCCCAGGCGGGATGCTTAACGCGTTAGCTCCGACACAGAACCCGCGGAACGAGCCCCACATCCAGCATCCACCGTTTACAGCGTGGACTACCAGGGTATCTAATCCTGTTCGCTCCCCACGCTTTCGCTCCTCAGCGTCAGTAACAGCCCAGAGACCTGCCTTCGCCATTGGTGTTCTTCCCGATATCTACACATTCCACCGTTACACCGGGAATTCCAGTCTCCCCTACTGCACTCTAGCCTGCCCGTACCCGGCGCCAATCCACCGTTAAGCAGTGGACTTTCACACCAGACGCGACAAACCGCCTACGAGCCCTTTACGCCCAATAAATCCGGATAACGCTTGCGCCCTACGTATTACCGCGGCTGCTGGCACGTAGTTAGCCGGCGCTTATTCAACAAGTACACTCACCCGAAAGCTTGCTCCCTGTTAAAAGCGGTTTACAACCCGAAGGCCGTCATCCCGCACGCGGCGTCGCTGCATCAGGGTTTCCCCCATTGTGCAATATTCCCCACTGCTGCCTCCCGTAGGAGTCTGGGCCGTATCTCAGTCCCAATGTGGCCGGTCACCCTCTCAGGCCGGCTACCCGTCGAAGCCTTGGTAGGCCATCACCCCACCAACAAGCTGATAGGACGCGACCCCATCTCATACCAGAAACCCTTTCCCACACAACCATGCGATCATGTGGAACATTCGGCATTACCACCCGTTTCCAGGAGCTATTCCAAAGTACAAGGCAGGTTAGTCACGCATTACTCACCCGTTCGCCACTCTCACCAGACAGCAAGCTGCCTGGATCCCGTTCGACTTGCATGTGTTAAGCACGCCGCCAGCGTTCATCCTGAGCCAGAATCAAACCCTCCACAAAAAAAATGCAGAAAGCCAATCAGACTCTCAAAACAACATAATTGACGAGTCAATTTTTCAAAAGCGAAAAATGACACACAAAAAACCCCGACACCAATTAACAGCTCTCACTGACCCAAACCAAAAAGCCCAGGCAGGCATCGGACTGACAATCACAAACATAAAAAGTAGTACAAACACACTATTGAGTTCTCAAACCACCATGCACACTCATCCGTAAAGAACTCTCAAGAAGATTTCTCACTGCTGAGCGGCAGCAAGAGATAAACTTACTCCCTTTGCCCCCAGAATGCAAATGGCGCTCCTTTGAGGCTCTAGAAACGGCGTAATTCCGGGCTTCTTCGGCGTGTCATCAACTGCCGTTCTGACAGAGCTGCGTGACCAAATTACAGAAGCGAGCCGGCTCCTCCCACTGCGGACAGTGAGCCGAATGCTCAAACCAAGCCACATAATGAGGACTCGTCAGCGTGTCTGCATACATCTGCACCAACTCACCAGGCAAGTGGCGATCGTGCCGACCTTCCACAAAACAGACAGGGACAGCAAAGTGCGTGAGGGCCGTGAAATCTACCTGGTCAAGCTCTGCATCCAGCGCCGCATGAGATTGATGGGCACCCAACAGCAGTCCACGCACACCCTGCCAGCCGTACGCTCTAGAACTTACATAGGTCCCGCTGCGGACGACATCCTGCCACAAGGACAGCCAGCCACCAGTGCCCTTGAGCTCGTCAAAACGCAAGAGCAGGTCGGCCACATCGCTCTCCGTGCTGAAAAGCCTACGCAAGTGAGCAGGTAAGGGACCTCGCAGGGGATGCGAGCGCACCCGGTGAGACAGCGGCATACTCACCACTTGGCCGACACCAATATATCGACGAATCAACTGAGGATAGCGACTGGCGAACTCCAGGCCCAAAACGGAACCCCAAGAATGGCCCAGGAGCGTAATCGGAGCCTGCGGGTAAGCGGTCTTGAGGCGGCGAACCAACTCCAGGAGGTCGGCGAGCATAAGGTCAATAGTGATGTGCTCGCTGGGGCCGAAGGGGTAGTACGAGAGGCCACAGCCACGCTGATCAAAGTTGATGAAGCGGAAGTGGCGCTCGAGCCCGGCGTTGTAACGCTCAGTTAGAGGAATACAGGCGTCACCGGGACCGCCATGCAGGTAGAGAAGAATCGGCGCAGATGCTGGAGCGGGGTTCATAGAAAAGACTATGCGAGCTCCATTGATACGGGTGCTATAGAGCCGCGAGCTAGTGCGCGGGAGGGGGCGGCCAAACTCGTCACGGGTCAGAGGCACACGGCGTAAAACCGGCATAGCTACCTCCTCGTCTCAGCAATACACCTAACCTAACACGGATTCGTGCGCCAGCTGAGACAAACCGCCCAGAGCACAACGCGCAATGCCGGAGCCCCGGAGAGCAGCATTGAGCTGGGCCTGCAGGCAGGGCAGTAGAGCAACAGAAAGATGACTGCGAGCGCAAGCTGGGCAGCTTGTAGACGAACTGGCAGACGAATCAGAGATCACGAATTGCTGGAAATGAAGGCCTACTGCGTATTGATAGCGAATACGGAGACGACTCGCGGACTCAAACCGGGGGACAGGCCAAGTTGGAGGGGCTGCCACTACACTGAAAAGTATGGAACCCGTGACGACAAGCTCAATGAAACTGCAACCCTGGCTGGCTCGACTCATGCTGCTGGCGGCGGCTGCGGCTTGGGGAGCTGGATACACTTTTGAAAAAGTTGCCTTGCGGCGCTTGAGCGTGCAGTGGATCATGGGAATTCGCCTGGTCATAGCCGTGGCCGTACTCACGCCGATCCTGTGGGGCAAACTCAAACGCAGTCACATGCTCAGTATGCTGGTGCCGGGCCTGCTTCTGGGCGTGACCTACTGGGCGGCTTTCCTCTTGCAAATGCTGGGGCTGCGCACCATCGGGCCCGGGCGCAACTCCTTCCTGACCGCCACCTACTGCGTGCTCGTGCCCTTCCTGGTGTGGGCCGTCTCGCGCAAACGCCCCGCCTGGCGGAACTTTGCGGCCGCCCTCCTGTGCATTGTGGGCGTTGGCCTCATCTCGCTGAGTCCGGACGACTCCGCTGTAATATCGCTGAGTAGTGGGGACGTACTCACGCTCGTGGGCGCCGTGTTTTATGGGGGCAACATTGTGCTGGCTGGCGGGCTGGCCAAGAAATTTGACGCCACGATTTTGACCTACTATGAGTTGCTCGTGGCCGGCGTGCTCTTCCTTGTAGGGGCAGTACTGACCGAACCCATGCCGCAGTTGGCCGACTTCCAGCCGCAGGTGCTGGGCTCGCTCATCTACCTGACACTCGTCTCCACACTCATCGCGCAAAACCTACAGAATATTGCCTTCTCGCAGGTGCCGGCCTCGCAGGGTTCGCTCATCTTGTGCACTGAAAGCCTCTTTGGCATGGTGGTTTCCGTACTCGCCCTGGGCGAAGAATTGACCGCTGAGCACTTGGCCGGATTCGCCATTATCTTCGTAGCTATTGTAGTTTCGGAAGTGCGCTTCAAGTCGCAGGCAGCGCCCGCGGAGACGCTGTAGACGGACGGGACCGAGACTGCCAGGGTCGGCTCAACCGCAGCACAACCACGGACGCAACCGCAATTACAAACGCAAACGCAGCCACAACTGCAGCCTCCGCCCCGGTCAAGAGAACTCGCGCAGACAGTGCAATATCTGGCCCTAGCCACTGCTCCTAGCGACCCGCTGGAGGGAAGCTGACCGGCATAGAGCCGTCCTGAGTTGGGATGTCTGCAGTGTCACCGCCGGCATAGGCACCCTGGGAGCCATAGGTTTGGTAGCCATAGTCTCCTGGGTAACCGCCAGCGACCGCAACACCGGTTGAATAACCCGCGGCAGCAGGCAGGGGAGCTGCTGGAGGGTCTGGCTCGGAGGCTGGAATCAGATCGTAGGGCATCTGCCGCTTGAAGAGGTAGAAGACCAGGAGGAGGATGGCAAAGTCAGACATATAGACCCTCGCCTGGCCAGTCCACGGGCCGAAAACGGCCAGGACCACCGCTGTGCGAGTCAGGTAGAAGGCGGCCCGGAGCCAGCCGTGGCGCACTTTCGTCTCCGCGCTCATGTGGGTAAAGGAGCCGCCCAGAGTCTGGCCCCTGTGCAGGAGAGGCAGCAGGAACTCGAAGAAGAGCAAGAAGCCAATGTTGAGCGCAAGAACCAACGTGCGCAGGGCATCGGGGCTGGCCGACCAGCCGGCGATAGCGTAATCTCCGTTCGGACGGTGGGCCGCCGCACGATTGATAAGAACCACCACGCCGAAGCCAAGCGAAGACGAGATGGCGTAGGTCAAAACCAAGTCGATGGCCATCGCCACGCACCGGTGGAGGAAGGAGGGGTTGAGCACCACTTCGGGAGCGTCGGGCTGGCGGGGCGGAGCAATCCAGTTCGCCAGCGCGGCGACAATAAGGCCAATAAGCGCTCCGGACGTGTTCCACATCAAATCGTCCACGTCGAAATGCCGGTAAGCGCAGCCAACCAAGCCAAAAGCCCCAGTCAACTGGGCCGTCTCAATGACCAACGAAGTGATAAAGCCTGCTGGTAGCGCCAAAAACCAGGGCCAGCGGAAGACGCGACCCATAATGAAGCCCAGGGGCACGAAGAAGACGATGTTGAGCAGGATCTGGAAGAGGGCCGGGCGGCCGCCGGTCGCTAAGTCGTTGAGGAACTGCAGGGGTGGAGCTGGGCCGGGTAATTGTGCGTGGCGCAGAAGGCGGCTCTGTCATCCGGCATGGGCCACAGGGTGAAGAAAACGAGTGAGAGCAGGTAGAGGATGACCAGGTAAGCCGTCATAGCCGACACGAAACGCAGGCGATGGTAGCGGTGATAAATGAGGGCCAAAACTGGCAGAGTCAACAGCAGAGAAGCAAGGGGCCACATCGCAATAGACATGGCGAATGAAGAGCTAAACGAGCCGATGTAGTGGAGCATATTGTCACTGTACTGTTCAATGAATACGTGCGCCTTCATACTCAAGTATGAAGATTATGCAGGGTTCAAATACGGGCCCTGCACGAAGTCAAACCAACCAAACCAACCAAACCAACCAAGCAGACGGGCGCTAATCATCTCCCAAGGTGACGTGAATACCGCCCACCAGCGAACTGACCACGTTGTAGAGGAAGGCGCCGATCGTGGCTAGCACCACGACGAACACAATCTCGAAAATGGAGAAAATCGTCACGGTACTGACCACAGTGCCCAAGCTCAGCACGGAACTTAAGTCCAAGCCACCAGCGTCCAGGCCGGTCTTGGACACCATCTGAGTGATGTTGTCGAACAGGCCAATGGTGTTGAGCAAAAGCCAGAGGAGGGCTGCCGCAATAATCTGAATAATGGCACCAGCAATGGCAAGCAGGAAAGATACCTTGGCCACCGACCAGGGGTCCAGACGGGTCAAGGACAACTGCATCCGGCGGGCGCGCGGCACATGAGGCTTTTTACTGGAGCCTAAGCCCATACGCGAGGCCTGGGGACGGGCGGCGGACTCTGCTGGCTCGTCGGTGCGCACAGTGCGGGGGGCGCTGGCCGTTGTGCCGGCAAGACGGGCATTGGCCCGCTCGCTCGGGCTGCCAGCTGTGCGGACGCTCGGCCTGGCCTGGCTCTTGGCTGTCACTCGTGGCAGTGCCTCAGAAGAAGACGAAGCAGCTACCCGCGGGCTGCCGGTGTGACGCACCTGCTCAGCTTGAATGGGTTTTAAGGTGGCTGCCGGAGCACTTTGAGTAGACTCAGCAGACCGGGCGCTCTGTTCAGACTTGCCAGACTTGCCAGCATTGGCAGATTTAGAAACCTTGGCAGACTGCGCTTCCTTGCCGGTCACAGCCTGGGAGCTCACCGACTCCTTCTTTGGCTGCGTGCCCTGCTGCCCTCCTTGGGAAGCTTGAACTTTGCGGGCTGACCCGGCAGCAGCCTGGGACTTTTGCGAGCTGGCTTGAGCCGTTGACTCGCGCTTTTCTTGCCCGGCGCTGCTCTTTGCACTGGCAGTTGCTGGGGTCTGACTTGCAGCTGCTGACTCAGGCTTATCAGCTGTCGACTGAGACGCAGCCCGGGATTGGTTGCCCTGGGCTGCCTCACCCTCCTGCGAGCGCGCAACCCGCTCTTCGCCCTGCCCTGCTTTGGCAGACTCAGCCTTTCCGCTGTCCTTTTGGCTCATCGGTGCTCCTTGATTTGTTCGCCCAAGACAACCACAACTTTACTCACATGGTTAGCAAGTACTACTCATGCCTTGCGAGCCTACCAGCTCTCCGGCGGTAGGGGAGAGCGAATAGCTGCTTCTCCACACTACCGCCGGACTCGGCTGACCAACCTGCCTATTTTGGCTCTAACTCTTAATCCTGCTGCGCTTCGGCGGGCTCGCTCACTGCTGCACCAGCCTCGTCCGCAGCGTCGGCTGCATCCTCGTCTTCCTCGTCATGCTCAGCATTGCGGGCAATCGAGAGGATTTCGTCGCCCTTGTCGGGCTTGGCCAGAGTGACGCCTTGCGTGTTACGCCCGGTGCGCTTGACCTCCGCAACGTCGGAACGAATAACCTTGCCCGACTTCATGATGGCCATAACCTGGTCGTCTTCGCTCACTACCAGCGCTCCAACCAAGGAACCGCGGCCCTCGACCATGGCAATAGCCTTGACGCCGTAGCCGTTGCGGCCCTGGAGGCGGTACTCGGACAGGGCAGTGCGCTTGGCATAGCCTTCGCCAGTGACCACCAGTAGGTCGTCGTGCGAATCCTCAGGCACCACGTCCATGCTCAGGAGCTCGTCACCCTCGCGGAACTTCATGCCCTGCACGCCGGCGGTCTGCCGACCCATGGGACGCAGGGTGTCGTCGGAGGCCGGGAACTTGACGCTCATGCCCTTGCGAGAGACCAGAATAATGTCATCCTGCTTGTTGCACAGGGCGGCACCGACCAGCTCGTCGTAGACCGGCTCGTCGCCTTCGCCGTCGGCGCTGGGCTGAGTGAGCAAGTTGCCCTGCTCGTCCTCCAGCTGCACCAGTCGCACAGCAATCAAGCCACCCTGACGGGGGGAGTCGTACTCAGACAAGCGAGTCTTCTTCACCTTGCCGGTGCGCGTGGCCAAAACCAGGTAGTCGGCATCCTCGTAGGAGTGCAGGGAGAGGACTTGCTCGATTTGCTCGCCCGGACTCAGCTGGAGGAGGTTGGCCACATGCTGGCCCTTTGAGTCGCGCGAACCTTCGGGCAACTCGTAAGCCTTAATCCGATAGACCCGGCCCCTATTGGTAAAGAAGAGGAGCCAGTTGTGGGTGGAGGTGAGGAAGAAATGGTCCACCACATCTGCCTCGCGCAGCTTGGTACCCTTAATACCCTTGCCGCCCCGGTGCTGGGCCCGGTATTCGTCTGCCTTGGTGCGCTTGACGAAGCCCGAGTGCGTGACCGTGACCACCACATTTTCGTCAGCAATCAGGTCTTCAACGTTCATCTCGCCCGAGTAGGGGAGAATCTTAGTGCGGCGCTCATCACCATACTTCTCCACAATCTCGTCCATCTCGTCGCCCACAATCCTGCGCTGGCGCAGAGGGTCGCCCAAGATGTCGTTGTAATCCTTAATCTTGCGCATGAGCTCATCGTGCTCGTCAACGATCTTCTGACGCTCGAGGGCTGCCAGGCGGCGCAGCTGCATAGCCAGGATGGCGTCAGCCTGAATCTCGTCTACATCCAGCAGGTTCATCAAGCCCGTGCGAGCCGACTCTACATCTTTGGACTGGCGGATGAGTGCAATGACCTCTTCGATCATGTCCAAGGCCTTTAAGTAGCCTTGGAGGATGTGGTCGCGCTCTTCGGCCTCGCGCTTCAAGTACTTGGTACGGCGCTCAATCACATCCAGCTGGTGGTCCACCCAATGGCGGATGAAGGCGTCCAGGCTCAGGGTGCGGGGCACGCCGTCGACCAGGGCCAGCATGTTGGCACCGAAGGTCTGCTGGAGCTGGGAGTGCTTGTAGAGGTTGTTTAAGACCACCTTGGGTACGGCATCGCGCTTCAAGACCAGCACCAAGCGCTGACCGGTGCGGCCCGAAGTCTCGTCGCGCATGTCGGCGATACCCTGGATTTTCCCGTCGCGCACAGCCTCGCGGATGGAGACCACCAGGCGGTCGGGGTTGACCTGGTAGGGCAGCTCGGTGACCACCAGGCACATGCGGCCTTTAATCTCTTCGGTGTTCACTACAGCGCGCATGGTGATCAGGCCGCGACCGGTGCGGTAGGCCTGCTCGATGCCTTTGTGGCCCAAAATCGTGGCGCCAGTAGGGAAGTCAGGGCCCTTGATGATGCCGATCAGAGCGTCTAAGAGCTCTTCCTTGCTGGCATCGGGGTGGTCGAGCGCCCAGTGCACGCCCTGCGCGACCTCGCCCATGTTGTGGGGAGGAATATTGGTGGCCATACCTACGGCGATGCCGGAGGAGCCGTTGACCAGAAGGTTGGGGAAGCGGGAGGGCAGAACCGTAGGCTCCTGGGTCTTGCCGTCGTAGTTGGGGATGAAATCGACGGTGTCCTTGTCGATGTCGCGCACCATCTCCATGGCCAGAGGGGCCATCCGGCACTCGGTGTAGCGCATAGCAGCTGCCGGGTCGTCGCCGGGGGAGCCGAAGTTGCCCTGGCCGTCAACGAGCGGGTAGCGCATGGACCAGGACTGAGCCAGGCGCACAATCGTGTCGTAAATGGCAGCGTCGCCGTGGGGGTGGTACTTACCCATCACGTCGCCCACCACGCGCGAGCACTTGTTGTAGCCGCGGTCGGGCCGGTAGCCGCCGTCGTACATGGCGTAAATTACACGACGGTGGACGGGCTTCATGCCGTCGCGCACATCTGGTAGAGCACGTTCTACAATCACGGAGATGGCGTAGGACAGGTAGGAGTCCTTCATCTCCCGCTGCAGGTCAATGGGCTGAATCCGCTCGCCCTTCAGGAGGCCGTAGTCGGTATTGTCCATCTCCTGGGGGCTCAGGGGTTCGCGCGACCCGTCCGGCAAGTTGAGCCCGTCGAGCCCATCTTGAGCATTATTTTCGTTGTTGTCGTCTGCCACTGTATTCCTTCAGCTTTCTTCAGTCCATCACACTCATCGGTACGCTTGAGCTGCCATCAGGCGTCTACGAAGCGGGCATCCTTGGCGTTGCGTTGAATAAAGATTCGGCGGGGCTCTACTTCGTCGCCCATGAGCATGGTGAAGGTCTCGTCGGCCTGGGCTGCGTCCTCAATGTGAATCTTCTTCAAAATGCGGTGGTCAGGATCCATGGTGGTCTCCCAAAGCTCCTGGTAACTCATCTCGCCCAAGCCCTTGTAGCGCTGAATACCTTCGCCCTTGGGCAGCTGGCGACCCTTGGACTTGCCCTCGGCCAGGACGCGGTCGCGTTCGGCATCGGTATAGACAAAGTCGTGCGGGCCCTTGGTCCACTTGAGCCGGTAGAGCGGCGGCATAGCTACGTACACGTAACCAGCGGTGATCATCGGCCGCATGTAGCGGAAGAAGAGGGTCAGGTTCAGCGTGGCAATGTGAGCACCGTCCACATCGGCGTCAGCCATAATAATGACCTTGTGGTAGCGCACCTTGCTCAGGTCGAACTCTTCGCCGTAGCCGCCGCCCACAGCCGTAATCAGCGACTCGATCGTGTCGGACTTCATCATGCGATCCAGGGAGGCGCGCTCAGTGTTCAAAATCTTGCCGCGCAGGGGCAGAATGGCCTGAGTCAAGGGGTTACGCCCCTGGATAGCTGAGCCGCCTGCCGAATCACCCTCGACGATGAAGAGCTCGCACTCTTCGGGGTCGTTGGACTGGCAGTCCTTGAGCTTGTCGGGCATGCCGGCCGTCTCAAAAATGGACTTGCGCCTGGTGGATTCGCGCGCTTTCTTGGCCGCAATACGCGCCCGAGAAGCCTCGATAGCCTTTTGCACAATGGCCTTGGCCTCGCCCGGATGAGCATCGAACCAGTCGGTCAAGCGCTCGGTCATGACCCGCTGCACGAAGGTCTTCGCCTCGGGGTTGCCCAGCTTGGTCTTCGTCTGGCCCTCAAACTGCGGGTTGGTCATCTTGACGGAAATCACAGCTGTCAGACCCTCGCGCACGTCGTCACCCGAGAGGTTCTCGTCCTTTTCTTTCAGGATATTCTTATCTCGAGCGTAGCGGTTGACCATCATAGTCAGCGCCGCACGGAAGCCTTCCTCGTGCGCGCCGCCTTCAGTGGTGGAGATGGTGTTGGCAAAGGTGTGCACCGACTCCGAGTAGGAACCGGTCCACTGCATAGCCACCTCGGCCGAAATGCCCAGATCCAGGTCCTCAGCCTCGAAGTCAATGATGTCATCTTCTACAGGCGTGGCCTTCTTGGTCTTGACCAGGAACTCAACGTAGTCGCGGATACCGTTCTCGTAGCGGTAGGAAACTGACTGCTCGCGGCTGGCAGGCTCGTCTTCGCCCGCCACCTCGTCACCGGCCAAATCGGGCTGGCGCTGGTCGGTCAGGGTCAGGCGCAGACCCTTGTTCAGGAAGGCCATCTGCTGGAAGCGAGCGCGCAGGGTCTCAAAGTCGTAAGAAGTCGTCTCGAACACTTCCGGGTCAGCCCAGAAGGTCACCGATGTGCCAGTGGACTCGTCCTCACCCATCGGTTCGCCCTTGGCCAGGTGGGCCTGCGGCTGCTGGTTGACATAGGTTTGGTGCCAGTGGTAGCCCTGCCGCCGCACCTCGACCTCAATGCGGGTGGAGAGGGCGTTGACCACGGAAATACCTACGCCGTGCAGGCCGCCGGAGACCGCGTAACCGCCGCCGCCGAACTTGCCGCCAGCGTGGAGTTTGGTCATCACGGTCTCCACGCCGGAAATGCCCTCACCAGGCACTTCGTCAACTGGAATGCCGCGGCCGTTGTCGTCCACGCGAATGCCGTCGTCAGGCAAAATAGTCACTTCAATATGGTCCGCGTAGCCAGCCAAGGCCTCGTCGACTGAGTTGTCGACAATCTCGTAGACCAAATGATGCAAACCCCTGGGCCCCGTTGAGCCGATATACATGCCAGGCCTTAAGCGGACGGCTTCCAGACCCTCCAAGACTCGCAAATCACTGGCATCATAATGGTCAGGAGACAGCGAATCATCCAGCTGGGCATCTTGCAGCTCATTGAGCTCCTCAGGTGCAGCTACATCCTGTGCATCTTGAGACACATCCGAATCACGCTCTGCCACAGAGATTCCTTCCTAGGCCCTTCAGCTTCATGCAAGGGTCAAAATAAGATTCATACGCCCTAAAACGCCCAAAAAAGGGCCTTGCGCACGATTAACCACTTACATGTATTCTACCAGCGACATACGACGAAAACGGCTCAGAGGGCTGATAGCGAAGTTAGGGCCCCAATCTGCCCCGCAAACGAAGCGAGGGGAAGCAGCTCCTTAGTATGTATTCTCTCCATCCGCTGCCAGCCCACGAGCGGCCAACTACCTACCTGCAGCAAAGCGGGAACTGCGGGGACCGGTCACTTGAATCTCGTCCACCGGCATATTCAAGCGTTGGGAGATGGTCCCCTTGAGCTGCGGCACTAAATAGGTCAGCTGCGTGGCCCATACGGTAGTTCGCGCCTGAATAATGAGCCGCCCCTGCTCGTAGGAGAGCACCCGCGACTGCCGGCCAATGACTGGGCCTACCACCTGATCCCAGTGGTCGCGCAGCTGAGCCACCTTCAAATACGGCACCCACTTGCCCTGAGCGGCTATCCCCTGGAACACTTGAGAAAAGTCGGTTGGGTCACGACCGGGCTTGCCAAATGATTCCCAAGCCAAGCGGGCATCTTCCTGCCGGGCCTTGGGGTTAAAAGCATGCTCAACGAACCGCTCAAACACCTGCGCCGGCAGCTTGCGCGGGTCAAGTTTCAGCTCCTGTGCAATTGGCTTACTCATGGCAGCAGGCTCGCTTCCAAGGCCGCCCTCTCCTGCACCAACTGCGCCAGGTCAATCACATGCGCCTGGTCGGTCTGCGGGATGTCGCTCAAGGCCGCCACGGTCATAATGACCTGGGGCTGGCGCTGGGCAAACTGGAGGATCTGCCTACGCCTTTGCTCGTCTAGCTGCGCAAACACATCGTCTAAAACCAAGATAGGATTACTGTCAGCTTGCTCGGATAAACGCTGGTATTCAGCCAATCTCAGCGCGAGCGCCAGGGTCCACTCTTCCCCGTTGGAAGCGTATTCCTTAGCCGGCATACCGTTGAGCGTGAAGGCAAAATCGTCGCGCTGGGGACCGATTAAGTTCTGCCCGCGAGCGAGCTCTCCCGGGTAAATGCGCTGAAAGTGCTGGCTGATGCGCTGGGAACTCTCTTGGCTGACACCGCTCTCGAGAACTTCCGCAAAAGAGGGCTGGTAGACCAAGGCCACCTCCTGCTCTTGCCCGGCCAACTGCCGGTAGATGCTCTCAAGGGGCTCTTGAAGCTCTTGCAGGAGCCGCATCCTGCGCGCGGTCAGCTCCATACCTTTGGCGATAAACTGTGCCGTCCACACTTCCAAAGTACTCAAATCCGCTTGACTGGGACCTGCCCCAAAACGGCCGTCTTCCTGGGCACGGGAAAGCTGTTTTAAGAGAGCGCCGCGCTGCTGGGCCAGGTGGCTCACATCCTGCCGCAGCTGGTAGTAGGAAGGGTCAAGCTGGGAGGCCATCTGGTCCAAAAAAGTCCTGCGGCCACTTGGCTCACCCGTCACCAACCGCTGGTCTTCCGGCCAAAAAGTCACGCTGGGAACCCGGCCCACCAAGTCGCGCATGTAGAGCGAGGGCCCACCGTTAATCCGTCCCCGGTTCGCACCGCGCAAGGCAACCGTCAGCTCGTAGGTGATGGTCTGCCCACCCTCCTGCGCATTGGCCCGGATGGTCGCTTTTGACTGCCCCCGCTGAACCAGTGGGGCGGAGGACGAGACGCGGTGGCTGGAGCCGGTCGAGAGGACCTCAAGAGCTTCTACCAGGTTGGTTTTACCCATGCCGTTGCGACCCTGCACAATGTTCAAACCAGGTTCCAAGTCGAGTACAAACGAGGACCAGGAACGGTACTGGTCCACGGCTAGACGCGAAATATACACTCTCTACGAACCTGATTTCTCACTTGCCAGCAACAGCCTTGGGGCCGCAGGAAAGGCCTAGGCGGTCAATCATACGTTGAAGCGCATGGGCACCAGCAGGTAGCGGTAGTCCATGGATTCTTCCGAATCCGCCTCCTGCTGGCCGTTGAACTCCACAGCCTTGACCGCAGAGGTCATTTTTATCCGCACGAAGGGCTCATTGATAGCAGCAAGTCCCTCGATCAGATAGGAGGGATTGAAGGCCACAGTAATGTCTTCGCCGTCCAGATCTACTTCGAGAATCTCGTGAGCCTGAGCCTCGTCCGCAGCTCCGGCGCTCAAGGTCACCTCATGGCCTGAGAAGACCATACGAATGGGCGCATTGCGTTCTGCCACCAGGGCTACACGCTTGATAGCATCTACAAGCTCTTGCTTGGAAACGACTGCCTGAATGGGGTACTCGTCGGAGAAGAGCCGGTCGACAGCTGGGAATTCGCCGTCAATGAGCTGGCAGGTGGAGACGCGGCCAGCGTTTTGGATACCTACAATCTTTGGATTTTCGGGGTCAAAGTCGAAAACTACGTTTTGGTGCTCGTCCAGGGAGCGGGAAATGTCTCGCAGGAGGGATCCGGGGATGAGCAGGGTGGCATCAGTTTTGCTGTCTTGGGCGGTCCAGGTGAAGGAAGCCTGCGAGAGTCGGAAGCGGTCAGTAGCGGTCATGACGACTTTGTTGCCCGCGATGTGGGTTTTGACGCCAGTGAGGACCGGGCGGTTTTCTTCGTGCGAGACAGCGACGATAGCTTGGGAGACCGCCTGGCTGAAGGTCTGAGCGTCAACTTGGCCCATGGTTTCGGGCACCTGAGGCAGGGCTGGGTACTCCGTATCGGGCATCAGCTGCATGGTGAAGGTTGACTTGCCTGAGCTGATGGTGATTTTGGAACCTTCAGTGGACAGATATGTTTTTTCGGCAGGGAGTGACTTGGTAATGTCTGCCAGGAGCTTGCCTTGGACCAGAACGGTACCTGCCTCATCGACTCCTGCTTCGATGTGGTGGCGGGCAGATGTCTCATAGTCAAAGGCGGACAAGTGCAGGGTGCCATCGGCGGCCTCAAGGCGAATACCGGACAGGATAGGTGTTGCAGGACGGGCTGGTATGACACGAGTCGTCCAGGAGACAGCGTCTGCCAGGGCAGCGGAATTAATTTCAACTTTCATATGGCCTTCTTGGATTATGCAAAGTACGTATGTCTCTCATTCTAGCGGGAGCAGCGAATGCTTAGTGAGAATGAAATGCCAAACAAGTGATAATGAGAATGACGAAAAGAGAGATATGTAAGGTAGTCGTAATAATAAGCACGGTGGATAGTGTGGATAAGTCTAAGGAGAGGCTACAGAGAGCCGCGGAAAGTGGATGGGGAACCGCGAAGAAAATGTGGATAACTGTGGATATTCTCATGAGTTATGCACAGTGGATAAGTAAAATTTTATTTGTCCACAAAAAATGTGGATTCATCCCCTGACTACTCACAACTTATCCCCACTCTAGGAGGGCTTATCCGCCGACTTTGCCCACATCTGCGAATAAGTATGTGGATAACTTATTGTGCTTCTCATCCTTCTTTGGGCGTGTCGCCTTAGTTTGCTTGAGGATGTTTGAGTCGAACTGTGAGCTCCATAACGTAGTTATAAATCTCGCGCTTTTCCTGCATTTCATTGGAAATACGTGTATAGGCGTGCATGACGGTTGTATGATCGCGGCCGCCGAAGACCTCACCGATGTCTACGAGAGACATAGAGGTCATTTCTCGGGCCAAATACATGGCAATCTGCCGGGCTAGGGCGATGTTCTTAGTCCTAGTGCGGCCTACCAAGTCATCGAAGGTCAGGTGGAAGTATTTTGCCACCTGGGAGATGATGTCCGTCGGTTTTATCTCCACGTCAGTCGCAAAATAATCTTGTAAGGTCTGCTCGGCCAGGGTCTGCGTGACTGGCTGATTGTTTAGACTCGCCATGGCTGTCACACGAGTCAGAGCGCCTTCCAACTCACGAATATTCTCCGTGAACCGCTCCGCAATCAGGTCGAAGACCTCGTTGGGAATGGCGATGCCCATATTGCCTGCCAACATGCGCAAAATAGCGACGCGCGTCTCCCGGTCAGGAGGCTGAATGTCGACTGTCAAGCCCGACTCAAAGCGGGAGATGAGCCTGTCCTCAAAGCCCTTGAGTTTGTTGGGCGCCACATCGGACGCGATGACGATGCGCTTATTGGCGTCGTGCAAGGCGTTGAAGGTGTGGAAGAACTGATCGAGCGTGGCCTCTTTGCCGCCCAAAAATTGGATATCGTCAATCAGGAGTACATCCACCTGCCGGTAGCGCTGGTTAAACTCCGGAATTTGTTTGGCGTGCTTGGTGTCCTGCAGGGCCTCGATGAACTCGTTGGTGAATTCCTCGCTCGTCACATAGCGCACCTTAAGGCTGGAATCCTTGAGCAGGGCATAGTTGCCGATGGCGTTGAGCAAGTGGGTCTTGCCCAGGCCTGAGCTGCCATATATACACAAGGGGTTGTAGATGCGCCCCGTGCCCTCAGCCACGGCTAGGGCCACTGTGCGGGCAAAACGGTTGGACGCTCCTGGAATGAAATTGTTGAAGGTTGCACTCTTGTCAAGGTGGGTCTGCGGGTCGCGCGCCACCTGATTTTGATCCATAAAAGGTGGAATCGCAAACAGTTGCTGGTTGTCTGCAGCCTGCGCCGGGGCAGTAGCCTGAGCCAGCGGAGCGTACTGGGCGTAGTCGCGCGGCTCTTCTGGACTCTCAGCGAAGGCCTGTTCCCCTAAGGACGACTGGGCAAATGTCTGCTGCGAGTATGCTTGCGGGCCGAATGCTGCGGGAGCGCTGGGTTGTTGACTGCCCTGCGAGGGGCGGACCTGGGCACCCTGTGCGGCCTGGTAGGTCGGGAATGCCGCCAGGGCATCTTGGCTGGAGCTGGCTGGCAGCTGCTCAGGGAACTGCTGACTGGCTTGACGATGCGCTTGAGGGTCGGCAGAACCGTCAGCTTCTTCGGCAGTGGACGCCTGGCCGGTAGCCTCACTGGGCGTGTTTAAACGCTCGGGAGAGAAGGATGAGTCGCTCTGATCGCTCCAGACTTGGGGCTGCCCGCCAGCGTAGGGGAGCGGAGCGGGGGAAGGGGCACTCGACTGCGCAAATTCGCCCGTTGACCCGCTTCGAACCGCAGACTCTGCCGGGGCCTGGGCCTGATTTTGGGTTGGATGTTGAGCTTGATCCGGGGTTTGCATCTGCGCGGGCTGGGCTGTGGGCATCGGCGCATTGACGGCTGACGCTGGCGAAGGAGTCGCTTGGGTGGCAGATGGCTGGACGATTTTGATGGCAGGAATCATTTCGCGGCCTGAAGCCATTTTGAGGGCTTCGAGCAGGGGCCCACTCAGCTCGCCTTGAACGGCTTCTTGCGCGGCCCGGGAGGAGACGGAGAGCACAATCGTTGTGCCGAAGACGGCCTCGGGCGCAATATCTGACAACCAGCCCTTGTCCCGGGCCGTCAGCGCTTCGTTGAACTGAAGGACCTGGGAGGCGGCTATCCAAATTTGTCGCGCTTCTTGCGCAGGATCCAACGGATCTTGAGCCAT